>JAHDHW010000036.1 GCA_020631105.1 Saprospiraceae bacterium | reverse complement strand
ACTCATTCACCACCAAACTATACAAACGATCAAATACTCTCGCCAACAGCCTACGCTCCTCCGTGACAATATTCGCCGTCGCCTGCATCCCTTGTTGAAAAGGAATAGTATCGCCATAGGAAGTTACTAAAGGATCAGGGACTTGAAAATAAACCTGAAAGCCTTCGGCTTGAGGCACCAAAGATATATTTTGGACCTGCCCTTGTACACTGCCAAACTCGCGATAAGGATAAGCATTCAGTCGGATATTAGCGGACATCCCTACCTCCACTTTCCCCGAACCTCTGGCAGGCAGATAACCTTCACCAATCACACTGGTCGCCGAACTAGGGACAAGAGTAAGCAATAATTCGTTTTGATTAATATACTGCTGCGGTGTACGAAATCGACTTAAGGATACCCGTCCACTCACCGGTGCATGAATTAAAAAGGCCTGTTGCCAACGATCAATTGCAGCCTGCATTCTTTGCACTTCTTCGTTAATACTCAGGACGCCAGCCGAACGATCATTGGTATACGATTGATTAATTTCCAGAATTTGCATTCTGGTTCGCTCCATCAATAATTTATTATTTAGCAGGTTTTCGTTAAGGGTCTCCAGGTCTTGTCTGGTTTGAAGATACTTTGCTTTTGCTTCTGCAACCTGGCTCTTACTGGCATCACCTAAACTCAACAGTTGTTGCATACGCTGATACTCTTCTTCCGAAACTTCAACCACATCACTTAAGGTACCTTGCCGTTCTTGCAGGGATTTTTCTAAATCACTTAATTTTTCAATTTGTACTTCGAGATTCTCAACCCGTTTAAAACTATTGTTATTTCTCAAAAAGAAAAGATGTTCATCATAACGTTTGATAAAAGCCGCATAAATATTTTGTAAATCTCCTAGTTCTAAATTTCGCGGAACTTCAAGGTCATTTAATTTTGAACGGCTGTACAAATCTCCTTCCAGAGCATTTAAAAAATTATCGATAGCCTCTACATCTTCCCAATTAGCCGGATCATCCAATACCGCAATAATATCTCCTTCTTCTACCTGAACGTTATCCTTTACTCTAAACTCCCTCAACTTACCCGCACTCTCCGCATACACTTCGATCGGAGGAACCTGTGTCCTCAGTTGAATTCTAGCCGGGACAACATCCGGATATTTTACTAACCATCCAACGGCAATAAGTACACATACACCAATACCAACTATCGTAATACCGTAATGCAGCAATCGCCCTGGTGGTTTACCCAACAAGGCCTGCAATTCGCGTTGCTCATTGATGCGAATCTGCTCTGGATTATTGATATAATTTTGCTCTGGCATATATTATGTGACTAAAAGAAAATCATATTTAATATTTCGTCAAGCTTTAAGAAAATGACTTATTACAATTTCGCTTAAATCCTTAGTGAATAGAAATTTCAACATAGGGACAAATCAAAAAGTAGAATAGTGCTATAACTGTTCCCCTGTTCCCCTATTACTCTGCTACCCTGTTCACTGCTACCCTGCTTCCCTGTTACACTACTACCCTGTTCCCCTGTTACTTTGCTATCCTGTTCACTGCTCCCCTGTCACTCTGTTCCCCTGCTACACTGTCCCCCTGCTACTCTGCCACTCTACTCCCCTAACCACTACGACCCCAGTTCCAATTGATCTTTTACCAAATGAAAATAAGCTCCTTTGGCATCTACTAATTCCTCATGACTTCCGCGCTCTACAATTTTACCGCGTTCGAGGACTACGATTTGATCCGCATTCCTGACGGTACTCAATCTATGGGCAACTACCACAACCGTTCGACCTTCAAAAAAGTCATTCATATTCTCAACGATGATTCTTTCATTTTTCGCATCGAGTGCATTCGTCGCTTCGTCAAAAAATAAATACTCCGGACTCTTATAGACTGCTCGGGCTATTAAAATTCTTTGTTTTTGTCCCTGGCTTAATCCGTTTCCTTTCGCTCCCAGAATAGTGTTATAATGTAAGGGTAAGTTTTCAATAAACGGCTGAATATTCGCAGTCTTTACCGCTTGTAATAATTTTTGTTTATCTACGGTCCCTTCGCTCTCTGAAATATTATTGGCAATCGTATCAGAAAAGATATATCCGTCTTGCATCACTGCACCGCATTTATGTCGCCAGAGTCGCTTATTTATATTATCCAGTCCGATACTCCCGACTCGTATACGTCCCTGAGATGGCGGATAAAATCCTAGCATTAGTTTTACCAAAGTCGTTTTACCACTTCCGCTTGTCCCTACTATTGCGGTGACTTTTCCTTGCGGAATCTCCAGGTTAATATCCTGAAGCACCATATCCGAAAGCTTATTATACTGAAAACTTACGTTCTCAAAACGAATGGTCCTTTCTTCCGGCAACATATCTAGTTGCGGACTATCCGTTGATTCTTCGTCTTCCTTTTGATGAATTTCACCTAATCGTTCCAGACTAATCTCCGCATCCTGCATATTTCGTATAAAAGTAATCATCTGCTGAAGTGGTGCATTGAGCTGACCAATAATATACTGTACCGCCAACATCATACCCAGCGTCATTTGCCCATCGATAACTGCTTTAGCCGCAAAGAAAGTAATGATGATATCCTTTAGCTGTGTAATAAAAGCTGCACCAGTATCTTGATATTGAGTAAGCGTTAAGGATTTAATATTTACCCGGAATATCTTCGCTTGAATATTCATCCACTGCCATCGGCGTCGGCGCTCACTGTTTTGCAGTTTAATCTCCTGCATCCCCTGAATCAACTCGATCAAAGCATTTCGATTTTCAGAATTTTGTTCAAAGTTCTGATAATCAATTATTTTCCGCTTTTTCAAAAAGAAAGTAATCCAGGCTATGTAGAGTATACTTGCAAAAAGAAATATTAAAAAGATCGTCCAGTTATAGACCGCCAGCACTACTCCAAAGACAATCAGATTAAAAGAAGAAAAAATAGTCGCTAAGGTAGCCGTGGTAAGAAATAGTTTGATCCGCTCATGATCATACACTCTTTGTAATAGATCACCGGTCATTTTTGAATCAAAAAAAGCAATAGGTAAGCGCATTAATTTGATCAGAAAATCTGACAGGATACTAATATTCACTCTGGTTCCTATATGCAATAATATCCAACTCTGAATAACATTGACCGCCGTTTGAGATAGAAAAAGCATTAACTGAGCAATCAGAATCAGGTATATAAAATTGATATCCTGATTATCGATACCGATATCAACAACAGCCTGCGTTAAAAAAGGAAATGCTAATTGAAAGATACTCCCTAACACCAAACCGATTAATAGCTGAGTAACCAACTTTCGATAGGGTCGAAAATATTTAAATAAGAAGCCAAGCCCTGTTTTCTTAACCTTCTCCCCTTCTTCTGCATAAAAATCAGGCGATGTCTCCAAAAGGAGCATCACACCCTGATTACCATCACTCAACCATCCACGCTCAAAGTCACTTCGGGAAAGTTTCAGCTTCCCCTGTGCAGGATCAGCTACCCATACATGCTTATTGGTCGCTTTAATTACCACAATAAAATGGTTCTGCTCCCAGTGTGCTACAGCAGGTAAAGGTACATCCTGAATACCCAATTCTTCATCAGATGCTTTTATGAAAGGCATTTTCACGACCAGGGTTCGCATTCCAATACTTTCGGCAGCTTCGCTGATCCCAAGTAATGATACGCCTTCCCGATCGAGGTAACTCCGCTCCCGAAGGGATTGGAGACTGTATGTTTTGCCATAGAACTCTGCGATCATCCGCAAACAAGAGGGACCACAGTCCATCTTATCCAGCTGCCGATAAAAGGGGAATCGTTTGAATAATCGCATTGTATAGTTTACTCTTGAGAAGTAAATATAATGTAATTCAGAGAAGTTTTGTAGAGCTTGGTTTATTCGTATGCTTTATAATTTTCATCCATTCATTCACAACTAATATTATACGCCAGTTAACTATTCCGATAAAGCTAAAAACTTCTCTTTAGTAATCTCCCTTTTATATCCTATCTGACAAGCCTTAATTTATGTGATAAGTACATCAAATTCTTAATACTAAAGTAACTTCATTACTTTTACGCCTAATAAATACTATTCCCTTATATGTCTGCTATTGACAAAGAACTCTCGCAGCTTTTCGACGCACTCCAGGAGGAAAAAACTCAAGATTTTGAACGATTTAAAGATCGTATCCAATCTCTTTCTCTTGACGAAAAACGTAAACAAGGTTATACCTGGAATCCGCTGGAAATATTAAGCTCAGGCTATACTTATGGAGAACGCGCCTTCGTAGTCGTTCAAAGACATAAAGGAAGTAATGAACCTCATCATTTCCGCTCCGGAAAAACAGTCAATTTTTATTGCGGTCAGCCAGGCGTACACAAACCTGAACGTACGGGTGTGATCAACTTTGTGGAAAAGAATAAAATGAAAATTGTACTTAACAGTCGGGATCTCCCCGATTGGTTAAGTGTTGGTATGCTTGGAGTCGATTTATTATTCGATGAGCGGACTTACCTGGAAATGGAAAAAGCGCTAAAAGCTGTAATGGAGGCTAAAGGAAATCGACTTGCTGAATTAAGAGATATTTTCTTAGGCAAACAAGAAAACTCTTTCCAACCTTCTGACATACCTGTTAATATTCCTACTTTAAACGAATTTCAGAATAAGGCAACAAATCAAATCCTCAATAGCCAGGATGTTGCAATTATTCATGGACCTCCGGGAACCGGCAAAACAACAACCCTCGTACAAGCCATAAAACTCCTCTCCAAAAGGGAGATGAATATCCTGGTCACTGCACCCAGTAACACAGCGGTCGATTTACTAACAGAAAGGATTGCTGCGGAGGGACTAAAAGTTACCAGAATTGGCAATATTTCCAGAGTTGATGAATCCCTCATTCAACATACGATTGATGCCCAACTTTCTGCTCACCCGGAAAGTAAAAACATCAAAAAAGTAAAAATACAAGCTGCAGAAAATCGCCGAAATGCCCGTCGCTTCAAACGTAAGTTTGGTCACGAAGAACGTAATGAACGCCGTCACCTTTTACAAGAAGCCAAAGAACTTAGCGCTTGGGCAAACCATCTGGAAGAACGACTGATCGATCAGATCCTCAGTAGTTCAAATGTGATTACTGCTACTTTAGTAGGTGCCTCGAACAAAATTTTAAGCTCCATAAAATTCCGCACAGCAATCATCGACGAAGCGGCTCAAGCTCTGGAGCCCGCCACCTGGATTCCTATCCTCAAAGCTTCTAAAGTAATACTGGCCGGCGATCCGCTCCAGCTTCCTCCGACAATCAAATCTATGAAGGCAAAGTCCATGGGATTGGACAAAACATTGATAGAGAAAAGTATTGAACGGCTTCCTATGATTACCTTGTTAACCATGCAGTATCGGATGAATAAAACGATCATGGGATTCTCAAATCAACATTTTTATCAAAATGCATTGGTCGCAAATGAGGCAAATGCAAACATTAATATTGGAGACACTCCCGGTTTAGTTTTTATTGATACTGCGGGCTGCGGCTTTGATGAACGGGTAAACCCTAAATTCCAAAGTCGTTTTAACCCGGATGAATTTAGTATCCTCAGAGAACACTTATATCAGCTTACAAGCTATTTTGTAGAAGGTGAGCAGCCACAATTGGCTATTATTTCTCCTTATCGAGAGCAAGTCGAATATATTAAAACAGCTGTAAAAGAGGATGAATCTCTTCAAGAACTAAAAATAAGGGTAGACACGATCGATGGATTTCAGGGGCAAGAAAGTGATATCGTGTATATTTCACTGGTTCGTTCTAATTCTAAAGGCGATATTGGCTTTCTGAAAGATTATCGGCGTATGAACGTAGCGATGACCAGAGCAAAGAAAAAATTAATTATCATTGGCGATAGTGCTACCATCGGAGGAGATGCTTTCTATAGCAGCTTTCTGGAGTATGCGGATCAAAAAGGGCTGTATCAGAGTGCCTGGGAATATATACGTACCAGCTAGGATGATTACTTCCACTTGATATAAAACAAAAAAGCCACGATGAATGTATCACCGTGGCTTTTATATTTTTTGAGCTTCGTTTAGTACGACCAAAGATCGTGTTCAAAGTTGAAGATTGATTTCTTAATCTTATCTGCTTCAAGTAAGATATCGATACCAGAAAGATAATCCTGAAGACGATCATTTCTTACATTTGATTGTTTGTAGATGTAACTCGCAAAGTAGCGCATCTCCAAAAGATCTTCCCAAGTAGTTGGGCTCGCATCATTACCTACGTTAAATACCTGCTCACGAGCAAGGATTTCACGACATTCTGGATAATAAACCCAAAATAAAGGCTTTTCAAACTTGAAGTTATCATTATCGTCATATACATCCAATAATGGAGCAATTCCTAAAATTCTAACCTGAAGTGTAGAAGTTTCTTCATCGAAGAACCAAACTTCTTTTACACGGAATCGCTTAACATCATCAGGATTGATATCATTACTAACTACTTTGATGGTTTCCTCGTAGGTCTCCGGATCAAAGGTTGTAATAGTATCAGTCGAAGATCCAATCGATTGAATCTCTTCCGGTAGTAGCTTATTCGAAAACTTATCATCTTCGGTGCTATATGCTGTAACATCACCATTGGATGTAGCATCCATTAAAATGGAAAAGAACCGACGCTCCGGATAAGCAAAAGGAAGATTCATTTTCTCACGAATGTCGATTACTCGCCAAATCCGCTTTTCCCAGAAAATATCTGCTTCCCGTAAAGGTTGATAAGGTAATACCCTGCGGTCCTCAATGATACGTTTATCAACGATATCATCTAATGGTCCATCCTCATCGGGCTCACTGGATTCAGTTTTTACAGCCTCCGGTACTTGCGCGAAAGCAATATTAGTTGTAAAAATACTGAGTAAACAAAGTGTAAGAATTTTCAAAACGATCTTCATGACTCAAATTAGTTTAAATAAGTTAAGTGTAGTTCCATTGTAGGATCAAACGCTAAAATGGTTCCAAATAGCGCCTGATCCTGCAACTTTATTTAATTTTAAATACCATTGAGTTGATGGTACGTCCAGCTTTATCACCTGGACAACGTGCTTTTACATTATCAAAGTAGTAAATGTCACCTGGTTTCGCTTTGCTAACAAGACGGTTTGACTTGTCGCTGTAACGAGGACCTGGATTAACAGATTCTACAGGATCCTGACGCTTGGCCACGTAAGTTAGGGTATATCCCTGAATTTTACATGTTGCGTCGAAATCAAAGTTATCTAAGAATGCTCCTACACCACCCTGTGCTTTGAACTCTCCAGTACCCATTGCGCCACCTTGGCTCTTACTCAAACGAGCAACCGGGTCAGGAATTCTCTTTACACGGAATTTAAACGGTGTTGCTGGAAGTCCACCACCTGATACTGTTACAGTAGCTTCACCAGGACGATCACCAGTGGCAATATAACTACCTCCTGACTTACGAATATTTACTCCTGATCCGCTAACTTTAATTTCATTACTACTCGCTCCCGCAACAACAACAGATACAGGATTCTCTACTCCAATGTAGAATACATTCATTTTTTCTGCAGCTACAGTCGCTGAACGTACACCTACTTCATATTGATAAGTAGATTTCGCATCAGAAACCTCCATAGTTAATGGATTCGTAACTCTTGCAGAAAGGTTGATTGTCTTCGTACCCGTAGAACTTGTGTTCACTTTATACGAAGCTTTACCATCATTACCTACTGGTAAACGTTTACCGTCAACAGTAAGGTTAATGTTTGCAGCAGGGATATCAGAGCTATATGCTCCAAGAGAAATCTCTGCTTCAAATGGCTCACCTTTAATTACGTATGCTTTTTTAGCATTAATTACCGGGAAGAATTGGTTAAAGACGATCTCTTTACCACCAGCTAACTCCGAAAGTTTACCAACTGCTAACGCTTCTGCGTTCTTAGCATCAGTCTGAAATTTCGTTAATAATGGTAGCGTAGAAATTACTGGCATTTGCTTAAAACGAAACTCTGCCCAGCTTTTCTTGTCTTCACCAGCAACTTCTTGCCAGTTATCATCGATTTTCAAAGAAATATTTGAACGGAAAGCATCAATATTCTTTTGTACAGCCTCCTCATCAACAGCACCGTTAGGTTTTCTGAAACCAAATGCCTTCGCATTTTCAGGTTGAGAAATTGTATTAGAATAGATTTCTACTAATTTATCAGTAGTCTCCCGAACTTTTGTTTCTAACTCGGTTCCTTTACCCTCAAGTACAAGGTAACGAGTCGTCACATCTTTGTTCTTTTTACCTTTAGGGATACGTTTGGCTGGATTGTCCGGATACATATAATCTCCGTCATCGTTAACACCATTCTTATCACCAGAAAGGTCGACCAATTGGTCTTTGATTTCTTCTACATAAGCATTAAAAGCTTTTACTTCTGCTCGAATAGCAGATACACCCTCACCAAGAGGCTTGAATTTAGCTTTTGATTCTTCTTGAAGAAGATTGTTCAAAGCAGCTTGTTGTTCATCAAGTGCTTTGTCAGTAGTTGTATTAGAGGCAACCAAACTATCATCGATAACTTTGAAAGCGTTCATTACCTCTGCAGAAACATTAAGTGCAAGCAGTGCCGTGAGTACCAGGTACATCAGGTTAATCATCAACTGCCGCGGTTCCTTAGGAATTGACATATTGCTCTTTATTTAAAATCTAAACAATTGTTTAGACTAAGGTTCTCAAAATAGGATTCTAATTACTATTTGTTTCCGATATTAGACATCGCAGAAAGTACGTTGCCATATACAGAGTTCAATGAGCCAAGATTCTGGTTCAATGCCTGCAATTGATCTTTATATTTTGCAGTATCTTCTAAAGAATCATTCAAATTAGCCATTGCCTCGTTCATACGAGTATAGAAATTAGACATAGTCTTTAATTGCTCTCCAGTTCCAGAGAAATCAACTTCCTGTAAAGCTTTTAGTGAACCTAAAGAACTTGACATAGTCTGAAGCTCTGATAACATTCCTCCTAGTTGTTGCTCAACGATTTCACCGTTAAGACCTGGAGTAGATTCTCCAACAGCACCTTCCGTTAACGGAGCAATTCGAGAGTGATAATCATCCAAACCTGGATATAGTTTTTCCCAGTAATAGTCCTTATCTGGTCCGATAATACCTAAGAATAAGAAAATAAACGCCTCAATTACAAGACCGACGGTCAACATTGTACTTGCTCCTGGAAGACTTTCCAACTTAAAAAGGGCTCCCATTAGTACGACAGCTGCACCAACACCAATTAGTAAGTTTTTAAGGTATTTGAACCATTTTGCTTTTACGAAACTCATTGTAAAATATTTAATAGGTTAGTTAAAATTAAAATTAAACAGGGTTATTTATAAAGTAATCCCGTGGGCATAACGCCCGTTCGGTAAAAAGTAACACTTAGTTGATTAAAATATTTTCAGGTGGGTAAGGGTCTGATCGATAAGCCTTTATACTTATTTAACTAAAAGGTATGAGTAAAGTTACACATACCTTTTAGTTAAATTTTATTTTTCCTTAGAAGTCGTTTACTGAGCGACCTAAGAATGTAAGTGCATTACGGAATCCTACATAGGATTTTGTAGTATCTTGATACTCCCAGTGACGTGTTCCTGTTTGAAGGAAGAACATAATATCTTTCCAAGATCCTCCACGAAGAACTTTACGTTTTTGTGCTTCAGATTCATCATCAGCAGCATCATAACGCATATCAGGGTTCAAATCATGTAAGAAAGAGTAAGCATTTTCGTGATAAGCTGAAGAAGTCCATTCTGCAACATTACCTGCCATATTATATAAACCGTAGTCATTCGGGAAGTAAGCATCTGCTTTTACAGTATACAAACCACCATCTTCTGGGTAGTTACCACGACCAGGTTTGAAGTTCGCTAATAAACATCCTTTAGCATTTCGGATGTAGTATCCACCCCATGGGAAAGGAGCCATATCGTGACCACCACGTGCTGCATATTCCCATTCGTGCTCTGTCGGAAGACGGAAGTCTTCTGAGTTGATACCATTTTCTGCTTGGTAAGAGTTCCACAGTTTAGTTCTCCAATAACTAAAAGCATTAGCCATTTCCCAAGAAACACCAACTACCGGATAATCATCGAAAGCAGGGTGCCAGAAGTAGTTACGAGTCATTGGCTCGTTATATGAGTAAGCAAAATCACGAATCCAAACTAAAGTGTCAGGGTAAATTTTAACCGTTTCTCGCTTAATATGTGCAGTACGGCTAGAATTTTTGTCGTGAGCTGCTTTTTGCCAATCATACCATTGGAATTCATACTGAAGTTGTTCAACGTCAATCTCTGTTTTACCAGCGAACTTATCGTCTCCCTGATAAAACATGTCTTCTAATGTTTCGTCAGTCCAGTCAATTTCATAATCCCAGTCGACATATTCATTGCCCAGATCATCTTCGTAGATGTGATCTAGCATTGTATGAGCGATAGAATCTTTGACCCAGTATACGAATTGACGATACTCGTTGTTAGTAATCTCTGTATCATCCATGTAGAAACCCTGGATAGAGATAGTTTTAGGTCTTTGTACAAAAGTATTTGCAACATCCTGATCACTTGGACCGATGTGCAAAGTTCCGGAAGGAACATAAACCATACCGTATGGGTTAATACCTTTCCAAGATGGTCGATCTAGTACTCCCACCAATTGACCATTTTGACGTGTTCCACATGATGAAATAACCACTAGAACAATAAGAACAATAAGAGATTTTAATAATTTTTCCATTTTAACACCCGAGTTTTCCTTCAGATTAAAATTAAATTGCAAAAAAGCAAATGTAAATATAGTTCGTTTGTACTTATTACAAAAAAAATCTATTCTTGAATTTGCCTATAAATTAAAGTACTGACAAAAAGCGTACTAAGAACGCCGATTTCAAAAATAATAGTATTGAAATACTAAAAATTAGTGCGAAATAGGGGAATCAATAGTGTGTACTTACAGAAACCGCGGATTATAAATAATCTTTGGCAACCTTCCTTTTCCGAAGGCTTTATTCAGGTTATAGTTCAACATCACTTCGTGTGATCCTCTACTCACCTGACTTAGATCCGAGATCGTAATGTCATATGCGTAAGCCAAGGTTAAGTTTTCGCTGAGTTTATAGCCTGCTATAAGAACTACTGCGTCGAAAGAATTGGAATTATATCCTCTAAACGAAGCACCCCCGAATATATTGTCGCTATACCTCGCAATTGCTGAAATTTCTATCTGAGTTTCTATCAAATCCGATTTCAACAATAATGAGGGTTGTAAGATTAGAGCATTGCCTATTTCAAAATTAGCTGCAAAATTAGCAAAATAATTCCGAACAAAGGTAATCTCTGTGACAGCATTAGCTCCATCCAGCTGAGCTACAGGCTCAGATATATTAGAAGTGGAGATTCCCGCTTCAAACCTTTCATTTTGAAAGTAAACACCAATGTTAATAAGTGGAGCAATGGCACTTGTCGTACCTAAAGGAAGTAAATCGTCCTGATGGTCGATAATATTTTGGTCTGTATACAAACCTTGAGGGGCTCTTAACTTAGTTCCGTCTAATGACTTCTGTGTAACCCCTGCAGCGATCCCAACCGAAAAAGTACTGGTTTTGCTCACAGGCAGCATGTAATTGTATGAAATACTTGCTGAGGCGTTGCGTTCAGCGCCTATTGCATCGTTTTCAAGATTTATGCCAAGTCCGCCTCCTAAGTAGTAAAAAGGCATATGAGCATTAATTATTTGTGTTGAAGGTGCTCCATCCAACCCAACCCATTGCCCTCGAAATACGCCTGTGACACTTAAAGAATTATCAAATCCTGCATATGCCGGATTAAAGCTGTACTTATTAAGCATGTATAAGCTTTGTTGCGGAGCCTGCTGAGCTGACAAAGTGCAGATTGTCAGGAAAAAAGCGATTGTGAAGTAAATTTTTTGCATAGTTTCCATCTTAAACGTGATCAAAAACTCAGCAGAGCGAGCCGCTTGTTCTTGCGGCGTTAAACAGGGTCATTTATCCGAGATCAATTTATGTTAGATCAGCGAATAATAATAAAACTTTTCTAACGGCTGAAAATTGCCTAAGTTCTGTTTTCTAACAATTTCATTAATTCTCCGGTACGTTTTACGGGGCGTTGGCAAGTATAGTTCCGACATAAGTATAATAATGTTGTCGTAGGATCAAAACGCCCTTTCAATAATTCATACTCCTCATTTGCCTCCTTACTTGCCATTATTATCGTATCTGGTAGATAATGTTGTTGAATTTCTTCTGCTCGCTCCATAGCTTCTCCTCCAAGTATTGCAATCTCAGCCCCGGGAAAAGTGCTTTTTAATACACTTTGTCCCCATTGAGCAAAAGATCCGGGATAGGCCAAAATGGCTCCTTTTAGTTTACTCAACATTTGATTGGCTCTCGCAGTAAGGTTGGACGCATCCATTAATATCCCCAAGCGCATAAGATTGCTAACCATTATTGCATTTCCTGAAGGTGTGGCAGAATCGTAAATTTCCTTTTTGCGGGTTACGATATCTGTTTGACTTGCAGCAGTAAAATAGTACAAATCTTGCTGTTCATCAAAAAAATGCGTGTGGACAAATTCGTTTAGTCGGCTTGCTTGCGTTAAATACGTATTAGAAAAAGTGATTTGGTATACATCCAGGCAAGCTTTGATCAAATAAGCATAGTCATTAAGAAAAGCAGGATATTGCGCCTGTCCATCCTTATAAGTATGATATTTCGCTGATCCTTTGTCGTCCGCTGAAAAACGCCCCAGCAAAAAATCCAAATTCTTAACCGCTACCTCCCGATAGCTGGGGACTTGCAATGCAGTATAGGCCGCTGCGTAAGCAGAACACATCAGCGCATTCCAATCCAGTAAGATTTTATCATCTAAACCCGGAGGAATTCGTTTTACTCTTTCTGCAAAAAGCAGTTTCTTGGCTTTCTGCAACTCCTTTTTAAGTTCATCTTCTGTCATCTTGAGTTGCTCCGCCGTACTTTGATACCCCTGACTTCTGTTCAAAATATTCTTATGCTCCCAGTTACCTTCATCAGACACCCCGTACACCGCACAGAATAATTTTGACAATTCAGCACCGAGAATTTCATCAATCTCTGATTTATCCCAAACATAAAACTTTCCTTCTACTCCTTCCGAATCCGCATCAAAAGCTGCATAAAAGCCTCCTTCCGGGCTCGTCATTTCTCTTTGGATGAATGCCAGGGTATGATGAATCGTTTCGGCATATTCTTCTTTTGGCTCCGTTTTATACACATCACTTAACAATTCTATGAGCAAAGCATTATCATAGAGCATTTTTTCAAAATGAGGAACCAGCCAGGCGCGGTCAACAGTATAACGCGCAAAACCTCCTCCTAAATGATCATAGATCCCTCCTCGAACCATTTTATCTAAGGAAAATAATAAGTGTTCTTTCGCTTCTGTATTACCGGTGAAATAATGATAATCTAATAAATAACGTAAAGACATCGCCCCAGGGAATTTAGGGGCACCGCCAAAGCCACCCTCCAATCGATCGAAGCGCTCTCTCAATTTAAAATAGACTTCTTCTGAAAAAGAGGCATCAAAATTAGTAGAAACATTTAGGTCTCCCACCTCCAGATCAAGTAAACGACCATCAGAGTTATTAATAATCTCTATTAATCTATTCGCCTGCTCTTCGACGGTATCTCTTTTATTTTGATAAGCATTACTGATGTTTTGCAATACCTGAACCCAGGAAGGTCGATTATAACGGGGTTCCGGGGGATAATAGGTTCCTGCATAAAAAGGACGACCATCAGGCGTCAAAAAGCAGTTCAAAGGCCAACCACCAGAACCACTAATAACCTGGCAGGCTTCCATATATATTTGATCAACATCAGGTCGTTCTTCTCTATCTACCTTTATATTGATAAAGTGCTTATTCATAAAAGCTGCGACGGATTCATTCTCGAAAGATTCTCTTTCCATCACGTGGCACCAATGGCAGGTAGAATATCCTATGGATACAAGGATTGGTTTATCTTCCTTTTTTGCCCGCTCAAAAGCCTGCGGTTTCCAGGCATACCAATCCACCGGATTGTGCGCATGTTGTAAAAGATAGGGGCTAGTTTCGTGGATAAGGTGATTCATTAAAGGGGGCTTGAATGTATGCGAGCAAAAAATAATGCTTTAAATCTCAATAGTCAGACCATCATATGCCAGTGAAACACCTTTAGGTAGGCTTTTGTTGATATCCGCTGCTAAGCCCAGGGTATGACTCATATGAATTAAAAAGGCTTGTTTTGGTTGAATACGAGCAATAACTTCTAAAGCTTCGTCCAAAGACAAGTGAGAATGATGCTCTTCCTTTCGTAAAGCATTCAAAATAAGTACTTCTGTGCCTGCTAGTTGTTGATATGCCAGATCAGAAATCGTTTTAGCATCCGTCAAGTAGGTAAGTTTTCCAAATCGAAAGCCAAGCACCGGCATACTTGCATGCATTACCTGGATCGGTAAAATTTCCTGCTCACCAATCTTAAATACTTCGCTTGCTTTGATCGTTTTAAGTTGAAACCTTGGAGCTCCTGGATAGGGGTCTTCATCAAAAGCATAGGAAAATCGCTTTTTCAGGCTTCTTTGTACCTGTTCAGAACAATAGACTGGCATATCTCTTCGAAAACGAAAATTAAACGGACGGACATCATCCATTCCGATGATATGATCATTATGTTCGTGAGTTAGTAATACTGCTTCTATTTCCCGAACATTATTGGTAAGCATTTGCTGGCGAAAATCTGGTCCGACATCAATTACGATATTAGTATCTCTTAATTCAACAAATGCTGCCGTTCGAAGTCTTTTATCCTGCGGATCGGTAGACAAACAGACTTCACAATCACATCCAATGACTGGTATGCCCTGAGAGGTCCCCGTTCCTAAAAAAGTTAGTTTCAAGTTATGCAGGATTTTCTACTTCGGAGTTATCACGTTCCGGTAATATTTTCGTGGTTAAAAGGTCATAGAACTCCTGGCTTTTTTCAGCCAATGTGGATGAATCGATCTCTATACTGGAAAGAATATCAAATAAACTATTGATGCGTGCTTCAGTATCAAAAAACTTATTGATAACCGCTATCTTTTTATTTTCGACGAGTGCATACCCAGATTGAAAGTTACCACGTTCATACCGAATTGTGTATCCGATCTCTTCCAGTAATCCTTCAATTTTCTTAAGTTGATGCTTGGTATATTTAAACATTGTTGAGGAGCTAATGATTAATTGCTTAGATATTGATCTCAAAGCATGTATCTTCGCAGACAAATATCGGAAAAATTGATTTAAATACCGCTTTTCCTACATCTTGTACGTTTTAAGGAAACGGAATGTCCCATTGATTGTTTTAAAGTTTCTGATTTCTCATTTTTCCAATTAATTATTGAAAGCATATGTTTCGACTTATTTTAACTCTGGCACTTATTTGGACTTGCTGTAGTTCTGATTTATTCGCTCAAACACAACGATTCAAAGCGGGTGCGATCATCGGTACTAATTTCGCACAGATTGACGGAGATAACTCGGGTGGATATCTGAAGTTTGGATTTACAGGTGGATTGCGAGGTGTGGTTATTGTCAACGAAAAGGTAGAATTGAGTATTGAACTCTTATTTGATCAACGAGGCAGTCGCTCGCAAAAAAACTTTGATGAAATATTTTTCCCTTTTAAAGTCACTACAAATTATGCAAGTGTCCCAATAGTTTTCAACTTTCAGGATTGGTTGGATGAATCGGAGGAGTTCTACAAACTTCATTTCCATGGCGGTTTTTCTTATGGCCGCCTCCTAAACGCTATCGTTGATGATGAAGACCCAGATGGAGATCTATCCAGAGTAGCGGATGATTTCCGTCAAAATGATATTTCCTTTTTAGTTGGAGCAACTTATTATGTGAATAAAAATCTTGCTTTTACCGGGCGATTCACCAGATCAATTACTCCATTGTACAAAAATGGTGATGGACCGATTAATGTAGGAATTCCGTTTATTCAAAAACATTTGACGTTCCAGACTTTGTATATGTTCTAATATTCTTTTATTCGAAAAGCCAGCTTTATGTCAACTAGACACTCACTATTATTTTTATTAGTCCTAGCATTGTTTTTTGCTTGTGGCAATTCTAATTCACAAGAGGCCACCGCTGAAAGTAATACTAATACCCCTGTTCAAGAGCCTGCTAATACGGAGGCTGGTTATGATCAGGTATACCTTCCTAGTATTACGGTTGAAGAAATGAAAAGCCTCTGGACGAGTACCAATCAGATTGATTACATATTCTATAATTTGCCAATCAGCTCAAGTATTGACAATAACCCTTCTGCGCAAGTACACCTAAGGCACGTTTCTGATACTCCGGCTAATAATACTACGATCGCACGTTGCCCGACCGGTTTGGGACGTGCATTTTACAAAGCAAGTGGAGAAGATTTATTAGAGGCTGAGATTTTCTTTTCTGAACAATGTGCATTTTTCATCTTTTACAAAAATGGAAAAGCAACTTATTCTAATCTAATGACACAAGAAGGTGTCAACTTTTTCAACCAAATGGTCTCTGCCGTTGAAACCGCTCAAACGCCTGGTAATGGATAGATTTGCGGTCATTGACTTAGGCACCAATACCTTTCATCTTTTAATTGCTGACCGCGGAGCAGATGGTCGCTTCGAAGAACTTTTCCGAAAACGAATCTTTGTAAAACTTGCAGAGAATGGAATTAAACGAATTGGGGCAGCCCCTTTTAAGCGAGGTTACGAAGCATTAAGTCATTTTAAAGAGGTCATGAAAGAGTTTGAGGTCTCAGGCGCCACTGCGTTTGGAACTGCCGCCCTTCGAACAGCGGAAAACGGACCTGACTTTATCGAAAAAGTGTCTAAAGATTTAGGTATTAAAATCCAACTCATCCCCGGTGATCGGGAAGCAGAACTTATTTACAAAGGTGTGATTCAAGCCGTTGATATTGAATCCAAGACCGGAATGATCATGGACATCGGTGGTGGAAGCGTTGAATTTATTCTATATGGCTCAGATGGTATTTACTGGGCTCAAAGTTTCCCGGTCGGCGTTGCAGTGTTGTTTAATCAGTTCCATAAAAATGATCCGATCACAACACAAGAAATTGCTAATATTGAACAATTTCTCGAAGATACACTCCATCCATTATTCCCTCAAATCGAACAATATCAACCTAGTGTTTTAGTCGGTGCATCCGGAACCTTTGATGTACTGGAAAACATGCTTTGTAAGGAAAAAATCTCTAACATTCACGGTATTGTGGAAGTGCAAGATTTTCATCCGATGTACAAAGATTTACTAAACACGAATATTCAAGAACGCCTGGCCAATCCTGACATACCTGATAGTCGAGCCGAATTGATTACAGTAGCCCTAATTTTAATCAATTTTGTATTGAATCGAACGAGCATCCAATCTATCTCTGTTTCTGCATACGCAATGAAAGAAGGTATTTTATCCGAATTAATGCAAGCTTAATTATAATTTTTAGATTAGCCTAAAAATATTTTTTATTCCAACTAAATTTAGTACATTTGGTTGTATAATAATAGTTTTACAGGCATGGGTGAATTATTTCAAATACTTTTTCAGGAAGAATGGGCGCTTAGAGCCTTGATTGCATCTTCATTAGTCGGTATCATGTGTGGGGTATTAGGCTGCTTTATTGTACTTCGAAATATGGCTCTAATTGGCGATGCACTTGCCCATGCAATACTCCCCGGAGTTGTCATTGCTTATATCATTGTAGGATATAGCACTCTTGGTTTTTTTGCAGGTGCTGTAGTTGCTGGCCTGGTCACAACCATTGGAATCACCTGGATCCAGCATAATGTTAAAACTAAAAATGACGCTGCGGTAGGTATCGTCTTTACCGCTATGTTTTCGATTGGTGTAATGGGGATTTCCTCTATCAGCCGGGATGATGGAGTTCATTTGGATCTTAATGATTTTCTCTTCGGAAAAATCCTGGGCATCTCAAATGAAGATATTTACCTCACTGCTTTCATTACATTATATGTGCTTGTAAGTGTTGCGGTGTTCTACCGATATTTGTTTGTCACCACTTTTCAATCAGTGATCGCTGAAACAATGGGAATCTCCGTAACAGCAGTACACTATTTCTTAATGTTACTGCTCTCTTTTGCAGTAGTTGCTTCCTTACAAACAGTAGGTGTCATCCTCGTTGTTGCGATGCTAATCACTCCTGCTTCAACCGCATTATTATTATCCGATAAACTTTATAAAGTTTTAATAATTGCAGGAATCATTGGATTTATTTCTGCGATACTGGGGATGATATTAGCGGTTCACTTTGAGACTACTCCCGGACCGGCAATGGCCGTTACTGCGACAATGATTTATTTTGTCACGGTATTTTTTGCACCAAAGAAAGGTTTGGTCTTTAGTTATTTTAGAAAGCGAAAACTTCAATCTAAGATTGAATTGGAAGATACACTCAAACAAGCTCTAAAGCTTCATGAAAAAGGAGGACTTACATTTAAGAAACTATTCAACAAACTTGGACTTTCAAAAGGTCGCTTAAAAACGCATTTGAAAACGCTCAGTGGAAAAGGATTGCTTAATTTCTCCAATCAATCCCTGAAGTTAACACCAGACGGCGTAGAAGAAGCTCGACAACTAGTAAGAGCGCATCGCCTTTGGGAAACTTACCTGGTTCAGCAAATGGGATTAACTGAGGAGCAAATTCATGAAGATGCCGAAAAATACGAGCACCTACTTACCGAAGAACTCCTTGACGAAGTAGATGAAGAGCTAGGATTCCCATCTATTGATCCTCACGGTTCTCCGATTCCTCTAAAAAAAGGTATTCCTTCTAACCCACTTATTCAATTAGAGCTTAACAGAAGTGCCCTTATTGCAAAGAAACAGGTCAGCAATCAGGTCAGCACCGAACTTTGGGAGCTAGGCCTGTTACCCGGGTCTCTTTTCAGGGTCAAACAAAAAGATAAAGACAAGATTGAGCTTCTCGTGGATAATCGAAGCGTCGTGGTTTCCAAAGACGTAGCTAAGCGAATAAATATAGAACAACTAGAGGTTATCCAAAAAGAATAACTCGCTTAGTTTTTCACAAACTATTCTTCCTCAGATTTTCCCATTTGCTTTTCCTTTTCTAATCTATTGAAAAGGTCATTGAGGCGATACATTTCGTCAAGTGTTTCATCCATAAAAAATTGTAGTTCCGGAGTTCTTCGGAGGTGCTTACGTACCCGATGTGCAAAGGACTGTTTAAGTCGGAAATACTGATCTTCGATTTGTAATAAAACCGCTTGCTTATTTTCAGTGTTATAAATACTGAGGTATATTTTTGCGATGCTCATATCCGGAGACATCTTGACAGAGGTAACGGTTACTAAAACATCATCACCATATATATAGGGCCCTTCTTGCTGAAGAAGAGGACCGATATTCCGTTTTACTGTTTCTGCAATCTGCTTTTGCCGCTTACTTTCCATAATAATTTAGTTTATATACGGGAGAGGATAAATAATTTATTTTGCGCTTAAACAACTGGTGTTCAAACCATATCTTTCAAGTCGCAAAAGTATGTTAAATTTGTAAAAACTGTGCTATAATCATTGAACAAACCAATTCATATACTAGATAGTTCCATTGAATTTTTGAAAGGTGTCGGGCCAACAAAGGGAGATATGCTCAAAAAAGAATTGGGTATTTTCACTTTTGGTGACCTCTTACTCCATTTTCCTTATCGATACGTAGACAAGACTCAATTTCATAAAATTCGAAGTATAGGACCGGATAGCGATACGGTTCAGCTCAGAGGTATATTACGCAGATTAAACTCTGTGGGTGACGGACGAAAAAAACGATTAGTTGGCACCTTCCGGGATGATACCGGGGCAATAGAACTCATATGGTTTAAGGGAGCCTATTGGTTAGAGCGGAGTTTGGTTGTCGGGCAAGAATATATTGTCTATGGGCGTATCAATTCTTTTAAAGGGAAAATTAATATTGCACATCCAGAAATAGAACCGGCAGGGGTTAAAAACACCTCACAGGCTTCTACTTTCGAGCCCGTCTATCCTTCTACCGAAAAACTAAACGGTAAAAACCTGGACGCAAAGGGGCAACGCAAGCTAACCAAAGTTTTATTAGAGAAACTCCAGCCAGAGGATATCCCCGAAAACCTCCCGGATTATTTGTTAGAGAAATTCCGTTTCCCTTCACGTTATGAAGCGCTTAAAGGCATTCATTTTCCGAAGACTCAGCAAGAACTTGATCAGGTACGTAATCGATTAAAATTTGAAGAGTTATTTTTCCTACAACTAAGACTACTACAAATACGCCGCAGACGTAAGGATGCGATCAAAGGTTTTAGTTTCACAATGATCGGTGAACATTTCAATCGTTTTTTTAATGAGAAACTAAAGTTTGAACTAACCGGAGCTCAAAAACGCGTCCTGAAAGAAATTCGCAGAGATTTGGGATCAGGTGTACAAATGAATCGTTTGTTGCAGGGTGATGTAGGTAGTGGTAAAACGATTGTTGGACTAATGTCTATGTTGATGGCGATGGACAATGGTTATCAGGCGACCCTGCTCGCGCCAACTGAAATCCTTGCACAACAACATTATCAATCTATCACTGAAAACGTAGAAGGCTTAGGTATTGAAGTAGGCTTTCTCTCTGGAAGTGTAAAAGGGAAAAAACGTAAAATTTTGTTAGAGGCTTTGGTTGAAGGCAAAATCCATATCCTAATTGGTACACATGCTATTCTGGAAGACCCTGTACAATTCAAAAATCTCGGACTTGCCATTACGGACGAGCAGCATAGATTTGGTGTCGCTCAACGTGCACGGCTCTGGAAAAAAAGCAAAACCTTTCCTCCACATATCCTGGTGATGACCGCAACTCCAATCCCAAGAACATTGGCGATGACTTTATACGGAGATCTTGAAGTATCTGTTATTGATGAATTACCTCCTGGTCGTAAAGAAGTAAAAACTATTCACCGTACAGAAAATCATCGCTTACGGGTTATTGGCTTCATGAAAGAAGAAATTGCAAAAGGCAGGCAAGTCTACGTGGTCTTTCCATTGATTGAAGAATCCGAAACCCTGGATTTAAAGAATCTGGATCAAGGTTACGAAAACTTATTGCGTGACTTTCCGATGCCCGATTACCAAATCAGTATTGTACATGGTCGAATGAAACCAGCAGACAAAGATTTTGAGATGCAACGTTTTGTAAAAGGCGAAACCCAAATCATGGTCGCAACTACAGTAATCGAAGTGGGCGTAAATGTCCCCAATGCATCGGTCATGATTATCGAAAATACAGAACGATTTGGCCTTTCACAACTCCACCAACTACGAGGGAGAGTAGGTCGGGGAGCCGAACAATCTTATTGTATACTAATGTCAAGCTTTAAGCTCTCAAAAGAAGCCAGAGAACGCATCCAAACCATGACCTCCACCAATAATGGGTTTGAAATAGCAGAAGCTGATCTTAAGCTTCGTGGCCCTGGTAATATTGAGGGTACTCAGCAAAGTGGTTTAATCAATTTTAAGATTGCAGATATTGCTAAGGACGGAAGGATTTTACAGACTGCCAGAGAAGTTGCAGCTCGAATTCTTGACAATGATCCTAAATTAGAAAAACCTATTCATCAAAGACTACAACTCTGGTTGTCTAAAAACACCAAACAGTATAAAATTTGGAGTATGATCAGCTGATAAAGCTAAAAATCTAGGCATTTCACCTAGCCCAAATAATACTTTCTCCCATTTAAAAAGTTAAAATGAACATGCTTTGTTAATTTTGAGTTAACAATGTAGAACTATTGTATTAATTTTGATAAATTGAAATAACCCCGCAAGACCAAGAAGAAGTTAGTTACCTATGTATCGGATGAAAATAGCAGGAAAATGGCTCACTAAAACGGTTTATACCGTTGCATTTGCATTAATTTTTGCAGGTGTTGCCCTGGCGAACAACTCTAATAATAATTATGAAGGAGACCCTAATGGCACCTTCGTAGAAGGCCCACATGTCATTTACAAAAAAGGCAAGGTTTACGTTAAAAGCGTACAATTCGACAAAGGTAAAACTAAGCTGGAGGTAGCTACTTTTAGTTCTAGAGAAGCTATCGCTCCCCTGACAATTAATGTTGATAATCTTTCTCGTACCAAGTTTGATGTCCCTTTGATGTCTTCACATGAGACTCCACCGACCATGTACGAGCAACCAGAGGATGTATATGTCATCTCCGACATCGAAGGTAACTTTGATGTTTTCTCCTTGTCTTTACAAGGCAATGGTGTCATCAATAAAGAATTAAATTGGACTTATGGTGATGGCCATCTGGTACTTGTAGGTGATTTTTTCGACCGAGGATATAATGTCACACCAGTTCTTTGGTTAATCTACAAACTAGAACAAGAAGCTAAAGCAGCAGGCGGTATGGTACACTTCGTTCTAGGTAATCACGAAGAAATGAATATGCGTGGTGATACGCGGTATGTCAAAGAAAAATATCTTTTGGCTGCGAAAGAAATGGGTATCAAGTACGAATATCTTTATTCTTCTAATACTGAACTTGGTCGTTGGTTACGTAGCAAAAATGTAGTAGAGAAGATCGGCGAAACTATTTTTGTCCATGGCGGGATCAGCCCAGAAATGGCAACTTCCAGAATTCGTTTAGAAGAGATGAACAAATATGCACGTTCGAACTTTGGTACCGACAAATACCAAACTAGAAATCGTGGAGGAAATACTAATGCGATATACAGTAAAATTGGTCCAATGTGGTATCGAGGGTATTTCAGAGAACATCTGACAGATCATGATGTACAAAAAATAATGGACCTCTATGGAGCCAAAAGAGTAGTTGTTGGACATACTATCGTTCCTAATGTAAGCAGTCTTTACGGAGGCAAAGTCATCGCTATTGACGTCAAACATGATGTAGCTTTAAGCCGTAGAATTGCCAATGGGCTTGTCTTCAAAAACTATGACTTATTTGCAGTAAATGTCAGAGGCAAACGTGAGCCTATTGAAGAATTTATGACAGAAGAGATTGTCTTGGGCACTTTCAAAGCAATCAAAAGCGGAGATGATGAAAAAGTAATGCATTTCCTTAATGCAGGAAAAGATCGAATTAACAAATATTACTTTGGCGATCGTATTACCTTATTATCTGAATCAATCCGACATAAAAGAGCTGATCTGGTTAAGTATCTCCTGGAAAACGGAGCGGATGCTGATATGTCCGTACAAAATATGACGCCACTAATGCTTGCCATTCAAGTTGGTGAGCAAGAGATCATAAATCTTCTTATCAAGGATGGTGCTAACATCAATGCTCTGAATAAACAGCGACGCACCCCATTGTTCTATTGTGCAAAATATGGAGATAAAGAAATTGCGGAATTTCTTATTAAGAATGGTGCGAATGCACAGATGAAAGATAAGAAAGGTCGTACGCCTGCCCAGTATGCTTTTGAGTGTGATAATAAGCAGGTAGCTATTTATTTGAAGAACCTCAAACAGGAAGAAAAGAAGAAGGAAAAATAAGCTTCATAATCCATTCCTTACAACTGTTCGCCTGCTTCTGCCTTTTTCTTTAATAAGGATGGTGCCTTAAATCTAGGTCCGTGAATGCCCTCTAATTCACCGCATTTTTCTACGAATTCACTGATTCCGTAATCATTCACGTATTGTAGGACTCCTCCTTTAAAAGCTGGAAACCCAAAGCCATAGATACTTCCAAGATTCGCCTCAGGAACAGAGCCTATTATTTTCTCTTGCAAACACCATACAGCTTCAATCACTTGCGCAAACAGAAAACGGTCCACCAAATCCTTCTCAATTACAGACATCTTTCCTGCAGGAAAATTCTCTTTTAACCCATCCCAAAGTACAGGTTTGGCAACATCTGTATAATCATAAAATCCTGCCTTAGCCGATCTGCCAGGACGAGCTAGTTGATCAATCATTTTGTGTAATACGCTTACAGATGGATGTTGAATATATTTAGGTCCGTAGTTAACGGCAGCCTGATTTTCATACTTTAGCACCAGCTTCAGAGACAGTTCATCAGCGAGTGCTAAAGATCCCTTAGGCATACCTGCCTGTAGTCCGAGATTCTCAATCAAGGCTGGTGAAAATCCTTCTTCCAGCATCGTTAACCCTTCTAGTATATAGGTATTTTGGACACGGGAGGCAAAGAAACCCCAGCTATCCTTAACGATGATTGGTGTCTTCCGCATCTTCTTGGCAAAGTCAAAAGCACGAGCGATTGTCTCATCCGAAGTCTTTTCCCCTCTTACAATTTCCACCAAAGGAATGTCCTCTGCAGGTGCAAAAAAGTGCAGGCCAACATAATTCTCCGGCCGGGAAGAAGATTCTGCCAATTTTGTAATCGGGATAGAAACAGTATTGGTCCCCAAAAAAGAATATTCATCCATATGCATTTCTGAATCCTTTGTCACTTTCGCCTTGACCATCTCGTTTTCAAAAACACATTCTATAACTAAATCACAGGTCTTGAAATCTTCGAATGCTTCTGTAGTTGTAATTTTAGCTAGTAGTTCCTTTTTCGCTGATTCTGTCAACTGCCCTTGTTTTACCAAATGTGATAATTTTTTCTCGCTGAAATCCTTCCCTCGATCAGCGATCCCTTTGCTCACATCCTTAAGTACAACTTCCAATCCCCGCATCACACCATTAAAAGCAATCCCGCTTCCCATTCGACCGGCTCCGATAATCCCAATTCTCTTGGGCCTGAACTTACCTATACCCTTAGGCCGGTTAGCACCGGATTTAATGGCGTTGAAATCATACCAAAAAGCCTTCATCATATTCTTGGCTTCTTTACTTAGAAGTAGCTGTGTGAAGTAACGGCTCTCAATTCGACATGCCGTATCAAAGTCAACTTTTGATCCTTCGACTAAAGTATTCAGAATGGCCTTGGGCGCTGGGTAATTATCTTTATAACCAATAGTCAATTGTGCATTGATCATACTAATAGCACTAGCAACTGAAAGGTCATGCGCGGTTCCTCCGGGTATACGTCCGCCTTCTACATCCCATGGTCTCCTACCCTCTTTTGTGTTCAGAATAAAAGCTTTCGCTTTTTCCAACATGTCGGCTTGATTATCCGCTAACTCATCAATAATGCCTACGCTCAAAGCTTCCTTTGGAGCATAACTTTTCCCTTCTGAAAGAATCTTAAAAGTTTTTTTGATCCCCAGTAGCCACATCATTCTCGTTACGCTACCACTGCCTGGCATAATCCCCAAAGAGACTTCAGGGTTACCCAGTCTGATTTTTGGGTCATTAATGACAATACGATGATGACAGGCAAGAGCCATTTCAAACCCTGTTCCCAAGGCCGTACCATTAATGGCTGCAACTACAGGAACTCCGGGGCTTTCAATATCTCTAAAGTATTTTTTTAGACCTTGGGATACCTCATATATTTTTTCAGCATTATCCGCCTCATACAAGTAGTCAAGATCGCCACCTGCTAAAAAATCTTTTTTCCCCGAAGTAATAATTACTCCTCGAAGTTTTCCTTTTTCCTTTTCTTCTTTGAGGTGCTCGACCACCGGGAGAAATACCTTTCCAATCTCATGATTGATAATATTGACCGATCGGCCTTTCATATCCAATGTAAGGGTGACAATCTGGTCGGTATCTTTACTATAATGAATCATAATTAATCTTGTCTTATCTGGATGACTTCCATCTCCGAAATACTATCCTTTAAACACGTTCAATAATTGTGGCAATTCCCATTCCGCCACCGATACACATTGTTACTGCTCCGGTCGTCAGGTCTCTGCGCTCAAGTTCATCCAACAAAGTCCCTAATAACATAGTACCAGTCGCACCGAGCGGATGCCCCATGGCGATAGCTCCTCCGTTGACATTGATTTTGTCTTCATCAATTTTGAGGTTTCGTTGTGTCTGTAAAACAACAGAAGCAAAAGCTTCATTAATCTCCCAAAGGTCAATATCACTAACTTCCATACCCGCTTGCCGTAATGCTTTTTCGCTCGCGGGAGTAGGGCCCGTAAGCATAATGGTAGGTTCTGTTCCAACAATTGCTGCTGCTTTGATTTTCGCCCGAGGCTTAAGGTTCATTGCTTTTCCAATTGCTTCTGATCCAATCAACGCAAGTGCAGCGCCATCAACAATCCCTGATGAATTACCTGCAGTATGTACATGGTGAATTTTTTCAACTTCAGGATATTTTTTAAGTGCCGTAGCATCAAATCCAAGATGTCCTATTTTCTCAAAAACAGCTCTTAAACTTCCTAAGGTATCCAGATCCGTTTCTGGTCTCATATGCTCATCCCGATTTAATACTAACAACCCATTCTTATCATAGATCGGCACTATTGACTTTTTGAAATACTCTTGAGTCCAGGCGTTATGGGCTAATTGTTGCGAGCGCAAAGCAAAAGCATCTAATTCTTCCCGGGAGAATCCTTCAATTGTAGCAATCAGGTCGGCTGATATCCCTTGCGGAACATAAGCGATCTTGGAAGATACTTCCGGATCAAAGATTAATGCTCCACCATCACTGCCCATCGGTACACGACTCATACTCTCTACTCCTCCAGCAACAATGAGCTGCTCCCATCCGGATCGGATTTTCTGTGCTGCTAAATTTACAGTCTCTAAACCTGAAGCGCAGAAACGATTAAGTTGTAAGCCCGGTACACTTTCGCTCCAATCTGCGAAAAGTACAGCCGCTTTAGCTATATCAGCCCCCTGGTCACCAATCGGTGTAACGCAGCCTATTAGTACATCATCTACTTTTGAGGTATCGAGTTGATTTCGATGCTGCAAAGCCTGAAAAAGATTGGCTAAGAGTTCAATAGGTTTTACTTCGTATAAAGCTCCGCCAGGTTTTCCTTTGCCACGAGGCGTCCGAAGTGTATCATAAATATAAGCGTCAGTCATTTTTGATTATTATGCTGCAAAAATAGTAAGCACATTACTAAAAAGCAGGATGTATTGAATAAAAGTACTAGTCGGACAAATACTTACTCTTGTAGATCATTTTGGAAGCTTAAGGATATTGTCTATATTTTCACCTTGAAATAAATAATGAATGAATCATGCCAAGAAGTAAATTTAAACTCACAGGGTTTGCACGTTTTTTTATTGCAATGCTATTCATCGCACCGCTAGCCTATATCGGAGCCTCCTATTATAACGGAGAAGACGGGCTCGAAAATATCAAAAACCTGTTTAAAATAGGTGAATCTGAATCAACTGATTCTTCAACCAAACCTATGGACGCCGTAGAAACCTCTGATAAAACGAAAAGCGAGCAAGATTTGATAGAAGAAAAACAAAGATTAGAGGAAGAAATTAAGAAAAAGAATGACCAGATTGAAAAATTGAACAAGCAACTGGAAGAATAACTTCATCCTCTTAAAAGAATGGCAATTTTAATGTAAAAATGACATTCGTTGTTAGACTTCATTACATTTTTTAGTTTTCTTTGCGAATCATTTAAAGAATCTAAAAAATAAAGTCCAAATGATCAAAATCTTAGTAAACGACGGTATTCATCCAGACGGCAAAATGTTATTAGAAGATGCTGGATTTTCGGTGGATACTGATAAGATCGCCCAGGAAGACCTCGCCAAAGAATTACCAAAATACAATGCAATTGTAGTACGAAGTGCTACTAAAGTACGTCAGGACTTAATTGACCTGTGCCCTAACTTAAAAGTCATCGCTCGCGGTGGTGTAGGTTTGGATAATATTGATGTAGATCATGCGAAAAGTAAAGGAATCCAGGTAATAAATACTCCTGCTGCGTCCTCGGAGTCTGTAGCAGAGCTGGCATTTGGACATATGTTTACTTTAGCTCGCTTTCTACAGCAGTCTAACCGGGATATGCCTCAGAGAGGTAATTCAGAATTCAAAGGTCTTAAAAAATCTTACTCTAAAGGTTCACAACTACGTGGAAAGACTTTAGGGATTATTGGTTTTGGACGTATTGGACAGGAAACTGCTCGTATTGGTTTAGCCTTAGGTATGAATGTCCTGCCGGTTGACTTAATGATTGACCAAATGGATATTGACATCAATATCTACAATACAAAAGGGGTTAAACTAAAAGTACATGTTCCGACTGTGAGCTTTGACGAAATGCTAGCTCAATCAGATTTCATTAGCTTACACGTTCCTTCTTTGAAGAAAGCGATTTTGGGTAAAGAAGAATTTGCGAAGATGAAAGATGGTGTAATTGTCATTAACTGTGCCAGAGGAGGTACAATTGATGAAGAAGCGCTATTGGAAGCTCTTGAATCCGGTAAGGTTGCTGGTGCTGGTTTAGATGTATTTGTCAATGAGCCAAGCCCGATGGAGGCACTGCTTAATCATCCACAAATCTCCGTTACTCCACACATTGGTGCTTCGACGATGGAAGCTCAAAGAAATATCGGATTAGAATTAGCGGATAAAATTATTGCAGCATTTGATTCATAATTTATCCCTTTGATTCGTTTTAATAAAAATGCCGAATGTATTCCTTTACATTCGGCATTTTTATCACGCTCAAGTACTGTCAAAATCCATCATCAGGATCATCTTCATAATTCAGGAGGTGGATATCAAATTTTAATACAGCGTTAGGAGGCACTAACTTACCCACCCCAGTCGCTCCATATGCTAATTCGGAGGGAATTAAGAAAGTCCCTTTCTCTCCTTTTTTCATCATAGGTAGAACTTCCTGCCAGCCCGCAATTACTCCATTCAATCGAAACTCTAAAGGTTCTTGTTTTTTATACGAACTATCAAAGACTTTTCCATTTAATAGTGTTCCGTGGTAATGTGCTCTGATCCAACTATCTAAACTAGGATGTCCACTTGAGGGTACCTTAGCTTTCTTAATCTGATAGTAAATGCCTGATTCAGTCCGTTTAAAATCCCATAAACTGTCAATCAACATATTGACAATTTTATTTTGATCTATCTGGGCTTGCTCCTGAGGATCTGCAATGAGCTGCATCATGTAGCGGTTGACTAATTCGTTTTCATCTCCTTTAGTCAAAGCGGATGAGGGGCTTTGCTGATCAGCGGTGCAGGCACCAAAGAATAATAAAAAGAATAAGAGGAAGGAATAAATCGCGAGTTTCATTGATGGGTAAACTTATTGGTAATAACACAAAAGCATCTTAAAAAATTAAGATGCTTTCATGTTCCTAAATAGATTTAATTGGCCGTTCGGATCGTTGTTGTCTCTTGAATCCAACACTTTACTCTAAAGGATTGCCCTTTCTTCAGATTGCGTTGAAAGACATCTTCTACCGAAGGCATATACTGAGTATATCGATTAATCAGTTTGTTCGCTTCTGCAGCAACAGAAGGATCTACACTCTTTGCTTTTTGCCATTTATCAATTGCTGGCCAGGTTACAATTTGGCTATCCCATCCTCTACCCGGGCCACAAAGCGGACCACTGGAAGCATACAATTTACCGATAAGTAAATAGGGTTCGCCCCAGTTAGATTTAAATTCTAGTGCCTTATAAGCTGCATTTCTTGCTTTGCTATATTGCTTCAATTCTCCGTAATAAATCTTTGCAGAGGTCAACATATACCGAGCTGATTTTTCTGCATCTTCCACTTCCTGTGCTTTTTGCTCGTAACAATCTGCTGCTTCGCGGTATTTACCTTCCGCAAGTAATTGACGGCAAGTATTCCCCGAGCCGGGCTCTGGCTTGTTACACTCCTGATTATAGGCGGTAAAGACTGTGTTCACCTGAGGATCTTCTCCAGAGCATTCTGCCCATTTCATTCGACTTAGGACGAGAATAATGGAGTCACAATCATTCGGAGCATTTTCGTATGCGCTATAATATTGCTCTTTATAATAATTACAATCGTAGAATCCTTTCACCCCTTCTAAGGTTTTAAGTCGAGCAGGAGCGTAAGATTCAACTACATCCCAGCCTTCTGCCTTCCATTTTGAAGCAGGCAATTTTTCTTTATTTTTTGCAAGGATATCAAGCATCATATTTGCGTAAGGGCTGGCTTCGTCGATTGAGATTTTTTCATCAACAACCAGGTTTGCTAACAGGGATGTAAAAGGGTTAAAGATAAAGGCAGGTGCATCTTCTTTTTCTAAATCAAACGAACGTTTAAACATATTAAACTTCTCTATGTCCGTAGCAAATTGCGGGTACTTATAATATAAGTCAAAAGCTTTACGTCCGATAGTAAACCCTTCTCGTCCATAACACCGAATTACCTCATCATAGATAAAAAGTAAACGTTGAATATAACCTGCTTTCACCAGCGAATCTTTTTCTAATGAGGCTTTGTATTCATATAATTTAATGCCATCACCATAGTGGGTATTACGTTCGCCATCTGCTGCCGGGGCAACTTCATATACCGTTTTCCAATTTTCGAAGGCCCGGTCTACATCAGCGGGATCGAACTTTGCCAAATCACTCGCTCCTCTTACATTTTTCATCACATCTCTATACAAGGAGTGCAAAACTTTTACTTTGTCTTGTTCATCTTTAGGCAAGTCAAGCCAATTTTTACATGGACTCAATTCTTTTTCTGGTTTTGTCGGTTCAACCTCCGCGACCTCTTCTACTGTTTCTTGTGCTGGCTCTGTTGTTTTTGGAGTACAAGCAAAAACAAAAAGCAGAAGGACTAAATAGTTTAAATGTTTGATTTGCATAATACGATTGATTTGAAGTAAAGTAAGAATTGGGGCGTATTGTAAATTTACAAATGTAAATTGAAATCAAAATATAAATTGATTCCTATGTTGTAAACGGGGCAATTCACTGAGTGAACGAGCACAAAAAAAGCTTCGTTTAAAATGAATTAAACGAAGCTTAAAAAGGTTGTATTATTCAGGGAGTGTAAAGGTGATTATTATGTCAAAACATTAAAGGATTGACCTGAATAATAAATATTTTTATCGATTAGAATCTTAACTGAATAGAAGTACCGATACAAGGTAAGCTAATCGTTTGACCTTCTTTATACCCTTGCATAAAAGCGTTCTCTTTTTCAGGGCGAGTACTATTGTAGCGTCCAATTTTCTCATTCGCTTTATCTGCTACACCAGCATCGACACTTTTCGCTTGACGGTATTTATCAACTGCAGCTATGTAAGCACATTTTTGTTTGAATGCATCTCCACAGCTTTTGCTATTAGAAACATAAAGGTCCCCTATTAATAAAAGTGGCTCTCCCCAATCTGGTCGTAACTCAGCAGCTTTACGTGCTGCCGCCATTCCACCAGAGAAGCTTCTTTGTTTTTTACCTTTGATCTGACCGATCTTGTAATAATAAAGTCCTGCTTTTTCATTATCTCCAGCAGCATTAGAAATTGCTTCTTCATATTTGCTAATTGCACCAGAGAAATCGCCTGCATCAATTAGTTTACGAGCAACAACCTCAGGATTATTAGCTTCGTACTCTGCCATTGCAGCAGCATTTCTTTTTGCAATAATTCCAGCATACTCTTCTTCCAAAGATGCTAAGAATGGGCTATTCTCAGTAGTACATCCCGTCTGCTTCATCGCAGTAACTGCTTCGATAAGAAATGCTTCATCTCCTTGCTTATCTTCGTATAAAGGCTTGTACTTATTTACGAAGTACTCACAGTCAAAGATATTACGCTCGATTTGCGCGAATACTTGATTCATAGTAGACTTCGCATATTCATATTGCGCTTTAAGCTTAGCATTATTAGCAATATTATGATCAGCAATAGCATTCAGTTTGGTATGAATACCTCGAGCAGTTTCTTTATCCATTTTCTCATTAGTGAATTGGTAAACAACCACACGAGCATAAGGATCAAGAACGATATATTCCGTATCATTACCACCAACTTCGATTGCTTTATCAAGAACAGCAGCTGTCTCATCGTAAGAGCTACGTAGCTTAGCATCCGACTTTCCTACACCATAAAACATATCAAATGCTTTACGTCCTAATGCATAGGCAGGGATACCTTTTGTTTTGTAGCAAGCTTGCTCTTCATCATAAAGCTTCATGATGATATCGTAATATTCTTTTTGTTTTGTTTTGTCCTCTTCATTCATGATTTTGTAAGCATAAAACTTACGACCATCTCTCCAGTGTGAAGGACGTTTTCCATCGGCAGCAGGAGCTGCTTCATAAGCTTTCTTCCAGTTGTCGAAAGCGACATCAAAGTCTTCCGCTTTTAACTTAGCAAGATCTTCTGCCTTTTTGATAGAAGTCATGTAAGTACGATAGATCGAGTGGGATTTTAGAGCGGCATCGCCGTCAGGGCTATCATTGAACTTGCCACACTGTGCAAAGGTCAAATTCGCCGTTGCAAGCACAATGGCAAGCGTAAAAATCATTCTAAGTGCATTTCCAAATTTTTCCATGGCTAATTGAATTTTCGTTTAAAGAACCAACTATTATCGTTTAGTGTAAAACCTAGCGTTAATTGTGCATAGGTTTCTCTTAAAAATTGTTCAGAACCAAATTGCCCGAGTTCTAAAGCAAGGTTAACAAAAGACTGTTGTTGCCTTGGTAATATAACAGGTAAACCTAGTCCAATTGTTATACCGTATTGCGTTAATTGTTCGTTAAACCCGTCACTCCGTGGATCGGTACCATAAAAAGCACCAAATCGATAACGAACCCGTCGGGCATAACTATTATAAGAGGCGATATCAGGGATAAACTCTCCACCGATTGATATTCGGTAGGTGTCGCTTAAACCGTCTTCGTTCTTAGCTTCATTGAAGTAATTACTCCAGGCTGCATATTGGTAATTAAAACCAAGGCGCCATTTGTTTGCTTCTTCATATATAATACCGACTGCGAATTCTCCCGGTAATTTTCCGGAACCTTCTAGTGAGGGGTCGAAGCTAATCGTATCCCGGTCGCTATAGGTTGCATTGAATCGGCTATTATAAATTGTACTTTTGGTATTGAAATCAAGGTTAGAGTTGCCGTATAGCCCAAAAGATAGCTTTTTTCCGTTAGGTTTTAGTGTTCCATCCTCCCCTTTTTCTTTAAAAACTAAATCATACTGCACACCAATATTCCAAATAAAACCGCTATGACTAATATCCGCTAACAATAAGTCTCGATAAGAAGCTGCTAAACTATCAAATCTAACTTCCTGATTTTGTTCAATTTTCCCGAATAAGTAGCCAATATTAGCTCCTACGGAAAAGTCCCCTATTTTGACTCCATTACCCCACAAAAGGTTTAATGTCCCTCCTTCACCCTGGAAATTATATCGTACTTGCCCTAATTCTGGCCTTTCTTCTGTTGTCTCTACTACGTATCCAACATTGGAGTAAGGCACCAATGCAAAGCTCATCCCCCAATTAACCTTTGACTTATCCCGATCTAATACTCTTCCGACCGGGTTTTTCATCGGAAAACCCAGCGCCATATAAGATAGATTACCACTCCAGTTTTCTGCAGTCTCTGTCCCCGCCTCTATACTCCCGTATTTAGCCCGCAAACCTACCTCGAAAGAGGTATTATACAAGTGCCCGTAGGAAGCTGGGTTTTTAATATTAATATGGTAAGGGTCATGAAAAGCTGCTGATAAATCTCCCCAACCGTTAAGGTTTCCAAAATTAGGATTCCAGAGGTCGCCCAGTCCGATCCGAGAATAAGGGGAATTAAACTTGGGTTGTCCGTACAACATCACGCCGCCAAACAAAAGCACAAATAGTAAAAAATATTTACTCAGAGAGTTGGACATTATAAAGTAAAATTTTATTCAGACCGATCAGGACCAAATTTGGGTTTACAAATATCTTAGTTTTTAAGTTTTTTGCAAAATAATTGGCATCTCCACCGGTTAAAAGCACTTTTAAACTTTTAAATCGAGACTTATAATCCCGAATAAAGCCTTCTATTTCCATAGTTGCTCCATGTTGAGCTCCCGTTCGAATAGAAGTTACTGTATCCTTGCCGATAGTTTCTGTCAATTTTTTGCGAGCGACCAAAGGCAGATTAGCAGTAAATGCATTCATAGCCTTTAGACGCATTTCGAGGCCCGGGGTAATGCTTCCACCGTAATATTTTTTGTCTTTGTGGACAAAATCATAGGTAATGCAAGTCCCAGCATCAATTATTAAGCAGTTTTTTCCAGGAAATAATTCTGCAGCAGCAATAGCTACTGATAAACGATCCCTACCCAACGTTTTGGGTGTTTTATACGCGTTGATAATCGGTAGAGCTGTTTTATGGTCAAGTCTCAGGTAGTATTTGAAACTTTGCTTTAGTTCTTTTTCTAATGGAGCCTTAAGCCCTGCGGTCGTTGATAATGCAGCATTTAGGACTTTACGCTTTCCAAGCCAATTTTTTAAGTCCTTGATTGACCAGTCTTTCGGCAGCACACCCTTCTTTATCAATTTCTCCTTGCTGAAAACGCCTACCTTAGTTCTAGTGTTGCCTATGTCGATAATCAAATTCACGATTGGCTCAGCTATTTAAATGATGCAATCAATTATTTTTTTGGTGTTCATCAAGCATAATGACTTATTAATTAATGCTTAAAGTGTCGAATCCCGGTTTTGACCATAGGAATCCCCTTTTGATTGCAAAAATCAATACTTAACTGATCCTTAATTGAGCCTCCAGGTTGTATGACCGCTACAATTCCTGCCTCACTAGCAATTTCTACACAATCTGGAAAAGGGAAAAATGCGTCTGAAGCCATAACCGCTCCACTGGTATCAAATCCAAAATGCTTAGCTTTCAAGATTGCTTGGCGTAATGCATCAACTCTGCTGGTTTGTCCGCAGCCCATCCCTATCAGTTGGTTATCTTTTGCAAGGACAATCGTGTTTGACTTAAGATGCTTTACACATTTGTTTGCAAAAAGTAAATCTGCGATCTGCTCAGCAGATGGTTTGGCTTCTGTCATCAACTCCATATCTTCTTCCGTCTCCGTACGAAGGTCAGTATCTTGTTCAATCACGCCATTGAGTAAGCTTTTAAATGATCGCTGATTAACATGCCAGTCTTTGATTTTTAGGAGCACCCGTTTTTTCTTGCGCGAAAGGAATTCTTGTGCATCTTCGGCAAAATCTGGTGCAATCAATACTTCATAAAAAAGCTGATCAATCTCTTGAGCCGTAGCCAGGTCCATCGTTTGGTTAGTGATTAGTATTCCTCCAAAAGCAGAAACATTATCTCCTGCCAATGCTGCCTTCCAGGCTTCAAGTAAGGTTGGGCGAACAGCCACGCCACAAGCGTTTGTGTGTTTTAAAACAGCAAAAGTCGGATCCCCATCTTTGAACTCTGCCATCAGATTGACCGCAGCATCTATATCTACCAAATTATTATAAGAGAGTGCTTTACCATTTAGCTTATCGAACATTGCATCCAAATTCCCAAAGAACACCCCTTGTTGGTGAGGGTTTTCGCCGTAACGTAGCACCTGCGAATCATGAATAGAATGCTTGAAGGAAATATCTGCGGAGCCTTCGTTAAAATAGCCAAAGATGGCTGTATCATAATGCGAAGAAACTTGAAATGCCCGACGCGCTAATTCTTTACGATCTCCTAAATCTGTATTCCCATCTTTTTCTTTTAGCAAATCCAATATCATCCCATATTCATCCTTGGATGGCACCACTACCACATCTTTATAATTTTTAGCAGCTGCACGAATAAGAGAGATTCCTCCAATATCAATCTTCTCAATAATTTGAGCCTCATCGTCTGTACTCGCCAATGTATCTTCGAATGGATATAAATCAACAATTACTAAATCAATCTCCGGAATTTCATACTCTTCCAATTGCGCCAGATGTGCTTCTTCTCTTCTCGCTAGTAAGCCTCCAAACACTTTTGGATGTAAAGTTTTTACTCTTCCATCTAAAATTGAAGGGTACGAGGTAATATTTTCTACTGCTTCTACTTCTACACCAAGCCCTTCAATGAAGCGTTGAGTTCCTCCTGTAGAATATAATTGTACATCCAGACGATCCAATTCTCGGATAATTTCGTCAAGTCCGTCTTTAGAAAAAACGGAGATCAATGCTGATTTTATCTTTTTTGTGGCCATGAAATAACGTATTTGGAAATGTAAAATGCTAGTTCTCTCAAAAGATGCGCAAAGGTACTGATTAAAGCTCGAATAACAAAGCTGCAAAAGAGCGCTTCAAAGACCTTTTAGAAACCTGACTTATTCAAGATAATTGGGCGTCAACAAATCTTTTTTTGTTCTACTTTAGAAATACAAAACAGAAACTCATGCATTGCTCAGGAAGCTTTCTTTTAATATTTATCCTAATACTAGCTCGGGTTCCGGCTAACAGCCAGTATGATAATAATAAATCTAAAGTATTCACTTCTTTAGAAGAAGCACTTGATGCAGACAAAACAAGAGTTTATTTTCTGGATCTAAAACAGCAGGAGCTAAAATATTTCCCTAAAGAAATCCTCAGCTTTGAGCATCTTATTCACCTAAACCTTGCTCATAACCAACTGAGTAATCTTCATGGTATTGATCTGTCAGGCTTAAAGGATTTGGAAGAAATCATTCTATACGACAATGAGTTCAAAGTATTTCCATATGATGCTTTGGACTCTGCTCCTAATCTGCAAATTATTGATCTGGGACAAAATGAAATTAGCGAATTGGGCACGGCACTCAACAGTTTACGCTTCCTCGAAAAACTAGACCTTAGCAATAACCGAATTCTAACAATTGCAAAGGATATAAAGCTACCTTATTTACGTACAATCACATTAGAGCGAAACTATTTGAGTGCCATTCCTGATTTTGTTTTTGAGTCTTCAAAGTTGACTTCCTTAAATTTATTCGGGAATACGATTTCAAGTATCCCGGCAACAATGAACCAACTTTCAAAGCTAGAAATCTTGAATATTGGGGATAATCCAATCACCTTTATTTCAGAGGATATAAAACTTCGGAGGCTCGAAAAATTAATCCTGGACTGGATTGACCTTAGTGCGAATAATTCAGCACTGCAATTTATTGAATCTTCCACTCTACTGAAATCACTATCACTTGAGCACTGTAACTTAGAAGCAGTTCCCAAACCCGTTTTCACATTAAAACGCCTACAAGAATTATCCTTATTGCACAATGAAATCTATAGTCTGCCCAAAGCGCTCCGCCAGCAAAAACGCTTAAAAAAAGTTTGGATCGGCGGCACTATGATTGAAGATTTCGGAACAGAAAACTGAGCCTTTTAAAACCCATTAAACTTATTTTTTATTCGCAGGTCTCCCGATGACATCGGTTGCCTCTGA
>JAHDHW010000035.1:25504-37414 GCA_020631105.1 Saprospiraceae bacterium | reverse complement strand
AAGCAATAGGCTATTATATATTTAAAGCGTATCTTTACTTAAGTAGTAAGCCTAAAAAATTGATATAATAATTTTTTTTAAGTCCACTCAGATATTTCAACGTATTTTCCTTTTAGTCAAATACTTATGAAATTTCTTCAGGACAAAATTATTATGTAAGCAATTTTGGTTAGGCACTTACCAGAAAACAGTGTTCTTTGTAGCACTGTTTTCTGGTTTATTTTATAGTTGACCACAATCCAAATTTATGATACGCCTTAGTATTATCATTGCTATCTTCGGCATATTCTTTTTGCAATCCTGCAAGACAGACAACAAGCCTCCAAAAGATTATGATCAGGTAACAGAGACCATCCAACCGCTACAGGTAGAAATGGATTCTTTTATCAAACGTGGCGGTGGTCCTTGTACCGCCGATACCAATTGCATGGTCGTTCGCGCAGTATGGCCGGTGATTAAAGGTGGAAACCCCGGGATAAGGGACTCTATCAATTTAGCCATTTATCTTGCCGTAATTGCAAATTTGGAATATGACCCCGAAGCAAGCAGTCCAAACATCGAAGCAGCAGCTGATAGTCTGATTGATATGTATCGACTTGCGTATGAAGAACTGGATCATTTTGAAACTGGTTATTCTATGGATGTGGAGGGAAATCTAACCTTCCTGGATTCCACCGCAGTATTAGAACTCAATAATTATTATTACATGGGTGGTGCACATGGAAATTACGGTACCTTATACTATAACTTCAACACCAATAATGGACAGGTTATAGAATACGAAAACTTCGTAAGAGACAGTACATTATTCAAGACCATTACCGAGCAACAGCTGTCGACGTATTTAGAAAGCAGTGCACTTTATCAAGAGCATGATGTCCGCTTATCTGACCTTTTCTGGGGCGATGAATTTTTCTTACCTGCTAACTTCAGGCTAGCTAAAGATAGCATTGAATTTATTTACAATCCCTACGAAGCGGCACCTTATGTACTCGGTCAGATTGAATTTAAAGTACCTTATCAAGCTTATAGAGAAAGCATCAGTATCAAATTTTGAGTATCTCCCAAAAAGCGATACCTTAGCTAAGAGACTATATAATAACAGAACCATGCGAAATCAACTACTACTATTAGCTTTATTAATCGGAACCTTTGCCTTCGGACAGCCATTGCCGAATACGAATATTATGCTCTTTGATTTTAATCAACTTAATGACACTGTCATTGAATTGAGTAATCCAAAGTTTATCACGGACTTCAATAAAGATGGTTATAACAACCAACCTTATTTCATGGCAGATAATGAGTTATATATTACAGCTCAGATGCCTGACGATTCTACCCAGACCGATATTTATGCCCTTGACCTGGAGACAAAGTCTATCACAAGAGTAACGGCGACCGTAGAAAGCGAATATTCTCCTACTTTCGTTCCGCCACTTGGAAGAGCTCAGAGCTATGAGTTTAGTGTGGTACGAGTTGAAGAAGATGGCAGTCAGGTACTTTGGAAATATCCAATGAATCGCAAAAACGAGGGCAAAAAGGTTTTAGAGAACATCAATAACATTGGCTACCATTATTGGGCAGATTATCGAGATCTTGCTGCGTTCATCGTTGGCGAACCTCATAAAATGCTTTTGATCGATTCACGTAATCAGACGAGTCAATATGTCACTTCTAATATTGGCCGATGTTTCCAGGATTTACCGGATGGTAGCATCGCTTTTGTAGAGAAAATGGCCGGCGATATCTGGTTACTTAAAAAACTAAATACCCGTACGCTTCGTACCTCCTTGATTACCGCTACCCTTTCGCAGAGTGAAGACTTTGTTACCCTGCGCGATGGCACTATTATCATGTCAAATGGTACTGCTCTTTATAAATTCAATCAACGAAAAGATACCACCTGGCGCAAAATAGCAGACTTGAGTTATTATGGAATGAAAGGAATTACACGTATGGCTATTAATGGTGCGCAAAACAAATTAGCGATTGTAATTAACTAAGCTAAGCTGAAAGTATTTATAAAAGGTTTTCGGGTAGGTAGAGCTCACTAAAATGCTCTCCTAATACTTCCTTTAAAATATGTAATCTTGCCTTATAAGGTCAATTGCATCTTCTCTACTCCAAAGTTTAGGTACTACTTTACAGATCTAAACTTGTAATAATTAACTTTTAAATCCACTCTTTTGAAATCACTAAACTTTGCATTGGTCCTTCTTTGTTTGATCAGCGCTTGTAGCACCTCAGAGCAAAAAGAAATGACAAAAGAAAAATCCCTTCCGGAAGGTCAGACAATGACCGAAAACGGTATAGTCGAAGGTAAGTACGATGCTAAGGCAGGATTAGAATATTACTTTGGTGTTCCATACGCGAAACCTCCCGTAGGCGATTTACGCTGGAAGGCTCCGCAGGCGCTGGAAAACTGGGAAGGCGTATTGCAAACAAAAAAATTTGCAAATCGTCCGATGCAAAACAAACTCTGGGATGATCTTGCTTATCGCTCTGACACCATAAGTGAAGACTGCCTGTATCTCAACATTTGGGCTCCCGTAGAAAAAACAGCAGATGGGCTTCCTGTACTCGTCTACATTCATGGTGGCGGATTAATGGCTGGCGATGGTTCTGAACTACGTTACGATGGAGAAAGTATGGCCAAGAAAGGAATGCTTGTCGTTACCATTAATTATCGATTAAATATTTTTGGTCTATTGTCTTTACCAGAGTTGAGTAAAGAAACAGAATACAATGGTAGTGGTAACTACGCACTACTAGATCAGGCTGCTGCCCTAGCTTGGGTGAATCGTAATATTGCTGCGTTCGGAGGAAATCCAAAACGAGTAACGATTGCTGGTGAATCTGCAGGTTCTATGTCGGTCAGTGCACATATGGTTTCGCCTTTGAGCCGGAATCTTATTGCAGGAGCAATCGGTGAAAGTGGAGCCGTTATACATCCGACCGGAGCACCTATCTCGCTAAAAGAAGCAGAAAAGACAGGCAGTGAGTTAATGAAAAGTCTTGGTAAATCTTCTTTGGCCGAATTACGCGCGATGTCCTCTGATGAACTATGGAAAGCTTATAATGAAGCAGGACATTCTCGTCTGCCATTAACTATTGATGGCTATTTCTTTGACAAAGGTGTTATTGATACTTACAAAGCAGGACAACAAGCTAAGATTCCTCTACTTGCCGGATGGAATTCTGCGGAGATGCATGGGAGCTGGGGCTTAATGGGAGAAGCCCCCTTTGAAGACCAAGCCTATCAGGCGAAGGTAAAGGAAAGATTCCCCGAGCATCATGAGGAAATCCTGAAGGTATATCCGTCTGGCAATAAAGATGAAATAGAATACTCCGCTACGATGCTGGCTTCGGATAGTTGGATTGTATATAGTACCTGGAAGTGGATAGATTTACAAAGGGAATACAGCGATCAGCCCACCTATCGATATCTTTACAGTAAATTGCGACCACCATTGGTTCGCGACAAAGACAAACCACAGACCAAAGCAATAGGTGCACCTCATGCTTGTGAAATTGAATATTGTATGGGTAACCTTCATCTCTTAGATCATTACTGGCATTGGTCAGAAGAAGATTACGCCGTTTCGAAAACGATGCAGGAGTACTTCGCAAACTTCATTCTAAATGGAAACCCAAACGGAGAAGGTTTAGCAGAATGGCCAGATGCTAATCAGGTCGATGGAGCAGCACCCGTGATGATTATTGATACTCAGTCAAAATCTGAATTAGCTAAAAATGAAAATCGTTACCAGGTATTAGACGGCATATATAATAACTAGACCATGAATAGAATCTTATTATTAGTTGGATTAGCGATCATATCTTTCGGCTGTTATAAGCCTTACAGTATGAGTATCGACGCTCATCGAGCGGTTTACAAATCAGACTTCCTAAAAGAAGAATACTCTCCCTTCTACGGTAAAGAAGCCGAACTGGACAACCTTCGATTTTATAAAGCAAAAAAGAAATTCAGAGTGATTGCAGACTTTGCCTTAACCCCGGATGAGGAACCTTTTGAAATGGCAACATATAGCGGAGTCGTAAAACCATATCGTAAATATGGAGTCGCAAAGTTTGAGCTTAATGATAAGCAACATTCACTGGCTATTTATCAAAGTATAGCGCTGATAAGAGTCCCTGGTTATCGTGATTATCTATTTCTCCCATTTAAGGACTTAACAAATGGAGAAACTACCTATGGCGGTGGTCGTTATATGAATCTAAAAATCGGCGACATTCAAAATGATAAAATCATACTAGACTTTAACAAAAACTATAATCCATATTGTGCTTTCGCTGACGGATATAGCTGTCCAATTCCTCCAGTTGAGAATCATTTGGAGGCCGCTATCGAAGCTGGAGAGAAATTGTACGCAGGCGACCATTAGCAATTATTTTGTTAGTTTTTTTTTGATTTTTACTTTCGCTTATCCCAATCTTTACATAAATTGTAGCTACACTCCTCTAAGCCATCAAGGTTATTTTCTATCAAATATGATGTAATTAACATCTGTTTGCACTCCCAAAAACAGTTTCCCTAAAGAATGTAAATGAATAGATAAAGAGTAAAACGCTCATAAAGAGTGCTTTATAAGGTATTATATTTAACAAAAACTAAACAAAAGTCCTATGAACAAGTCTTTGAACTTACTATTCTTGCTATTGCTCTTTTTAGCCTGTGCTAAAGACGATATTGCGCCTACAGATTCCGTTGATGAAATTCAATTTCGAGGAACTGGTCATCTCAATATTTGCCATATTTCAGATGATGATACCTGGCATGTCCTCAGTGTAAATGCGAATGCACTTAACGCGCACTTAAACCATGGTGATGTTTTATTGGTCGATGCAGACGGAGACGGCTGGGTAGAGGCAGAAAACGAATGTGTACCGGGTGGGGATTGTGATGATAATGATGCTACTGTCTTTCCTGGCGCAGAAGAAATCTGTGGCGATGGCATAGATAATAATTGTGATGGTGCAATTGACGAGGGATGTCTTACCCCTTGTTGGGAAGGTGTCATAGATCAACTTGATCTTGAAAGCGGGAATTATAGAATACAAGTAGCAGAAGCTCCTTTACCTTTTCCACTTTCATTAGCCGCATTTATTACTAATGAAGATTGTGTACCAGTGGAAGAAGAAAACTCTATTATTCTTATAGGGGTAATTTTTGACCCGGAAGTGGTAAGTTGTAGCTATAAAATCAACGATATGACTGGAGGTGCGGATTTTACTTTTGAAGAAGGTTTAATTCTTCAGGATTTATTAATCCAATATGCCGCAGATAATAATATCCCGGATACACCTGATTCTTGTGCAGGAGCATTAGTAAATGAGTCAGAGGATAAGGAAGTTCTTTTACAAAGAATCTTATCTAAATTAGATCCAGAAGTTGCAGAAAAAATTAAGCATTATAAAAAGAATTAAAGAAACTTAATTCTTTTAAAACGCCCTTCAATTATATATTTTAGTTGAGGGGCGTTTTTTTATTGAGACATGGACAGATCATCAAATACTTTTGACTTTTTCTCTTTTACCTCAAGCGGAAACTCCAAATAGAAAACACTACCATAACCTGGCGAGCTTTCAAGCTTAATATCACCTTGTAGTCCTTCGACTATTTTCTTGACAATCGCCAAGCCCAGACCCGACCCTTGATATTCAGAGCGATTGTGAAGCCTTTTAAACATTTCAAAGACCTGAGACTGATATTCAGCCTCAATACCTATCCCATTATCCTGTACACTTAAACAATGCTGGCCATCCTTTTTTTCATAGCCGACTTTGATTTTAATCTCAGCGCTTTCATTATACTTAATTCCGTTTTCGATTAAGTTTTTGAAAACCTGAAAGAGCTGAGTTTTATTGCTGATCATCTCCGGTAGAGGGTCAACAGTCAGCAACACATTTTTTTCTTTTATGATAGGATCTAAAGAGGCTTTGACATCATCCAAAATTTTATTAGCATCTACTTTTTCTAATCGACTACCTTTAGTTAATCGGCTATACTCCAGTACATCTTCAATCAAACTATGCATTTGCAAAGCATTACTTTTGACAAAGGAGAGATACTCTTTGACTCTAGGTTTATCCACATCTTTCAAAGAGCGGTCAATCAACCTTGAAAAACCAGAAATGTTCCTCAACGGTTCTTTCAAATCATGAGAAGCGATATACGCAAATCGTTCAAGTTCTTTATTGGACTCTATAAGCCGTTGATTAGAGTTTAAGAGGTCTTTGGTCCGGGACTGAACTTCAGCTTCTAATTGATCACTATAATTCTTTTTCTTTCGGTAACGTTTCCAAAGTAAAAACACCCCTCCAACCAAGACCAACAAAAAGAAAAAGCTAAAGTAATTTATTAGATTCTTTTGCTTCAGAAGAATTTCTCCTTTTTGCTGAGCTTCCTTAAGCAACTCATTTTCTAAAGATTTTTCCTTGAGTTGGTATTTGGATTCCAGCTCCATTACTTTATCACTTTTTTCTTTAGAGTAAATGCTATCCGAAAGTACCTTATAAATTTTATAGTGTTTGAAGGCATCAGTGATTTGGTTCTCTTCCTCGTAAATCTCTGCTAAACTTTGATGAAAGCTAACCTGATAATTAATATCAGCCAGTTCTTCTGAATACTTGAGTCCCAAAAGAGCTGCATCAATAGACTGATTGTATTTATTTTGTTTGCGATACAAGTCTGTTAAAGCATAATGAGGGTAAATAGACATTCCATCATGCAAGCCAAAATCTTTTAGATCGGTAATAATGGTTTTAAATTCTGCTTCGGCTAATTCATATCGTTTTTCTTCTACATCGAGATCAGCAATAGCAATCTGCATTTCAATATGACTCAGACGATCTCCTATTGCTTTGGCTATTTCTTTTGCTTTATAAAAATAATCTCTTGCATTTTTAAAATTCCCCATATCTGCCTCGAGATAACCTAAATTAGCATAGGACATTCCCAGTACCATCTTATTGCTCGCCAGGATACCGATATCAATTACTTGTTTGTAGTAAGACGCGGCAAGGTCGTAGTTAGATTCATCATAATGTAAGCGGCCTATATTACTTAGAGTGAAGCAAATACCAAGTGTATCATTGGTTTGTACCGCAATCTCCAAAGACTCCTGATAGTACTTTAATGCTTTATCATTATCTCCTAATTGAGAAAAACTAATCCCCAGATCATTGGTAGCAATACTTATATGATAAAGACTATTGATCCGACGGGCAATTTCCAGACATTTAAGGTTGGCATTAATGGACAAGTTTATCTCCCCTTTCATTGAATAGATAATCGCCATTAAATTATGAGCACGAGCGGCTCCTTTCTCAAACCCTATACGGGTTGCTTCTTTTAATGCATCATTAGCATAATCAAAAGATTTTTTAAGGTCATTACGATGATATTCCCAGCTTAATTCATTGAGTATATTGACGGAAGTAGTATCCTCTAAATCTCCTTTGAAAAGATTTAAAAGGCTGTCAATTTTGACATCATCCGCAAGACTAGTAAAAGGGAGCGTTAAGAAAGAAAAGATTAGGAATACACTTTTCATCTTCATGCTTTAAATTTAATCCTATTTTACGTGTGAATCATACATTTCGTTGCAAAAACCATTCAATTTAATCGGCTGGAAATAAAAAAGGGTCGGATCACTCCAACCCTTAAATCAAATATTTCATCCTACTCTTTCATCTTCATTTTAACACTCAGATCCATCGCTGCTTTCGCGCTCATCAAATCCATGAATTCCAACCCGGCATTGCCTTTTGTGGAAGTCCCGGTTTGAAACTGAGGAACCAGGTCGCCTTTATAGTGCATAAATGCCTGTGCCCACATCTCCTGCACCTCTTTATAGGTGGCCAACTTCTTATCTAGTGCACCATCCGCTTTCATGATTCTATCCTTCGCATAAGCTTCCGCATCAGCAAGTGCTTTTATCTTTTGAGCCTCCAACTTCGCGGCATCCAAAGCAATCTTTTGCTTTTCTTTATCCTTTTGCGCTAGTTTCACCTGCGTTTCTGCCTGTACGACCTTTTGAGTTTGGTTCTGCTTTTCCTCATACTCTATTTCTACCAATCGCTTACGTCCTTCCGCCTCCGCTGTCATTGCTTCCTGCTGTGCAGTGACCAGATTTTGCTTTGAAACAGACTCTCGGGTACTTGCCTCAATCTTCTTTTTCAACTTCTCATCTACCTGTGACTCGTAATCTACATTTTCTATCGTCGCACTAGCGATATGGATTCCAAACTTCTTTAAATCAGAGTCTTTCCTTTCTTTGAGTCCATCCTTATTCACACGAATTTTACTTTCGTAAATTCGTTTCATTTCCCCGGTTAGGGTATCTCTTGAAAAGGACTCTTTGGTATCCAGAATAAATAAACCATACTCTAACTGATCCTGAAAAAACTGAGACAATTGGGCTCGCCCACCAGAATAGTGCTGCTCACTGTCCATTAATTGGGCAGAGTTTTTTAAGCATTCGATGGTATATGGCGCTAAACCTTTTAAGGAGAAATACTCCTTATTGATATATTCTGAATGCAACATAATCATATCCGGTTCTGTATCCGGCAGTCTAAAACGGACAACCGTCTGTGCCCATGCTTCCGTTGCATCATTAAAGCGAATCAAAATAGAATTCCCTTCAACTGTAGAGCCTGTCGCTTCTCCGCGATGACTTATGGTAATGACATTTGGATAAGTGGTAATCTTTGATCCTGGAAACTTTAAATAAACTCCGTTTTCAAAAATCACATACTTTTTACCTGTTGGTGTTTCGACTACCTCCCGATAGCCCAAATCATTATACCCAAAAGGATTGACCGCTAATATTAGTACCAAACTTAATAAAGCAGTCACCCCCCATTTCATCCAACTCACATTTAACTTTTTCATAATTTTGTAATTTAGTGGCTGCTTAGAATTTAAGTCAATCGAAGATTAACTTTAGCTCTAATACCTGTTAATAAATAAATTGATTACAGTACTTCGATCGACTTTCGTATCTGTTAAATCAGTATACAGTAAATCCTTGAGCGATGCTGAAGCGATAGACTTTCGTAGACAGGAATCCGATATTCGTAGAGCAAAATTCGTCGAAAGGATGCTGGCTCAAAGTACCAAATCGAGAAAATCATTTTTACACATATTATATAATGCCGCAATACCAGGATCAGTTAAATCAGATTATTCAAATTCCAGACAAACCTCAACGGATTGTTTCGCTAGTGCCCTCACAAACGGAGCTCTTACATTATCTTGGTTTAGACACAGAGGTGGTCGGAATCACTAAGTTTTGTGTACATCCAGAGGAATGGTTTCGATCTAAGGTGAGGATCGGCGGCACGAAGAATCCGCGAATAGAAAAAATCCTGGAGCTGAAACCAGACCTCATCATCGGTAATAAAGAAGAAAACCGAAAAGAGGATATTGATGTACTCTCTAAAGAATGCCCGGTTTGGATGTCTAATATTCTCACATTGGAGGATGCATTGGAGATGATCGAACAAGTTGGGGCAATTACCCAAAAGCATTCCGCTGCCCAAAGCCTAAGTCAACAGTTAAAAGGAGATTTTGCAGCTTACACTGATACACTAGGTCAAACGACGATGAAACGTGCTGCCTACTTTATCTGGCAAAAACCTTATATGGTAGCCGGTAAGGACACTTTTATTAACGAATTACTAAAGCATGCTGGCTTTGATAATATTTTTGGTTCAATTCCTAGATATCCCGAAATCAGTCTGGAGGATTTAGCCGCAAATCAACCAGAAGTAATCCTTTTATCTTCAGAACCCTTTCCTTTTCAGGAAAAGCATTTTGCACCATTTCAGGAAGCCTGCCCGAATGCAAAAATTAATATTGTTGATGGTGAAATGTTTAGTTGGTACGGTAGTCGCTTATTACACAGTATTGAATATTTTAAAGCATTGCGTACACAAATATGGTAAATTACGTTTGTATAATAAGCTCAATTCAGCTGAATACAACACATCTCAGCCTTTAGCTCATTCGATTTTGTGAGATATGCTGATTCTTATTTTAATTTTTTAAGACATGAACATTAAAACCACCCTACTCTTTGTATTATTCGCTATCGCAAATTTATCCGCTCAATCTTCGGATAATTTGATTCCTGGACAAATGGTAGTACAATTCTCAGATGCTGCTGCATTGACTAAATTCAAGCAAAAAATCAGTAGTAACCCAACGCTTCAAGCTTTGCAATACGGAAAAGAGGTTTCTTCTGCCTTAGGTGTATATTTATTTTACTTTGATCCTGCGAACGCTGACGCAACGTCCCTGCGTGAAGCTATCTTGCAGACTAGCTTAGCTAAAGCCGCTGGACAAAACTTTACGGTTGAATTTCGGTCAACTATTCCTTCTGATGAGTTTTTTGATAATCAGCAATATCTTGATTTAATCCAAGCACCAGAAGCATGGGATATTACGACTAGTCTGCCGTCCAAAGCAGTGATCGCAATCGTAGAAGGGGCCGATATAGATCATGAGGATTTAAGAGATAATATCTGGACGAATGAAGGAGAAATCCCGGAAAACGGAATTGATGATGATAATAACGGATACATTGATGATTACTTCGGAGTAAACGTAGTCGATTCTACGGATATTTCACGTGCAAACGCCCATTCTACCAGCGTTGCAGGTGTTGCAGGCGCAAAAGGAGATAACACTACCGGCGTTAGCGGAATTCTTTGGGACGTGAATATGATGATCGTAAGCCATGACAGAATATTTACGAAAATTGTAGAAGCCTATGATTATATCTATCAGATGCGTAAACGCTATAATGAATCTGGTGGAGAGGAAGGTGCTTTTGTTGTTGCTACTAACTCTTCTTTTGGCGTCAATAATGCTTTCCCGGAACAACAAACGATCTATGGTATCTGGTGCGAGGCTTATGACCTGATGGGTAGTGTTGGAATTCTGTCTGCTGCCGCAACGAATAACTCAAGCGTAAACGTCGAGTTAGCAGGAGATATGCCTTGTTTATGCCCTAGTGATTACCTGATTACAGTGACGAATACCAACCTACAAGACGAACTCAAAGGAGGTTTTGGGGTAAATGCAATTGATATTGCAGCCCCCGGAAGAGTGTATACAACCCTTAACGGAGATGATTATGGCACCTTTGATGGTACTTCTGCTTCTACACCAGTGGTTACCGGAGCAATCGGTATGATGTACGGATATCCTTGTGAAGGATTTCTTGAAAGTACCTTAGCTCAACCAGATGTTACGGCTTTACGGCTCAAAGACGTCATCCTCGATAGTGTTGATCCTGTACAAGAATTATTTACGAAGGTAGAGAGTGGTGGTCGATTGAACTTATTTAAGCTCGTACAAAATATGGAAAACGAATATGGAAGCATCCAGGGGCCGCTAGGCTTTATAAATTTATACCCAAATCCAACAACTATAGATAATATCACCATAGAGTATCAAAGACCCGAAAGCTCGGATTATGATATGAAAGTTTATGATAGTGTTGGAAGACTGGTATATCACCAATTTATCCCAAAGATATGTGCTCCTCGAAGAGTAGAAATACCAGTGGTAGACTTCACACCTGGCGTCTATTTTATTACTATTGAAAACAATAATAACATAGAATCCAGCCGATTTATAGTCCATTAATTTGGTTAGTAGCATCTAAGCGCCTCAAATCAGAAGATTTGTTTAATAAATCCAACTTTTTTTTGATTCATTCCTTTTTAAAAAGGTGAATATGTACTATCTTTGCACTCCGAAAGTAAAAGCAATCCTAAAGAGGATGTTTTTTTCGGTTTACTCCGATAAAATTCTACTTTGAAACGTTTGATACAAGACTAGAAGCAAGAGACAGAGAAAAATATCTCAAA
>JAHDHW010000035.1:15685-25404 GCA_020631105.1 Saprospiraceae bacterium | reverse complement strand
CTTTGAAACGTTTGATACAAGACTAGAAGCAAGAGACAGAGAAAAATATCTCAAAAGTGGGATAGGTAAAGAATGGATCAAACAAAAATGGAAAATTAAAAATAACATGGCTTTGTAGCTCAACTGGATAGAGTCCCTGACTACGAATCAGGAGGTTGCAGGTTCGAATCCTGCCAAAGTCACCAAAATCATTTAAGATTGAAGACTAAGAGCACTTGTTCTGAAACTTCAATGTTCATTTAAAATCAATATAGACTATGTCTAAAATTTGTGACTTAACTGGTAAGCGGCCAATCACTGGAAACAGTGTTTCGCACTCAAACCATAAGACGAAGCGTCGTTTTTTGCCGAATTTGCAAAAGAAGCGATTCTTTATTCCGGAGACTGGCGAGTGGGTAACGTTAAAAGTATCAACTAAAGCATTGAAATCAATCAACAAGCTAGGTATTCATGCTTACCTTAAAAAGGTAGAGTATAAAGGTATCTACACTGGTATCAAGCTATAGTTCATCTCTTAAATCGTATAAATACCATATATCATGGCAAAAAAGTCAAAAGGTAATCGAGTTCAGGTAATTCTTGAGTGTACAGAGCACAAAACATCTGGTATGCCGGGAACAAGCCGTTATATTACCAAGAAAAACAGAAAAAATACTCCAGAGCGATTGGAATTGAAAAAATATAACCCGATATTGAAGAAATACACCGTTCATCGGGAGATCAAGTAATTGTTCTGATTGTTTAATCATTTAATTTTATCGAGTTATGGCTAAGAAAGTATCGAAAAACTCACGGGTAGGACAACGGGCCGCTAATGCAGGTTCAGGTCGTGATCATGTACGCGTTGTTAAAAGCATCAAAGATCCTGCTACCGGTAAGTACACTTATAAAGAAGTAATCATTCACAAAGATAACGTCAAAGAATTCTTTGCGAACAAATAAGATTCCTGTTTGTATATATTCAGGATTATAAAAGGCTTTTCTTCTCCAAGAAAAGCCTTTTATTTTTTGGTATAAATAGCAAGTAAAAACTGCTATCTTCGAGCGGACCATAATCGCTGTATATTTTAAATTCAGCTTTTAATCGCTCCTTTTTTTATTTAGATTTTAACTACTATTCGACAATGAGTTTTTTTGGCAAATTTTTCAGCAAAAAGAAAGAAGAAGAACTAGACAAAGGTTTAGAGAAAACCAAAACTGGCTTCTTTGATAAAATATCACGAGCAATCGCAGGTAAGTCTACAGTTGATGTAGAAGTACTTGATGAACTGGAGAGCGTCCTTATCTCTTCTGATGTTGGATTGGATACAACTGTAAAAATTATTGAACGCATTGAAGCAAGAGTTGCACGTGACAAATATGTCAACACCTCAGAGCTTAATGAAATCCTACGCGACGAGATCGTCCAGCTATTACAGGAAAACGAGACAGAAGAATTACAGGATTATACCTTTCCCGAAGATAACCTTCCGCATATCATCATGTTTGTTGGCGTAAACGGCGTCGGTAAAACCACCACGATCGGAAAACTTGCACATCAGTATAAACTCAAAGGCAAAAAAGTAGTCCTGGGTGCTGGTGATACTTTCCGGGCTGCTGCGGTTGACCAATTAAAAATATGGTCAGAGCGCGTCGGTTGTGATTTCTTTAGCAAAGGAATGAATACAGATCCTGCCGCAGTTGCCTACGAGACCGTACAATATGCTATAAATAATAATTGTGATGTCGCGATTATTGATACCGCAGGACGTTTACACACTAAGATCAACTTGATGAAAGAGTTGACTAAGATTCGTAACTCCGTCACCAAAAGAATGCCTTCAGCACCTCATGATGTTATCCTTGTGCTCGATGCTACGACCGGACAAAATGCGATTGAGCAGGCGAAGCACTTTACAGCGGCTACAGAAGTATCTGCATTGGCTATTACCAAATTAGATGGTACTGCAAAAGGTGGTGTTGCAATTGGTATCAGCGATCAATTTCAAATTCCGATTAAATACATTGGTGTTGGAGAAGGTATTGATCAACTACAAGTTTTTAATAAAAGAGCTTTTGTGGATTCACTATTTAAAAAGATCGAATCATAATTTATTCGGTATCATTTATAGATCATCAATGATGCTCCTATCCCCCATTGATCAGCGGAATTACGATTTTATCGTGACCATAGAATAAGAAAAAGTGTTACCGAAAAATACCTCGGTAACACTTTTTTTATTTCCCCAATTTCAATTTCATCATTTATCCAAGAGGTTTATTCTCATTTAAAACATATAATTTTTTCTTAAAATATTTTTCGCATAGAAATATTTTTTTATATTTGGAGTGGATCGCTAAAAAACCAAAAAGAAACAAACACAACTCGAGTAGATTCTTCTACCATTGAAAACCACAATAGCTATCCATCGGTTTTCATTTTCACATAGCTGGTTTTACGAACATCCTTTTTCATACTAGAGAGAGAATTAAAATATTTGACACTATTAATATAGTGTTCTACCTGATACAAAGTGATTTGAGCATAGCTCAAGGACCTTATATCAGTTGTATAACTCGATACAGAATAGTATAAGGATTCACCTCTATTCTGTACTCGAATTGATTGATACCAAATTGAAAACATTAGGTCTACCCTAACAAGGGTTACCCTGCCTGTATACAGGTAAAACCAAATTGAACCGTGATATTCAGAGCCCTAAACATCCTTAAGTCCGAGCTCCAACACCACCTCTCCGCTCATTTAAAAGAAGGTGAATCTGTGATACTCGGTAACATCGCATTACTTGATAATCAAAGTCTTCCTGGCAATGGAAATGTCAGCAACTTAGATGGAAAAGTAGTCCTTACCTTAGTAAATATTAAACAGGAGGAAACACTCCGAAACGTACCGCATTACAAGGTAGATGATGGTCAGACGGTTTATAAAAACCCTCCGATCCACCTAAATCTCTTTGTACTTGTAACAGCTAATAGCAGCAGTTACGAGACTTCTCTGAAATACCTTGATCAAATCATTAAGTGTTTTCAGGCGAAAAACATCTTCACCAATCAAAATTCTTTTGAACAGTTCAATGATCCAGATATTGATCAAAAAGAATTAGGCCCTTTTCGACTACTAATTGAGCTATACTCTCCTTCTTTTGAAGAAACTAATTATCTCTGGAGTACACTGGGTGGTAAGCAACTGCCTTCAGCCTGTTATAAAGTACGTGTATTAGCGGTCGAACAAGATCAACCTACCGCAATCGGTGGTACAATTAAAGAAATACACTTAAGAGATAAATAAGTATGGGGTTTAATATCAAATACAAAGTACTTTTCTCAATTGATGTTTTGCATCATTACTTTCTTGATTTGGGTCATCAGCATTTTGAATCTTTAAATGCAGAAAAGAAAGTAAGACAGCTCGGACAATATGATGTAAGAAGATTTCTGGAGTTAATCCCTACGAAGGAATGCAAAGCACTAATGAAACAATTCCAATTAGTAAGCAAAGCTACTTCAACAGGAATTATAGTGGGCTCTCCTGTTAATGAAGCAGGTACACATCCCGCGATTGAAATTCCAAGCACCTTGAAATTTGGATTTATAATTAAGATGGTGGACCCTCTCTTTTTTAATTATACAAATTTACCGCTTCAACATAGTCCCAATCAAAAATTCTACTTCAGTAATCTTGATCAAGAAAATACAGAAATATTAAACCTATCAGCCCCTACTGACATCTTCCAAAATGGTGCGACTTATAATAGTGGAACGCTGCTAAGCAGCGCAAATGGCCGGACGCTTTTTAGCATCAATAGAAATACCTCGAATGCGGTCAATGCTGAACTTACTAAAGATTTTGTTGCAGCGGAATTTGCGAATAATGAAAGTTATTCAAAAGCAGATATTGTAGTCAGAACGATTGGAGGAATAGATCAATTATTCGAATCCAAAATTGACAATCCGAATGATACTCCGAATGACGTCCCTGGTAATGATTGGAAGAAACTGAGAGACCTCCCCTTGAATTACGTCAACAAAAACGATAGCATCTCAATGCAATCTCCCTTTTTCAATTTCACATTAGCCAATGACTCCATTAATGCTACCGTAGAACTTTTTAGCAAAGACTCTAGCGGAAATCAGCTCGTGCAACAAGATAAAATAAGTGCCGGTACGACTAACATTCACTTGGATTGGAGTAGCCATTCCTCCGGCCAGTATACAGTAAAAATCACTAACGATGATTTAGCGGCCGACCATCCGGATAAAACGATCCATGAGTCTTCATTTTTTTTAGCCGACTCTTTCAATACTCAAAACGCATTTGGCTTCATCGAAATCCATACTGAGAGAAGTGACACCAATAAATATGCTTTACTAAACGAAAACGGCAGCTTTCAAAACACTGAAAATCAATATGTTATAAGATTCAAAAATCGATCTACGATTTGGAGATATAAGTTTAACGCATCTCAATCCTTACAAGGTAATTCCGACTTTGGGGTCGAAAACAGTGATGATAAAATTCTAATCACCAACGAACTGCAACCACTTACCGCTAATGGTTTAGTTGCATTACAAATAGGTGACTTTAAACTACCTAATGCAAGCCCAAAGCTTATAAAACCAGAAAACGAAAATATTTATTCAGAAATCTTCATCTATCAATAATTAAAAACTAAGATATGCCAACCTCAATCAAAACGCCAGGAGTTTATATCGAAGAAGTGTCCAAATTCCCACCTTCGGTAGCTCAGGTAGAGACAGCCATCCCTGCTTTCTTTGGCTTTACCCAAAAAGCAACAGAACGACGCCCTAATGACCTCAGCAATAAAGCAAAGCGTATTCGCTCAATGGCAGAATATGTTCAATACTATGGCGGTGCTCCGGACCAGGCTTTAATTTTAAGCGTTGGAGGAAATAATCTTCCAACTGGAGCAAGAGTGGATACTCCCTCAAATTATCGGATGTACTACGCTTTGCAAATGTACTTCGCAAATGGTGGCGGTCCATGTTATATTGTCTCCATTGGAGACTATGAAGCCGGAATTCTTATCGGCAACTTCAACACTGGCTTAGCCGTTGCCAGAAAAGTTGATGAAATTACGCTCTACGTATTTCCGGATGCTCATGGACTAAATAATGTCAACACTTATCATTCTCTTTATGCTTCGGCAATCGCAGCTTGCGCTGCTCTGCAGGATCGATTTTGCATTGTAGATGTTCGGATGTCCGATCCTAACCCTGCTGACATTACAGAACCGGTCACTGCCTTTAGAGGAGGTAACTTAGGTAATGCCGAAGACCTCAAGTACGCAGCAGCTTACTATCCTTGGGTAAAAACGATACTAAATTACTCTAGCTCTGATGCACAGATTACGATAGAACATACTTTAGCGGATGATTCAGCAGGTCCTATGAATGGAGAAACTTTAGCGACAGCAAAGGCTGGAGCCAATGCAGCTTTGATTACCAATGAATTTGAAAACATAATGAAAGCTGCTATCGCAGAAGTCAATGTTGAACTTCCTCCTTCTTCTTTAATCGCTGGTGTTTATGCCGCAACGGACCGAAGCAGAGGTGTCTGGAAAGCGCCTGCCAATGTAGGCCTAGCTTCTATTGTCGGACCAACAGCTATCATATCGCATGAAGATCAGATGGATCTTAATGTCCACACCTCCGGCCGTTCCGTAAATGCAATCCGGAGTTTTACCGGAAAAGGAACACTGGTATGGGGGGCTCGTACCCTCGCCGGTAATGATAACGAATGGCGCTATGTACCTGTTCGACGCTTTTTTAATATGGTTGAAGAATCCGTCAAAAAAGCATCTGAACAATTTGTTTTCGAACCTAATGATGCCAACACCTGGGTTAAAGTAAGAGCAATGATAGAAAACTTCCTTACCCTTCAATGGCGAGCTGGAGCCTTGGCCGGAGCAAAACCTGAACATGCATTTTATGTTCGTGTAGGTCTGGGAGAAACGATGACCGCTACGGATATTCTCGAAGGTCGTATGATCGTTGAAATCGGAATGGCTGCTGTCCGTCCGGCAGAGTTCATCATTTTGAAATTTAGCCATAAAATGCAGGAATCGTAGTTCTTGTTCCCATATTTAAAAACCATTTTTCAGAGGCATAAGTAACACGCATATTGATCTTCTGAAAATCAAAAAATAAAAACAATCATGACAAATTATCCTCTTCCTAAATTTCATTTCCTCGTCGAATGGGGCGGCACCTCTATCGGGTTTACAGAAGTATCCGGACTTGAGGTCGAAACAGAGGTCATTGAATACCGAAATGGCGCCAGCTTGGAGTACAGCAAAACCAAGATGCCTGGTATGCGAAAGTATTCAAACATTACCCTCAAACGAGGTACTTTCCGCTCCGATAATGAATTTTTCGAATGGTTCAATTCTGTTCAACTCAACAAGATACAACGTCGAGACATTACCATCTCTTTGCTAAATGAAGAACATGAGCCGGTCGTCGTATGGAAAGTCAAAAATGCCTGGCCAAGTAAAGTACAGTCAACCGACCTGAAAGCCGACGGTAATGAAGTCGCAATAGAAACTTTAGAATTAGTTCACGAAGGATTAGTAATACAAAATGATTAATAACCCGTTTGAACATCCGCCGGTAAGCTTTCATTTCCTCGTATCATTCTTGGCACCACAGTATTTTCCGGACGTAATGTTTCAATCGGTTTCGGGTCTGGAGGTGAGCTTAGAGACAGAGTCCTACCGTGAAGGTGGTGAAAATCGCTTTGAGCATACCTTACCAGTCCGGGCCAGGTATTCTAATCTTACTTTGACTCGAGGACTATTTGTAAGTTCTCAACTGATTGACTGGTGTATGGACACTTTCAATAATATGGAAGTAAGGCCACTCACTATGATAATCTCTTTGCTCAATGATAGCCATGTACCCATAATGACCTGGAATGTTGTGAATGCTTATCCCGTAAAATGGTCCGTTTCTGAGTTAGATGCAGAAAAAAATCAAATCGCAATTGAATCCCTAGAGTTAAAATACCAATACTTCAGTTTGATAAAACCAGGATAATATGCCAATTGAAATTAGAGAATTGTCCGTCAAAGTAAATATTAAAGAGGAGAACCAAAGGCCCGCTATCGCAGACCAGGGTGCAAATAATAATCGCCAGAACGCTAAGGTACTTAACGAATGCCTTGAACAGGTTGCTCAATTATTACGCAATAAAAAAGAACGCTAAATGTTTGATCTGATCGGTCGACCCAAAATGATGATTCATGCTTATACTGACCCTACCTTCCGGGACAAGGTGGACGAGTTTGCTGCTTTGCTTAATCCAGAAAGTTATTCTTTAAACTATGAGATAAAGTTCCAGAATAATCAGGCACCAGGTACCAGTGGATCAGAATTGACCTTTGAGATGATTAAACCACAACAGTTGGAGTTTGAGTTTCTTTTCGATCGAACCGGTGCAATCCCCGGTTCCGGAGAAGTTGGCGATGATGGAGTGCATTCGGACATAGATGCTTTTAAAGAACTAACAATAGGTTTTGATGGGACAACACATCGCACAAAGTATCTCATTTTAGCTTGGGGCAAATTACTTTTCAAGTGTTGTTGTACCAGCCTTAATATTACTTACAAACTATTCCGACCGGACGGAGTACCGTTGCGAGCGGTAGCTAAAGCTAAGTTCGAAGAGTTTCGAGAAACGAATCAAAGGGTAAGAGAAGAAAACAGAAATTCGCCCGACCTCACTCACGTTCGTACCGTCAAGCATGGCGATACTTTGCCTTTAATGACACACGCCATTTATGGTGATGCTAAATATTACCTCGAAGTAGCCAAAGCAAATCAATTACAAAATTTTAGAAAACTACAGGTGGGGCAAAAAATATTTTTCCCGCCACTAGAAAAATAACTACCGCTCTTATGCAATCACCGCTCCGTAGAAATACAGATCTTGTCTCGATCGAAGTCAAAGTTGATGGAAGTATTATACCCGATGCTGTTCTGGTCGAGAACATTATCGTTCAGAAAGAAGTGAATCGAATTTCTACCGCAAAAATCGTCTTACTTGATGGTGATCCGGCACAGCAAGATTTTGCATTAAGTGCTGATGATTTATTCATCCCGGGAAAAGAAATAGAAATACTCGCTGGCTACCACTCTGATAATGCGGTAATTTATAAAGGTATTATTATTAAGCACAGCTTGAAAATTAGAAATAATCAAAACTCGTCCTTAATCATAGAATGCAAACATAAAGCGATAAAAATGACTGTTGGGCGAAAGAGTAAATATTTCTACGATAGTACTGATAGCGCAGCAATTGAAGAATTAATCAGTAATACTGGCCTGGCATTCGAAGTAACGGATACACAAACCACTCACCCTGAGCTTGTTCAATATCAAACTACAGACTGGGACTTCATGATGGCCAGAGCGGAAGCAAATGGCAAACTTTGCATAACCGAAGATGACAAGATTAAAATAGTAGATCCGGACTTTAATCAGGCAGCAACACTTTCCATTACTTATGGAAATGATATGATCGCTTTCGATGCAGAGATTGATGCCAGAGATCAATATAAGTCTGTAGTATCAAAAGCATGGGACTATAGCAATCAGCAAGTCATGGATGCAGAAGCTCAGATTACATCTCCAACGCCTCCAGGCAATTTCACCCCAGATGATTTGGCTGATGTCATTGGTCTGGATCAACTTGAAATCAAGCATGGAGGTAAAGCAGATGAAGCGGCTTTAAAAGCATGGGCAGATGCACAGTTGACTCGTAGTCGAATGGCGCAGGTGCAAGGGCGTGTAACGTTTCAGGGTTCTTCATTAGTCAGCCCTGGTCAACTACTACAACTCGGAGGAGTTGGTAGTCGATTCAATGGTGATGTATTCGTAAGTGCGGTTCGGCATCAAATTTCAGAAGGAAACTGGATTACAGATGTTCAATTTGGTTTTAATCCAGAGTGGTTTACCGAGACCTATGAAATCAGTCAATTACCCGCATCCGGATTATCTGCTGCTATCAGTGGACTTCAGGTTGGATTAGTGACTCAATTAGCTGATGATCCAGCCGGTGAAGATAGAATACAGGTCCGTCTTCCTATGATAAACGCGGAGGAACAAGGCGTGTGGGCCAGGGTTGCTAGTCTTGACGCCGGTGAAAACCGTGGCGCTTTCTTTCGACCAGAGATTGGTGATGAAGTAATTCTTGGATTTATTAATGACGATCCACGAGAAGCCGTCGTACTGGGCATGTTGAATAGCAGTGCGAAGCCTGCACCAATTACCGCAAGCGACGATAATCATGAAAAAGGTTTCACCACCAGAAGCGACATGAAATTACTTTTCAATGATGACGAAAAATCTATCACCATTGAAACGCCTAAGGGAAATAAAATCATTCTTTCTGAAGACGATGGTTCCATTGAGATTCAAGATGAAAACAATAATAGCATCAAAATGGAATCTGGAGGAATTACCCTCGACAGTAAGAAAGACATCACCATCAAAGCAAATGGTGATATCAGTATTGAAGGAACGAGCATCAGTATAAAAGCAAACTTAGACTTAAAAGCTCAAGGCGGTAGCGCCGCTGAGTTTTCAAGTAGTGGTGTAACCGAGCTCAAGGGGGCTCTGGTTCAAATTAATTGATTTAGTCCTTCTTCTTCGAAGAAGCCTTAAAATTCTTTCCAGTTTAGCGAAGCCTAACTGGGAAG
>JAHDHW010000035.1:0-15585 GCA_020631105.1 Saprospiraceae bacterium | reverse complement strand
AAACTTTTCTTCGACACAGTATAAAATTAAAACAACTATGCCTCCAGCAGCAAGAATAACCGACATGCATGTATGCCCTCTCGTCAGCGGTACAGTTCCTCACGTAGGAGGGCCAATACTTCCTCCGGGAGAACCAACAGTATTGATTGAAGGCTTGCCCGCTGCCAGAGTTGGTGACATGGCCACCTGCGTGGGACCACCAGATTCTATTGCGACCGGCTCCGCTACCGTTCTGATCGGCGGAATGCCTGCGGCAAGACTTGGTGACAGTACCACCCACGGAGGCAGCATAGTGCTCGGAGCACCGACAGTATTGATCGGCGGATAAAATATCAGCGAATGAAAAAAGAAAACATAAAGTCATTCCTTGGGACAGGATGGGGTTTCCCTCCAACTTTTGATCATCGGACCAAAGGAGTAAAACTCTTGTCTGACGTAAAAGACATTAATAGCAGTCTTGAAATTCTTCTTTCTACAAAATTAGGAGAACGAGTCATGCTACCCGATTACGGATGTAATCTTGAGGATCTGGTTTTCGAAAGTATGGATGTTTCAACCGAAACTTTTATTACAGAGTTAATCCGGAATTCCATTCTATACCATGAGCCTAGAATTGATCTGGAAACTGTAGAATACGTAAAAGACAATGTAAATGAAGGTATGCTCTTAATTCAGATTGAGTATACCGTACGAACGACCAACTCCAGATCAAACTTCGTTTTTCCGTTTTATAAAGCTGAAGCAACTAACCTCTAATCAAGATTAATATTAATGGCAAAAAATTGCGAACATAAAAATCCTTTACAAAGAGATGGCAGCAGCCAGGATCAAAGGCATCGCTATGACTTGAATCCACAAGCAATTGAGCTTGATAATCGAAGCACAGAGGATTTATTATTATTCGCTTATCGCTACGCTGCCCAGCTAACATTCTTCGACCTTGATGGTACTTCAGATAAAAACTGGCAAGTATTCTTCGAGCAAGTATCCGAGCAATCCCTGGAAGAAATCGAAGCGCAATCGAATAATGAACCTCATTTTGCACTCTTCCTTTGTTTCCTCAAATTATTCAAACATGCTCAGGGACAATTAAATCATCTCACTAAAAGACACCTTGATTTTTATTACCAGCAAGTATTACAAATCAAGAAAAAGGAGCACCAAGCAGACCAGGTTCATTTGATCTGTACCTTGGCAAAAAATACGGATCAAACCCTTTTAAAGGAAGGCCTCGAATTTAACGGAGGTAAAGATGCAGCTGGTAAATTACGCACTTATCAGCTTCCACAGGACAACTTAATCAATCGTGCAGAAGTCCGTCAATTGCATTCTGTTTTCAAAAAGAACAAAAAATTATTCTTCGCTACGCAGTCAAATTCCGAGGATGGTATGGGCGAAGCGTTCACAGCGGAACATACACCATGGGCAGCCTTTGGCAGTACTGATCTGCCAAGAGCAGCTTTAGGATTTGCATTGGCATCTCCCGCTTTATTACTCCGTGAAGGACAACGCAAAATCAGGTTCATCATCAACTTGACTTCCAGTCATAACTTTGCTACCAGCATCAACTCCGGCGTCCTTAATAACATTAAACTTTATGCCAGCGGAGAAAAAGATTGGATAGGTCCATTCGTAGCCAGTAATCAATCAAAGTTTAGTTTCGGAAGCGGTCGATCCCATCCTCAACTAATGCTGGAATTTGATATTTCACAGGATGAAGAAGCCATCATTGCTTATAACCCAGAAAACCTGGGTGGCAATTTTGATACGCTCTCTCCCCTGGCTCGGATCATCTTTGAACCAATGGAAGAAGATGATACTTTCTTCCATCTTCAGACCGCAGCATTACGATCCATTCGTATCGAAGTAGAAGTCAATGGCATGAAAGAAATGCAGCTGGAAAATGATCTTGGCGCCCTGGATGGATCAAAGTCTTTTATGCCTTTTGGACCACGACCTGTCAGAGGTTCTAATTTTTTTATTGGTTCTCAGGAAGCCTTCACCAAAAAACTAAAAAACTTCCGACTTAATTTTCAGTGGCAAAACAAAGAAAATGATCTGGCCAATCATTACGAAGCTTATAATAACAATAAATTAAACGAAGCGAATTTCACTGCCGAATTATTTGTCCTCGACAAAAAAAATTGGTCCCGATCAAAATCATATCCACTATTCGAAAAAAATAAATCCAATAAAACACTCCTTAGAAATTTTACAGACGCCAGTGATGCCAGCGGACAACGGCTCAGCGAAAAAAGTAAAGGAACACACAGGGTAAAAGAACATAGGGCTATTGAAAAAAACGGCTTCCATCCTTTTTTCGAAAAAGCTGCTGCTCCTAATCGCCAGCAAAAAGAGAGGAACAAAGGGAGAGATATTATTGATTCCATCAGAAGAAATAAACCTCAGGGGAGATTAAGCACTACGCAAAAAGATGGTTTTATTAAACTAAGTTTATTACAAGACTTTGGGCATCAGTCCTACCCTACAGTCTATACTTTGGCAATCGCCAAAAACACAGACAATAAGACCAACAATGATGTCTCAATCCCCAAGGAACCCTACACTCCACTGGTAGAGTCTATCAGTCTCGACTATAGTGCTACGACTGAGCAAATAAGTTTTCAATCTTCCAAAAATAAAGCTGCAGATTTTCAGCAAAGAGAAATTCAGTTTTTCCATATAACACCATTCGGACAAAGCGAACGTCATCCTTATTTGAACAGTCAACTTCCTTTTAACCATTCATCAGGCATCAATTTATTGCCGGACTTTCAAAACGAAGGAGAATTCTTCATAGGATTGGACCATGCTGATCCGGGAGATCAGATTAGTCTACTTTTTCAGCTTGCTGAAGGGAGTGCGAATCCAGATAAGAATCCCGCTGTTGTGAACGTACATTGTCTGGTTCAAAATCAATGGATGTCACTTATGGATGGCTACATATTAGCGGATCACACTAATGGCTTGCTGACCTCAGGCATCGTAAAAATAAATCTACCTAAAGAAGCAGATATTCAAAATACACTTCTGGAGACTGGTTTAATCTGGCTGAGGCTGAGCATGAAAAAAGATACGGATAGCGTCGCAAAATTTATTGGCCTCCATGCGCAAGCTTTTAAAGTTTCCTTTAGTCCGAATGAAAATAGTCTGGAGCATTTAGCAAGTGCGCTTCCGGCAAAGACGATTAGCAAAATGATTAATCGACTTCCTCAAATTAAAAAAGTAGAACAACCTTATGCTTCTTTCAATGGTGTCCCCGCCGAAACGGATGAGGCCTATTACACCAGAGTATCAGAGCGGCTCCGACATAAAAACCGGGCTATCTCTATCTGGGATTATGAACATTTAGTACTTCAGCATTTCCCATCAGTGTATAAGGTAAAGTGCCTGAATCATAGTTCGCTGACTACTGAAATAGCACCTGGCTATATTACCATGATCGTAATTCCAAATCTGCAAAATCAAAATGCAGCAGATCCTTTAAAACCCAAGGTCGATTCGAACACCTTGGCGAATATAGAAGCATTCCTAAGTCAACGCGCTTCGCGCTTTGCAAAAATCCAGGCTCGGAACCCGGATTATGAAGAAATTCAACTGGAACTAAAAGTTACTTTCAGACAACAATTCGAAGAAGGGTTTTATAAAAAAGTCCTGAATACAGATTTAATAAATTTCTTCACCCCTTGGGCAAATGAGGCTCAGGCAGATATTAGATTCGGTGGCTCTATTCACAAAAGCACCATCATTAATTTTCTGGAAGCACTCGAATACATTGATCACGTTGATGCTTTAAAGATGTTTCACATCAATAAAGACAATACAAGGACGCTCATCAAAAAAGCAGTTAAAGCTTCTAGTTCCAGAGCTATTTTAGTTTCTGCAAAAGAACATACGATCAACCCTGGCTAAACCACATGGAAGAAAGCATAACCATATCAAAACAAGCGCCGGAGCAATTATCGCTCAACTACGATCTGCTAAAGCAGATTGGATTAGAGCATATTGAAAAGCTATCCGGTAAAATCTGGACAGACTATAATAGTCATGATCCCGGAATCACTATTCTGGAATTGCTCTGCTACGCCATTACAGACTTAGGCTACCGAACGGATTTTGACCTGGAAGATATTCTTGCACACCCGCAAGATAATTTACAGGCGATGCACCAGCAGTTTATTTCTGCCAAAAATATTTTACCCAATGCACCACTAACCGAAAACGATTACAGAAAATTATTCATCGATATCCCCGGCGTTAAAAATGCCTGGCTAAGCACTTCACATCCTACCTATTTTTTGGATTGTAAAACGAGTGAGATTGCCTATACTCCACCACAATTAGCAACTCATGCTTTCAAAGCGTTTTCGTTGAATGGTATCAATAAAGTAATCATCGAAATTCAGGATGCAATTCCAGAGTCAGACTATGATAAAATTAAGGAAGCAGTCATTGCGACTTATCACGCTCATCGAAACCTCTGTGAAGACCTCGATCCGAATATCGAAATTATTCCAAAACATAAAATCCTCGTTTGCTCGGATATTGAATTATTCGCTGACGCAGATATTGAAAGCGTCTATGCCGAAATCCTATTTGCCGTTCAGCAACACCTTGCGCCGGATGTACCTCGCTACACTTTACAGGATCTATTAGATCAGGGGATTCCAACCGAAGAGATATTCGATGGCCCATTACTGGAAAATGGATTCATTAAAGATTCGGAACTGGAGGATTCAAAACTTAAAGAGGCCATTCACATTTCGGATTTGATCCGGATCATCTCTAAAATTCCCGGCGTAAAAACAGTACAGAAAATTCTTTTGAATTACTGTAGTAGTGATGAACGTACGGAAGATCAAGAAGAAAAATGGACCATTCAGATTCGCCCCGACCATCAGGCCTCTTTATGTGTCGAAAAATCAGTTTTTAATTTTTTCAAAGACCTACTTCCTTTTCAACCTGACAAGGACGAAGTATTCTTAAAATTAAGTCAACTAAAAGAGGCACAACAGGAAAGATTAAAAAATATCGCACTTGCAAAGGATGATCTTGATATGCCAACGGGGGAATATCGGGACTTAAGTAATTACACGAGCATCCAGCAAGACCTTCCGGATTTTTATGGTGTTTCTCAATTAGGCCTCTACCCTGCTATCGCTGATCCGGAAGCTAAAAGAATTCGTACAATACAAGCCAAACAACTCCAGGCTTATTTATTATTCTTTGACCAGATCCTGGCAAATTATTTAGCACAGCTTTCAGGCGTAAAAGATTTACTCTCTTGCAATCCAACTTTGAGTCGTTCTTATTTTACGCAGGTGATCACTTCCGCTGAAGTATTGAACATCGAATCGCTTTTTCCTAATTACGATAACTTAGACAATCTACTGGCGCAGATTAGCGAAGAAAGAGCAGAAGGAAAACTTACCGCTCGCTACGCTGAACAACATAATAAGATCCTCGATCATCTTACGGCTCGTTTTGCAGAGAGTTTTAATGATTACGTTTTGTTAATGCATTCTATGTTTGACAAAAGAAGAGCAAACCTTGACCTTATCCTTGACAAAAAATTATTCCTCAAGGATTATGCTTTCATTAGTCATAACCGAGGAATGGCCATAGACTACTGTAATCAAACTTTTAAAGACCGTTCCGGTAATAACCTGCTGACTGATGATGAGCAGCCTATTCCTAAAAAAATCTGGTATGCTCAAAACGAGATCAATATCCCCATTCATCAGATTAATACTTCTGGTGTACAACATCGGGTTGCACGCCTCTTAGGTATCCACAATTACAAAAATCGAAACCTCTCCAATATTGAATATCAAATTTATGAGGAGCACGATTCAGATGATGCCAGCGAGCCAAGGTTTAGAATTCTCGATGATGTAAATGATAAGATATTACTAAGCAGCAGCCAGCATTTTAATGATGAGTTAGAAGCAGAGCAGGCGCTTGCCAGCGCTGTTGAATTAGGTAAATCAAATGCAAACTACCAACTCATCACCGCCGAAAACGGAAAGTTTTATTTTAATATCGTTGACAATGATAATGATATTAAAGCACGAAGAATTGAACCTTTCGATACAGAAGAAGAACGACAGGAAGCGATTAATTATCTAGTTAACTTTCTAAATGAAAAATTCAGCGACGAAGGATTCTTCCTGGTAGAACATACCTTACTTCGTCCCAGAAAAGCTAATGATAATTTCCTTCCGGTCTGCGCAGAGGAAGATTGCACAACTTGTGCACCCCTCGATCCTTATTCCTTCAGAGTGAGTATCATACTCCCGGGTTATACTACTCGTTTTTCGAATATGGATTTTCGTGCCTATTTCGAACGGATTATCCGACAGGAGCTCCCTGCGCACATTCTGGCAAAAATTTGCTGGATCGGAGCAGATCAAATGGAAGTCTTCGAAACGCGATATCGTGCCTGGATGGAATATCAACAAGGACACCTTGACCAAGAACCAGATCAATCAGACCAAAGTTTAAATCAATTGATCGATATCTTAAATCAACTATACACTATTTATCCGACAGGAACACTCCATGACTGTGAAGATGGAGACGACGATAACCCAATCATTCTGGGACGAACACACCTGGGAGATCTAGAATCATAAAATGCGAAAGACGATTGTTTCAAAAAACCAAATCACAATAAAAGAAATTTCAAATACTTGAAAGATGGAAAATATACCTATCAAACTTAACAGCCCGGTTAACGAATTTCATTTCTTTGAAGATAATCAGGTATTAACTGCCGATCAACTCAATCGAGTTATTCGCTACCTCGATAATCAACATCGACTAACTCGTACTAAATTACTAGGCACAGGCATTGTTTGTGGCTTAGAAATCAGTACAGATAATCGGAGTAGTATTTCCTTATCTAAAGGTGCTGCAATTACCACTGATGGAGATATTATCCATTTAAACACTGCTGCAAGGTATACGCAGTTCAAGGTCTTTGATGATCAAAAGGCAATGTATACCTTATTCGGTAAAACGGAAGCATCAGAAGCCTTCGATCTTTACAGGCTATATTCCGATAGCACTACAGATAGTGAGGTAGACCATCTTTCACCGCTAACAGATTTTAATGAAGGCAATCGAAGTCTGGATAATATGGTTCTGGTACTTTACCTCAATAGTTTTCTGGAACCACCAGAAGACTGTACCGAACTTGACTGCGATAATGCGGGCCCTAAACAAAGAGCAGAGCTTGTTCCTTTACTTATCGCACAAAGTGATTTGGATCGCTTAAACCATAAGGATCAGGACGCTTACTTTCAGCTCCCAGAAGTAAATATCGAACGCGTAGTATTAGCAAATGACAATAACACTAATACGGACAACATTCCTTCTGATGCCATTACCCAACGTCAGCACCTTTATCAGCGCTTCAAAACGGCCATCAATAATTCTCAGGATAGTTTGATAGAGGCATTGGTGCAAAGCTGTGGAACAGCCGAAGGCGATTTTTTCAGAGATTTGATCCGACCATTGTATAAAAATGCAAGCCCTGCGGATAAGTGGAAAGCAAGTATCCAAACTCAATTGGATGTTGCAACGAATAACACCCGAATTCCTTACGTCTATGATTACATCAAAGATTTAGCAGCTGCTTATAATGAATTCAAATCAACCGTCTATGAGCTATATGTTGAGTGTTGCCCGAGCCCTGCAAACTTTCCAAAGCATATCATGGTCGGGACACTTACAGGCCCTTCTGAAACCTATCTTCCAGATAACTATCGTCATCATTTTTGTGAATCCCCTATCCTGAATAAGAATGATCAACGGGTTCAGAAAGCAATGTTTTTGCACAAGCGAATCGACTTAATGATTCTTGCGTTTAACCCTCCGACCTTCACCTCTGCTTCAGCCATAGATATTACACCGGCTTTTTCAGATGATCGCCCGCTAAGTGAACGCCCTATTCCATTCTATTATCATACGGTGCTGGTTCCGCTTCCGAGATATTGGAGCTTCGAAAAAAATAAACGTGGGCAACAAAATACCATCCTTGGATATTTTAATCGAAATAATCAATCCGCTTTAGCAGCCGCGAAAAGTCCATTCCGCTACTGCAGCAAAGGTTATAATCGCTATAGAATAGAAGGGCATCTCGGACAAAATCTGGAGGCCGTAGAAAAACGAATTGAAGACCTAAAGCGTCAATACAATATCAGTTTCAAGGTGGAAAACATTATGATCAGTAGCGATAGTCGCCGCATCAAACTTCCGCCGCGCTTTAAATTTCCGGCACTTGATAATCTTTTATTCCATTATCGCGAAGACCTTTTTGACTCTATCAATTTGGTAAAAGATTTCAATACTGAATTAGCAGGCGCAAATATCAATGATGATGATTTTGCAAATGACCAGGATACGAAATCGAACATTAGTCGGGCGAAGTCAAAAGCTTCGCTGATGAATAATGAATTGGAAAAAGTAAACACCACACTGTATCAAAAAATGGATGTTTTAGAGGCTCAGTTTACGACCTTCGAAACAGCATACGTCAGTGCAATCTCACTAGGACACGAAATCAAAGAAAAGGTATATAATTCTACTCAGACCAAACATATCCTTCCACATCAGGATTTCGTCAACAAGAATAAAATCAATCGTTTCAAACAACTGTTTGATTATCGCAAAAAGAAGAAGGAACGCCTCAGGGAACAATTCCTCTTCCAAAAATTCTATGAAAAAAATATTGGACTGGAGCATTTGGCCGGAGTTCCGGTAGGCGGGACTTTTGTACTCGTTTATGAGGAAGTAAATAATCAAAACATTGTAGTGGCTGACTTTGCACTCCCCTACTGCTGTAGCTTTGAAGAAGAGCCTGAAGTAGAAGTTGTACCACCTACACCTGGCACTATTAAACCTCCGACTAAATTCATTCCTCCGGCACTGGATTTCAAATGGATTGACAAACTGGATATCTTCCGGGTACCAAAGCTTAATAATCGATTTACACAAATCACCACTTTTGCAGATGACTTCAAATTGCAATCGGAGAATTTTTATGGAAAAGTTATTCCAAATATCCTCACTGCAAAGATTGGTTCTACAGGAACCGGCGTCACCATCCCGGATGAAAATATAGTCGTGGACAATGGACTTATTGATAGCCGCTTCAACAACCTCTGGGATAGTCGAATCGGAGAAGTAGAAGGTCGGTTCAATAATAGAATCAATGATGTCGACCTCAAGATTGATAATCAGGGCCGGGGCTTTGATGCGCGATTTGATGATCAACAATCTGAATTAAACCGAATCAACTTGATAGAAACCCAGGTTAATAATAATGCACAGGCGGTTGGCAGGATTCCAAATATAGAATCAAGAATTAATAGTCATCAGACCCAAGTCAATAGAATTGGAGGAATTGAAACCAGACTTAACAACCATCAGGCACAAATAAATAAGATCCCTACCCTCGAAGCATCCGTACAAAATATTAATACTGAAATCAGTGATGTTGATTGGTCCGTACTAAGAAGAACGGATGGTGGCGGCGGTGGATTCGTCTTTCGGCCAAATGTAGACACTCCTATTGTATTTCCGCTTGGCCCGGGCATCACGCCATCCTCAAGAGCCTTGGTTGGAAATATCAGCGAAAGTAATTTACAAAGCTTAGCTGCAAATGTTGTGAGCATTGCATTAGTGGTACAAGATTTACAGAATCTGAAACGACCTAAAAAAGCAGAGAAAGAGCAACTCGTCGCTAACGAAAAATTACTAGATACCGCAATCGAAAACCTACTGACAAAACTTAAAGGTCTTAAAAAAGATATCAAACCGACAAGTAACGAAGCGAATGCGCTGAACGCAATTATTGAAAATCTGGGCAACTTAAAAACTAAACCAAAGCTTCCGATTTCGAAAAAACTCCTGATAGCTTTAAAGAAGTCGCATCAAAAACGAAGTATACTTACCGGTTTGCTAAAACAGATTAAAATTTAATGATTAAAACTCAGGCGAAACATATAATTCATAAATTAAGCGTTGACTTTAATTCTAGTGATCATCAGGACAGCCTGGGCCTTAAAGATCAAAGTATGAATTTTGTCAAAGAAATTGTTTTGCCTGCACTAGAAGAAGTACTTGAGGAGCTAGAAGACGAAAGAGTTATTCGAATCGATCAATTAAAACTCGAACTCAATCAGATTGATGCGAAACATTTCAAGGAGGATTTAAGGCGACAGATCATCAGTCAGTTTCCAAAAACACTCCAAACGGAAATTGATCAATCCGCAATTGAGATCAAAGCACAACATTCACCACTTGAAGCCTTCGATTACTTTCTTCAAACCGGTGCACTCCCCTGGTGGGACACCGCAAATTCTATACAGAAAATTGAAAATGCTGTTCTGGATCTAATCACGAATCAAGAAGATGCAAGAGAAAAGATTAAAGCGATAATGCTCACCGCTAACGCTGACAGGTTTGCCCAACAGTTAAGTAAAGATTTTGTAAAAGCAGTTTTTAAATTAATCCGGGTGCCGAGTGAGATCTGGTCTTTAATTTCTGATGCTCAAATACTTTTAAAAGATCATTTTTCGCCAAGATTGATTCGCAATAAATTTATAAAAAACACTATCCTTCTTTTTCAGCATAAAAATACAGAAAGCCTCACAACTCAGAAAGTCGCCTATCTGGTTTTCGAACAATTAGAACCTACATTAATCAAGCGTACAGGAAAAAACTTGAAGTCCTTATTCATTAGGTCTAATGAGCTTCTTCAAAACACTGCATATACTTTGATGAACGAGTACACGAATAAGGAGCCTTCAAAAACTCCCGAAAAGATTTTTAAAAAATCCATCAATACTGCTCAACATGCAGAGAGCTATTATATTAAAAATGCAGGACTAGTGCTTTTGCATCCATTCCTCACTTATTTATTTGAAGAATTGGAATACACAAAAGGTAAAAGTTTTGTAGATGAATTTCAGCAACAGCAAGCAGCACTGGCATTACAATATACCTTGGACCCCAAAGATCAATTTGCAGAATACGAATTACCACTTAATAAAATTCTCTGCAATATTAATTTAGGTACACCTATCGAGAGCAAGTTGGTCCAATCCGAAATGCTTAGCCTAAAAACAGAACAGCTCCTCCTTTCTACAATACAGCATTGGCCAGCATTAAAAAACACAAGTATTGATGGTCTCCGGCAAACGTTCCTGAATCGAGAGGGCAAACTTAGTAAAAAAGAAAATGGAGATTGGAAACTATTCGTCGAATACAAAGCCTACGATGTTTTACTCTCTAGTTTAGGTTGGAATTATTCACTGATTAAACTCCCCTGGATGACTAACATCCTTTGGGTGGAATGGGGCTAAAGCCCCTGCGGGATTTACATCCTTATCTTTATGAAACAGCAGCTCAACAAACCAATTGCTGGTAGCTCTAATCCGTCTAGAGTTCCTTTTTTTCAAAAGGAGACGGATACTGCTGTATCCACCGAAGAGCGTAATCCTTTTTTTGACAAGGAAAGTACTCCGCAATTACAAGCCCAAACTGCGCTTATCCAACGAAGTCCCTTACCAGAGTTTACTGGACAAGCAATTGGGCAATATAACTTTCAGCTACCTCGGCCAGCTAATGAAGCGATTAACGGCGAGATTATCGCGACAGAAGAATTGGTCCTCTCTCAAGAAGCACCCGGAACCTTTACAGGGTTTTCAGACGAAGCAACTGCACAACACCTGGCTCGCATTCATGATCAACAGATTAATGCAGTCCTGAGAGATCATGAAGACCGTTATCATGTCTTCAAAACAAATCTAAGGCCATTTGAAAATGGTATTAATTATACCTTAAGTCCTCTGGAACCTAACCGGACGATCCAGCACACTCAGTTTGTTAACGCCACTCAATCCTCAACACAATTGAATACCGCTGCCTGGGTCGAACGCCTTCAGCTTGCTATCCGCTATCGAAATGAAGGAAATAACGAAGCAGCAATACCAATTTTCGTTCAGCTAATTGCCCAAGCAACCAGGACTAGTGTAGCTGATTTCAACATTGCCAATTCAACCAGCGAATATCGTCCCGGACTAAACTTCAACATCAACATGCATCATGCTTATGGGCATGGAGGTTTATTCCAATTACCTACTGATCGTTCGACTCCTATTCAGGACGCAATACTTGCAATAGGCCCGGGAGTTTTTGACAGAAATAATCCGAATGATGTTCGAGCTACTTTCTTGCACGAGCTTACGCACTATGCGCAAGCTCAACGATCAATAGAATTATTACGGATATGGAGAGCATCCGGTTCTCGCTTAAGTTTTGAAAGTTGGCTAAGTCAACAAGAAAGGCGTGATCGAATCAGCGCTACAGAACGTTTAATAACCGCACGATTTACAGAACGTAACGATCATTCTACCGAGACATTAGCGCATCTTAATGCCTTTTTATACTCGTACCCAAGAGCAGACTTAAGCGATCCTGATAATTTCCTCTTCCGCTCTTTCTTTTCTTTTTCTGGGCATTGGAACACAGCAGGACGCGAACTGCAAGACACTACCATACAAAGTATTCTACGTTTTTATAATACGCTGACAGCACCATATCAAAGTCGGTTTTTCAACTATGTAAATACCAAAAGAAGACAAACTATGGTGGGACATCGAGCTATTCCGATGAATCGAATTATTAATGCACTAAACTAACCGCATAGTCCAAAATATATCCTCATGAAAACAAAGAAACCTAAGCCAAAAGCATTAAACCTTCAGCAGTCTTTTTTCCAAAAAGAACCAACTAATCCTGATAAGGCTTTTTTCACCTTACCACAGGTACAGCCCAAGTTAGAAGTAGGACCTGTAAATGATCCGGCAGAACGTGAAGCCGATGCTATGGCTGATAAAGTAGTCAATCATACTACAGCATCCATCCAACCTAAATGTGCCGATTGTGAAGAAGAGGTTCAAAGGGTCCCATCTCCGGAAGAGGAAGAAGAAATTCAAATGAAACCTTCTCATGAGGAGGAGGAAGAGATTCAGATGAAACCAGAGCTAGAGGAAGAAGAGCTTCAGATGAAATCTGAGCAAGGAGTACCTATTGTAACCAATGACTTTGCAAATAACTTAAGTCAGCAAAAGGGCAAAGGTCAGCGACTTCCTGAAAACACCCTTCAGGAAATGAACCAATCATTCGGTGCAGATTTTAGTTCCGTTTCCGTTCATACCGATGGCGCAGCTCAGCGAATGAGTCAACAAATTCAAGCTAAAGCTTTTACCAATGGAAGTGATGTCTTTTTTAACAAAGGTCAATTTAATCCCGGATCGAATGAAGGGAAACACCTGCTTGCCCACGAACTTACTCATGTACTTCAACAGAATAACAAAATCCACAGAGATGAAAATAAAGAAGAAGAAAAGGCTTGTCCCGCCAACACCAATAAAACCTGGTCTGAAAAAGTAGACGCATTGGATGCACTAAAAGGAAAAGACAAAAACAACTGCTACAAAGATTTAATCCAGGAAGCACTTGGCAGCACCTATACTATTCATGAAAGCACGAATAAAGTAAAGAAGTTTGATGAGGCAGCTAAGCAGGGAAAATACAAAGAATGGGATTCAACAAAAGCAGTAAACTATGACGCGAACTTAAACACAAAAACCGGAGACGCCAATCAATATGGTCAGGCTCAATACGTAACCGCAGACGGTAGCACAAAAATATACATTGTCCTCGGCCCTAATTCTATTAACAAAGTTGGGCCAGTATTCACTCAAATGGCCTATCATCATGAAGAAGGTCATGCGAATGATTATCAGAACCAAATAAAAAACAAAAACCTTCATAAAGCTACAGAAGGAGAAGAACTTGCAATTTACACAAGTGGATTTACAACTTATTTCTTAGATTTATTTTTATTGGACAAAAGCGAATGCTCCTATGATCCTATCGAAGGATTCACCATGCTTTTCAGCACTTATAGTGGCGCTAAAAAGGATGAACAAAAAGCAGCTTTTGCAAATATCGAAACCTGGTATAAAGGCATAAAAGGAGATTCAGATAAGTTGACTAAATTTAAGATTTGGTTCCAGATCATGTTAAATTCAAACGGGGAAGATCATCCCCTGGTCAAAAAAATGAACGGCCTTGAAGGGATAGGTTTCAAAAAAGGCACTGATGAATTAGACCACTTCGAATGTACAGTTGAAGAATAAATTAACCTCAATTAATGAAAGCACCTAAATCGAATCTTACCAATATTCCTGTTTTTATCGAACAGGTTTTAAGTCGACGCTTACGATCTTATTTTATAGCTGAAGAACCCTCATTTCATTTTAAAGATATCCAATTACCAGCGTTCATCGATGATGGTTCTGCCTTTGGAAATTTTCTTAAAAATTTCAAGCCTAGTCCTTCTGAATATCTGATGCTCTCACTAGCTTTAATTCCGCATCTTCAACCTGGGCTTCTTGGGTCTTTAATCACTATCCAATTGAATCAGTCAGGAGATTTCTCAGAATTAGGCGGTATAAAAGATCAAACTAATCGTGGCTTTCTCCCTACCGGCGAAACCGCATTATTTTTAATTACCGAGACTGATTTGGTTTTGCGACAAGAAGCAATGCGCCTTTTCGATCCTGAGCATTGGTTTAATAAGACTCGAGTCATTAGTTTGGATAAAGTCAAAATGGGCGTTCCAAAAACAAGGGGGCAATTACTCATTGATCCAGAGTATGTCGAATTATTTATCACTAACAAAGTTAACCCTCCAAGTATGAGTATGGAATTCCCGGCACAGCTTTTACAAACGGAACAAACATGGGATGATTTAATCTTACCTGAATCGACTAAAAGTCAATTGGACGAAATACGTATCTGGATTGAGCACAATGAAAAACTATTAACAGACTGGGGCTTATCAAAAAAAATAAAACCAGGTTACCGGGCACTATTTCATGGACCATCGGGGACTGGTAAAACATTGACCGCTACCCTCCTGGGCAAACAAACGAACAAAGATGTCTTTCGGATTGACTTATCGACCGTAGTTTCAAAATTTATCGGCGAGACCGAAAAAAACCTGGCAACTTTATTTGATAAAGCTGATAATAAAAACTGGATTCTCTTTTTTGATGAAGCAGATGCACTTTTCGGGAAACGAACTAATGTACGTGATGCGCATGATAAATATGCCAATCAGGAAGTATCTTATTTGCTGCAAAGAATTGAAAACTTTCCAGGCCTGGTCATTTTAGCGTCTAACTTCAAAACGAATATAGATGATGCCTTCACTCGCCGTTTTCAGTCGATTATTTATTTTCCAATCCCCAAAGCAAACGAACGACTAAAAATCTGGCAAAAGGGTTTTCCCGAACAGGTAAAACTGGAAAAACAAATTGACCTCCATGATATCGCACAGCAATATGAATTGACCGGAGCAAACATTCTGAACATTATACAATACACTTGCTTACAAACTTTATCTCGCGAAGAAAATATTATCTTGTTACGGGATTTAAATAATGGTATTCGTAAAGAACTATTAAAAGAAGGAAAAATCAATTAACTCACTAACCCACTAAC
>JAHDHW010000228.1 GCA_020631105.1 Saprospiraceae bacterium | reverse complement strand
TGATAGTGTAATGTTCTTTGTGCGTGTAGTGAGAAAAAGTATATTTTTTTAAGCACAAAGCTTAGAGGTAGACTATTGCTACAAACGTTAAAGTTTGAAACTAATTTGTAAAAATAGACCGAATGGTATATTTTTGATTTTATGAAAACTAATTTACCATTCAACATCGAATCCAAGTCAGAGATCATCTCTGGCTTAAATGAAGCTTATCAAATCGTGGATCAATATATTTCTCATTTAGATCCAGCAGCCTTTACTAAGAATGCTAATGGCAAATGGTCACCAATGCAGCATTTACAGCATTTGATCTTATCTTCAAAAGCAATTCCATCCGTACTTAAGATGTCAAAAATCAAATTAGCCTTGATGGGGAAAGCTAAAAACGGATCCAGATCTTTTGAGGAATTAAAGGCGATTTATACGCAAGTATTAGGAACAGGGCAAAAGGCTGGTCCTGCATTTAGTCCAGAGCCAGGGGAGAGCTGGACAAAAGAAGAGTTACTTGGAAATTGGCGTATGATTCAGCATAAATTTGAAACCCGAATAAGTACCTGGGATGAAAAAGAACTGGATACTTACCAGGTTCCTCATCCTGCTCTGGGTAAATTGACTATGAGAGAAATGCTTCATTTTACAATCTTTCATACTTACCATCACTTGGATGGCATGAAAATATAAATATTTTATGTATTTATCTGATTAATAGAGTATTAAAACTAATAAATAAAAGTAATAATTTAAGTGATGAGTGATAAGGCGCAATTAACGAAGGCCGCTAAGACAAGGAATATGATCATTCGGAAGTCTGCTGAATTGTTTAATAAACAAGGATATTCAGGGACTTCAATGAAGGATATCATGCTTGCCACGGGTTTAACAAAGGGGGGCTTGTATGGGAATTTTGAAAATAAAGAAGCCATTGCGAAAGCTGCTTTTGAGTATGCTGTAATGACTATCATTAGAGAGGTAGGGAAGCGAACTAAAGTAATTGATAATACTTTGGATAAGCTGAAAGCTGTAGTGTTTTACTACAAAGAAAATCTTTTTACCCCGGCAATTGATGGCGGCTGCCCGATTCTAAATACTGCGGTAGAAGCGGATGACAATAATCCGATTATGCGAGAGAAGGTAATGGATGTTCTGGATATGTGGCAAGAACGTATGGTGGTCACTTTGGCAAAAGGGCAGGAAAGGAATGAAGTTCGAAAAGATATTAGACCACAAGAATTTGCTAGTCTTTTTATTAGTACACTGGAAGGCGGCATGCTGATTTCCAGACTTTACAAAAATCCAAAGCACTTTGATTTCGTAGCAGATCAACTGCTAAAAATGATTGAAGATGCTAGAGTTTAGACCGATTGGTCTATAGAAAAATTTGTTTCAATACTTGCAGTACCCTGTCCGAGATTTAGTGCGCTAAACTGGATAGGGGCTTTTTAAAATGCCTAAGACCTATGGAAATCGCAAACAATTTTGAGTATTTACTTTCGGATTATCCTAAACCGAAAATAGTCAGAAGTTCAAAGACTCCGTTTAGGATCAATGTTCTGCGAGTTGGCTTTCAGACTTTAGGAAAAATGTTTCCAAAGACTGGCGCAGAACTGGCTTTTAAGCTTTTCACTACTCCAAATACGAAGGCAAATCACAAAGTCTCTGATCCGATCCTAGAGAAGGCTCGAATCTTTGAGTTTATGTATGGCAAGTTCCTTTTGAAAGGATACGAATGGGGAGAGGGAGATAAGGTGGTGCTGTTAGTACATGGCTGGAGGAGTAGGGGGACAGCACTTCGTTCTTTTGTGCCCGGCTTGGTGAAGCAAGGCTATCGTGTTGTTGCTTTTGACGGGCCGGCTCATGGAGATTCTCCTGGTAAACGAACTACCTTGCCGCAATTTAGTGGTGCTGTAAAAGCCATTATTCGCCATATTGGTGGCGCAGAGGGAATCATTACCCATAGCTTTGGTGGCGCTTCCACGGTTTTTGCTTTAAAGGATAAAGAAGATCAAATCCTAATAGATAAATTGGTCTTGATTGCCTCTCCATCAAGTCTGGAATATATGGCTGATCACTTTCTGGGCTACATCAAAGCGCCAGATGCTATAATAGCTAAATTCTATAAAATCCTTGAAAACCGAATCGGTATTTCATTAACAGAGGCCCAGGTTAGTAAGTTCAATGACGATATCCAGGTGAATAGCACATTATTGGTACACGACAAGAAGGATGATGCTGTTCCTTTTAGCGAAGCGGAGTCCGTATTTAAAGAATGGGATAATACCCGATTACTTGCTACGGATGGCTATGGTCACTTTCAATTGATGAAAAATCCTGATGTGGTAGAACGGGTAGTAGGATTTTTCGGCAAAGCCAAAAAATAGTTGTAATTTAGAGTAGAGACTTTGCTAAAAGGACCTCTTATAAATTGCTAGCTATGAAAAGATTTAAAACTCCGATCATTTTGTTCCTATTCCTTTTTGCTTTATCCTGTGATAAAGAAGAGGTGTCTATTGCAGGCAGCTATGAAATGGAAGAAGGTTTTACGCTCTCTTTTGGAGGAGGAGAGGTAATCTTAAGGTTTGATGAAGTCGTCTCTGACTCTCGTTGTCCCATCGGTTCGAATTGCGGTGAGGCCGGGCAAGCCATTGTACAATTTATTTTGGATAACGATGGCATCGTACGAATCTTTAAACTGGAATCAGACCTGGCCGGAGATAATGTCAAAGAAATTCAAACGGTCTACGGACGCTATGATATGAAGTTTATTGATTTATATCCTTATCCAGTGCTCAACGAACCATTTGAAGCACCTCGAAGTATAGTTTTTACCTTGACAGAGGTGAAATAATATGCAAATTCAATTAGACTGGATAAGCTTTTTCTTTGCGACCGCTATCATTATCGGAGTATACTCCGCCCTCATTCTTTTACTTAATCGTAATAATCAAAAGGCGAATCGCTTTTTGGCTCTACTGCTAATTTTTATTTCGCTTTGGTTGGTTGATGCCTTTTTCAATGCAAGTGAAATATATCTCCAAAATCCTGATTTTTATTTCAAACCTATTTATTATTCTTTTGCTTTTGGGCCGCTGATCTACTTTTATGTCAAGAGCCTCATTTCTAATTCTTTTGAATTTAGAAAGCAAGACTGGCTACACTTTATCCCTGTATTCATTCAGGCAGGTCTTTATTGGATACTCAATTTTCAATCTTATGCCTATAAGCGAACCTTTTGGTTTGATATCCATCAGCCAATTACTTATCGGATTGAATTTGATGGGACCCTAATATCCTTGATGGTTTACCTTTATTTATCGATCCGCTTAACGAGTAAGTATCAATCCTGGGTAAAAGAGCATTTCTCTGAAATATCTAAAGTCAATTTAAACTGGCTAAAGCTAGTCCTGAGTGTGCTCATCTTATGGAGTACGCAGTGGCTTTTTGAACTTATTCTCCGGGAATTTTTTGATCAATTCTACTATTATAACTTTACAATGCTCATTCTGGCTTTTCTGATCATCATCCTTGGTATTGGCGGAATCCTTCAGGAGAATATTAGTAGACTTGGGTTCGTACCTGTCGCTGAAAACGCTGAGGCAGATAAGCCGGAGGTTGATCCGGAAATCTTAAGCAAGATTATCGAAGCGATGCAAAAAGGGCAATACTTTCTGAATCCTACCTTAAGTTTAAAAGAATTTGCGGAGGCGATCAATATCCCAAAGCGCGTAGTATCTGAACACTTAAACCATGGCCAGCAAAAATCCTTTATTGACTTTGTAAATCATTATCGGGTAGAGGAAGTTAAGCGTCGCCTGGCAAGCGATGACGCGGAGCTTTATAATCTACTGGGCATCGCAAAAGAATCCGGCTTTCGCTCGAAGGCTACCTTTTACCGGGTATTTAAGCAGCTTACCGGGCAATCTCCCTCTGATTTTACCCGGTCTTAAGGTCTCAATACCCGTTTTGAGACCCTATTTCCCAGCATTACATAGCAACAAGAGATAGATTTGTGGAAATGATTGCGATGGCAGTCAGTCTTTCTTTTTCACTTTTTTAAAATCTATGTTATGTATAAAATATCAATATTAGCGCTCGCATTAATGGTCTTATTTTCTCTTAAAAATTTATCAGCTCAGATTGCTGCGGTGGATACTGCAATGAAGTCGGAGCGCACCGTAGGTTCAGCGGAGGTAACGGACCACAGCGAAAAAATAAAAATGATCAAGTCTATTCTTGCGGAGCATGCTGATAATAGAAACTTTGAAGGAAGTGTTCTCATAGCAGAAAAAGGAATCCCGGTATACGAGAATACTTTCGGCTTCCGGGATCGGGAGAAGGCACTAAGGATAGAGCCAGAAACGCGTTTTGGTATTGCTTCGATTACCAAAATGATCACGGCGATCATTATTCTTCAATTGGTAGAAGAAGGAAAGTTAACGCTCGAAACTACTTTAGACCATCTATTCCCTGATATGGATATTCCTAAGGGAAATAAAATCACAATGCATCATCTATTATTGCACATCTCCGGACTTCCGAACGAACCCAATAATATCTACTTCACCAATAAATCTCCAAGTGAGTATGTTGATGTTTTGATGAATGGATTTAGAAAAAACAAAAGATTCGGCAAGTTTAATTATGCTAATATTGACTACGTCCTTTTGGGAATGGCGATTGAAAAAGCAAGTGGTAATACCTGGCAGCAAGAGGTGGAGCAGCGCTTCATTAACAAATTAGGCTTAGAAAAAACTGGTTTTTTGGAGAAGGATGCTTATCCGGAGAACTTTGCTTACAGTTATACCATTGAGGGTGGACAATTTCAGAAAGATCCTTCTTTCCATATTGAGAACTTTTATGCGGCTGGATGTATGTATTCCACCGCAACGGATCTATTGAAAATTGATCAGGCAATGTATGGCAATACATTATTGTCTGACACTAGTAAAGCACAAATGTTTACTTCCTATCCGGAGTATAATTATACGGGTTATAGTGTATGGACTTATCGCTATCCTTTCTTGAAGAATCAACCTCGCATCATGGAAAGAAGAGGCGGGATACTCGGGTCAAATGCTGCTCTGATTCGGGTATTGGATCAAGAGCTAAGTATCATTATACTCAGTAATAATAATGCCTTTAACCCGGATTCCTTTGGAGATGCCGAGAACTTAAGAGAAACCTTGATTCGAGCGCTGGCAACAGAGTAAAGAACTTGCTAAGTTTACTTACAATACTTCTTTTGAGTTGCTTTGATCAATTGGTCTCGTACCCGTGAGATGATGACTTCTCCTTCACCGTTTTCGTAAGGTGGCTGAAACTTAGCTTTTTTATAAGTTTTAATCATATCCACTTTATTTAATCGCATGATGGCTTCCAAGGCATTATCACAAACCCGCATAGGACGGGGTAATTCCAAAGAGTTTGGGTCAAGCATTAGGCCAGTGTCCAGGATTCGTTCTTCTTCTTCGAGGAATGGACAAATGACGCTCACCATTTTGGGGTCGCCACTTTTGCCAAGAAGATCGAGAATTACCGAAATGGTCAGGAGGTCCCTGCTGCTTAGGTTATCTGGTGCTTCGTAGATGATTTCGTCAAACTTGTATAGTGTCAGATCAGATATGATGGTAGAGATATTTTCTTTGTCGATCCATTTACTTTGCTGATTGTATAATACATTCATTACGCGGACCATCTGTCCCGTATTACCTGCTTCGTACAAGGCGAGTAGTGGCTCCAGGAATCGATCATCCCAGATATTGGTGGCGATCGCAAGTTCTTCAAGCGCTAATGGATCTGCTGCCCTAAGTAAAAGGTAATAATAATCCAGGAGTGCAGGATCATTTGGAAAATAATCGTTTAGGTGATAAAGTACTGCAAGTCGGCCATCTTCTTTACTTACACGATTACGTAATGCCAGGACCAAGGTTTTTGCTTCGAAGCCTTGCGCTATTTCTGGCTGCGCTAATAACATACTTAGTTCGTAATGTTGCAAAGTAGAAAAAACAGGATTAGCTAATAAAGTATCGACGTAATGGTAAAGTTCACTAAAGTTGGTAGGTTCTGGTCTGTACCAATCAAATTCAAAAGGGATTGTATTCCATTTCAAAGTGAAATTGTTATCGGCGCCGCTGATTTGTAATTCCAGATTGAGCATAGCTTTTACGTATACTTTCGAACGGTCAGGCACAGATAATAATAAAGCGCCAATGGTACTTGGATACTTAGCCGAGGTATTCATGCCTGGCATTAAATCCGAGGTAGGCAGTGGAGAATCTAATGACTTATCAAATAAATCGGTGGCTGATCGGCTGGCAATTTTTCCTGATTTGATCAGCTTGCCGCCTTTCTTTTCATATACTTCGCAATCAATCGTATAGACTGCATGATTGATATATAAAATTTGTCGCGTTTGATTCTCGATCTCCAGACTGAGCCAATCTTTGATGGTAAGATTTGGATTGTTACGGACCTTGAATCGCGCAACGATTCCGTTGGTTTGCTCTGCTTCAATGGTTTTCCAACTATGGTCAATTGGATCGTTTTCGGCAGAAGCAATAATAGCCACCAATCCCATGAGGCAAGTGTAAAGTAGTCTTCTCACAATAAACTAGTTATTGGTTAAGGAATAGTAATGATTCGTTAAATCGGCGGGGGGATGGGTGTATGTGTGTAGTATTTACGCTTTTATGACGTTTTTATTCGCTGGTCGTCACCTTTCGCTAAATATACGGTTTTTCAACGGATGATCTCAAAACAAGATAATTACCTTGCTTTATAGTACCATCGCACTAGTATTTTTGCTTCCCAACTCACTAACTCACTAACTCACT
>JAHDHW010000227.1 GCA_020631105.1 Saprospiraceae bacterium | reverse complement strand
GTGGAGAATTAAAGTTTATGATTACTTAAAAGTCGGTTCAAAGTGATTGTATTTGGTCAATGGTACTACCAGTGGGAATAATTGATAACAGAAACATTGGCTATCTCTAGATAATAGAATCAAACTGGTAGTACCAATTAGTCATAATTATTTTCGACCAAGTAAAATCATTTAGCACCTAAAAGTCATTAGTCGGTAAAAAATCCTTTCGGCTTTTTTAGAGTTTAGAAATAAAATACATCTTTGGCACATGAAATTGAAAAACGATTTATTCTTACGAGCTGCGAGGGGAGAAGCAGTAGAACGCCCTCCAGTCTGGTTAATGCGTCAAGCAGGACGTATTCTTCCTCAGTACAGAGCATTACGAGGAAAGTTGTCTGGATTTAAGGAGTTAGTAGAAACACCACATCTTGCGGCTGAGGTCACGATCCAACCCATTGATGAACTTGGAGTAGATGCAGCGATTATTTTCTCTGATATACTCGTGATTCCGGAAGCGATGGGCTTGCCTTACCAAATGGTTGAAGCTAAAGGCCCCCATTTTCCGAGGACGATAGGATCAGCGAATGATATAAATAATCTGAATGCTGGTGAATCTGCAGCGGAGGAGCTTCAGTACGTTTTTGATGCCGTAAAAATTACCAAGCAAGAGCTCGATGGGAGAGTGCCTTTGATTGGTTTTTGTGGGGCGCCCTGGACGATTCTGTGTTATATGGTTGAAGGTGGAGGGAGTAAAACTTTTTCAAAAGCAAGAAAATTTCTGTATCAGGAACCGGAGTTGGCTCATCAATTATTGAGTCAAATCACTGAAACCAGTATCGCTTATCTGAAGAAGAAGATTGCTGCCGGGGTGGATTTGGTACAAATATTCGATTCCTGGGCTGGTATATTGCCAACGAAGCATTACCAGGAGTTTGCTTTACCCTATATTGCTAAAATGTGTGAAGCCATTCAGGAAGTCCCTAAAACTGTTTTTTCGAAAGGAGCATGGACTTCTCTGGAAGCAATTAGCGCAACGGATTGTAATGTAGTAGGAATAGATTGGAACACTGATCCTAGTATTGTTAGAGCAAAATTAGGCGATGAAAAGGTAGTACAGGGCAATTTAGATCCATGTTTGTTATATGCTGGTAGTCAGGAGATTAAAGAGCATACCTTAAGTATGATTGAAGGCTTTGGTGGAAAGCATATTGTCAATTTAGGGCATGGTGTTTATCCCGATACCCCACTGGATAATGTCAAAGTATTTGTGGACACCGTAAAAGGCTTCGCATATTAGACCTCTGCGATTAGTCGTATGGCAAGAAAAAAGATTTAATATTTCGGGTTTAGATACTTAACTTTGGCCCTATTACAGAATAACTATATACAATACTCTCCATGGGATGGTTCAAAAGGCTTAAAGACGGGATTATAACCTCCACTAAAGATAAGAAGGAGGCACCTGATGGCTTGTGGTACAAATGTGGTCGCTGCAAAGAGGCTAGTACAATGAAGGAGGTACGAGAAAACTTTCACAAATGCCCACATTGCAATTATCATATTCGAATTGGTTCACACGATTATTTTGATTTAATATTCGATGGTAAATACGAGGAAATTATCGATGATCTTCTGGCGGAGGATTTCCTTGAGTTTACAGATCTAAAATCCTACAAGGAGCGTTTAGAAGCTGCTAAGAAGAAGACGGAGTTGGATGATTCGATGTCAGTTGCAGTTGGGAAAGTAAATAAACAACCACTCGTAATTGCTGCCATGGATTTTTCCTTTATTGGAGGATCTATGGGATCAGTGATGGGAGAGAAGATATCTCTGGCTATTGATTATTGTCTGGAAACGCATACACCGTTTATGATTATCTCTAAATCAGGTGGTGCAAGAATGATGGAATCGGCTTATTCACTAATGCAGATGGCTAAAACCAGTGCAAAGCTTACTTTATTGGCTCAAGCGCAAATTCCTTATTTTTCATTTTTGACAGATCCAACAACTGGCGGGGTAACGGCTTCTTTTGCAATGCTAGGTGATGTAAACTTTGCTGAGCCAGAAGCATTGATAGGCTTTGCTGGTCCTCGTGTAATCAAAGAGACGATCAAAAAGGATTTACCTGAAGGCTTTCAGCGTTCTGAATTTTTGTTAGATCATGGATTCCTAGATTTCATCGTTGATCGCAAAGATTTGAAAACCCGAATTAGTGATATGCTTTCTTTCTTTCCGGTTGCAGCAGCAACCTAAGGGTTTTACTCTCGAATTTTATCTGGTAAAACCAAAAAGGCCTTAAGTTCCGCGGAGCTTAAGGCCTTTTTGGTTTTTAATGTTCATCCAGAATTATAGTCATTTTCTTTTCAAGAGGATCTAATTGATCCTTCAGCGTTTCGATAAATGAATCACCATACATAAAGTAAAAGGCCATAAAGTTATCATATCGTTCCTGCAAGCCATCCTTTGGAAAGAGTTTGTCTTTTAGGCCTCTAATCTGTTTGATTGCAGTATCATGCTTTTGTTTTTCTGCCCGATGGATTCTGCTTTCAATCTGATCCAGTACTTTTTGCTGTTTCGCATGTTCAGCATTGATTGATTTAGCAACTGTTGGATCAATCTTGGACGCTAGTTCGGATATTTGGTCAAAGAGCGTAGATAGTTGCTCTTTTTGTGGGTTTAATGAAATTTCCTCTGTAGCCTGATTATCGACAAACTGTCGAATAATCTCATCTTCCTTTTGGAATAAATCCTTTATCTCCAGTCCTAACTTATTCATTTTTTTGATAGAGCCTTTGTCAACCCAAAGCACAGAGTCTCTACGAATGAGCATCGGAAAATTAATACCAAAGTGCTCAAACTGTGTTTTGCGCTCTAACCAATACGCAATTTCTCCACCTCCACCAATATAGGCAAGGTTTGGAAATACCTTTTCCTGGTAAAGCGGTCGCATAATAACATTTGGACTAAAACGCTCCGGGTAGTTTTCAATCTCCGTCTCCATTTCTTCCCGACTAAAGGTGTAATCCGTATTGAGAACTTCGTAGGTGTCTTCTTCAAATGTTATCCGCTCTCGGATTTGATCCCGGAGGTAAAAGAAGTTAATCTCTCTAGGGAAGGCCTGGGGTTTGTAGCCAAGCGCTTCTAATTTGTCTCGCTCTTTTCCTACAATATCAATTGAAGGATTTTCGAAAATTTCCTTTTTTATTTCAGGTATGAAAAGTTTTTTGAACTCCGGATGATTCATATTGGCTATGACCAAACCGTCTTTTCCAAAAATCTCATTTACCATATCAATTACAGCATCAGAGTATAATTCATGACGGCTATGGGTAACGGACATCAATTCAAATACTTTAGCAGCACGTTCACTCTCTCCTAATATCTCTTTTAATTCTGCAATCACAGGTTTTAAGCTTTTCGTATTCATCATTCCAACACTACCATGTTCCTCATTTTCCCAGATAAGTGTTTTGTTGAAAAGATGAACATGATTTACTTCGTCAAAATCATGATCCTCGCCACCTGTAATAAATACAGGGACAAACTGGTAGTTTGGATAATGAGAGGACAGCTTCTTAGAAAGGTTTATTACAGATACAATCTTGTATATATAATATAGAGGTCCGGTGAAAAGACTAGGCTGGTGAGCCGTGATTAAAGTAAAGGTATTCTTCTCACGTAAAGATTCAATATTGGCTTCTGTCTTAGCAGTCGTCTCCAGCTTCGTATACTGCCTTTGGAGGGAATTAGCCAGGGCATTTCTATCCGTGTTATCTTTTTGTTTGTCTTCGATAACCTTCGCAAAGGAATCAATGCCTACCTCATATTTGTAAAATGAGCGCAGCGCTTGCTCTTCTGTAACGTACGCAACATCCTTCTTCGAAAACTGAGGTACTGCAGTAAAGGGTACCTTGATTGCTTTAATGGTATTGTTAGTGTCGATCATTATTGCAAAGTTAATCCTTGATTTAATTCTAAGAAGTATTGTTGAGGAAAAAAGTTTGGAATGTAAGACTTAGGACTTGTGCTTATTCAATCTTACTTTAAACAAACATCTGTAAGAATAAAAAGTTAAGCCCTGACCAAAATTTTATATATTCGTGTCAGACAAAACTAATTACGAATGAGTCAATATATCCTTGCCCTGGACCAGGGCACAACCAGTTCAAGAGCCATTTTATTTGATAAAGGTGGCAGTATTATCGGAGTAGAACAACAAGAGTTTACCCAGAACTATCCAAAACCCGGTTGGGTAGAACATGATGCAAATGAAATCTGGGCTACTCAATTTACCGTTGCTTCGAAATTGATGAAGAAAATGAAGTTTTCTTCAGATAAGATTGCTGCTATTGGGATTACAAATCAAAGGGAGACTACCTTAGTTTGGGATATTGATACCGGTAAGCCAATTCATAATGCAATCGTTTGGCAGGATCGTCGGACGGCCTCCATTTGTGACCAAATGAAAGCGGATGGCTTGGAATCCCACGTTAGAGAGAACACAGGGCTGGTTATTGATGCCTATTTCTCTGGAACTAAAGTAAAGTGGATACTGGACAATGTGGAAGGCGCACGCGAAAAAGCTGAAGCTGGAAAGCTACGATTTGGGACGATGGATAGTTGGTTAGTTTGGAAATTAACCGGAGGAAAAGTACATATCACGGACTATACAAATGCTAGCCGTACTTTGCTATATGATATTAAGAACCTAAAATGGGATGATAAATTATTGTCTTACTTAGATATTCCCAGATCTATGCTACCTGAAGTGCAACCATCAAGTCATATCTATGGTACGACGACTTTGTTTGGCGGTGAGATTCCGATTGCGGGTATTGCCGGAGACCAACAAGCAGCATTATTTGGACAGGCCTGTCATACTCCAGGAATGGCAAAGAATACCTATGGTACAGGTTGTTTTATGCTGATGAATACTGGTGAACAAATGGTTCCCTCCAAATCAGGCCTGTTGACAACCATAGCATGGGGATTAGACGGGAAGGTGCATTATGCCTTAGAGGGATCTGTTTTTATCGCTGGTGCAGCGATTCAATGGTTAAGAGATGGCTTGAAAATAATTGATGAAGCACCTGATTCTGAGTTTTATGCAATGAAGGTAGAGGATACTCAAGGTGTTTATGTAGTACCTGCCTTTGCAGGGCTCGGAGCTCCGTATTGGGATATGTATGCGAGAGGGGCAATTTTTGGATTGACCCGTGGGACTTCCAAGGCACACCTGGTGAGAGCAACGCTCGAATCTTTAGCCTACCAGACCAAAGATTTATTGGATGCTATGGAAAAAGATGCTGGATTCTCCATTAGTAAACTACGTGTGGATGGAGGAGCTTCAGCGAATAATCTGTTGATGCAATTTCAGTCTGATATTTTAAATACAACAGTGCAACGGCCTTCAGTCATCGAAACGACCGCTTTAGGTGCAGCTTATCTTGCAGGGCTGGCAGTAGGATATTGGCAGTTAGACGAGATCAAAGAGAATTGGCAAATTGACCGGACTTTTGAAGCGGAAATGGCAGAAGAAAAACAACAAAAACTTTATCGCGGATGGCAGAAAGCGGTGAAACGTTCAATGGCCTGGGAAGAGGAATAAAAAGAGAGTATGCTAAGATTTATCATACGTCGCTTACTGCAGGGGAGCGTAGTCCTTTTTCTGGTTGTTGTGATCATTTCCTCGATCATTTATCTGGCTCCGGTTGAGCCGGAACGCCTAACATTTGGTCAGCGGTATGATAAGGAAACCTTAGCTATAAAGAAAAAAGAACTGGGCTTGGACCGCTCTCTGTTTGTCCAACTGGTGTTTTATTTGAGGGATATTTCGCCGATCTCCGTCCATGAAAACACTCCGGAGGCAAAGCAGAAGTATCAGTACTTCAAATTAGTTCCTTTTGGAGGACAAGCCCTGGTCTTAAAACGACCTTATTTACGCGAGTCTTTCCAAAGTGGCCGAAGTGTAAGTGCCATGCTTTTCGAGAAATTACCTCAAACCGCGATTCTCGCTTTCGCGGCTATTATCCTGGGACTGATCATAGGGATTATCCTTGGGGTCATCTCCGCCTTAAATCATAATAATTGGTTTGATAATTCCGCGGTGATTAGTTCGGTGGTCGGGATCTCCTTTCCAAGTTATGTATCTGCAATGGTTCTTGCCTTAATATTCGCGTATTATTTAGGTTGGTTCGAAGTCAGTGGAAGCTTGATTGGATTAGATGATTATGGAGAACGCAAAATCTTTTGGAAAAATCTAATCCTGCCAGCTATTGCCTTAGGGATTCGCCCAATAGCAATCATCACTCAATTGACTCGTTCTGCTATGTTGGATGTACTTTCACAGGATTATATCCGTACCGCTAAGGCAAAGGGATTATCCTATTATCGGATTGTGTTCAAGCATGCATTGCGTAATGCTCTAAATCCGGTTTTAACCGCAGCTTCAGGATGGTTTGCAGCATTGCTGGCCGGGGCATTTTTCGTAGAAAATGTTTTTAATTATAATGGCCTAGGCCAATTAACTGTTGATGCTTTATTGTCTTATGATATTCCATTAGTACTCGGAGCAGTGTTACTTACCGCCTGCATTTTTGTGGTCTTAAATATCCTCGTAGACCTCATGTATTTATTCCTTGATCCCCGAGTGAAAGTAGCGTAAAGATTATGAAGATCGCTCGGCAATCCTGCGTCCTGCTAATCTTCAATCTTACCAACTCACTCACCCATTAACGCTCTTACTTAGTATAATTTTAGCTCGGCAATCTTACATCTCACGCTGCACTCACACTAGTTTACCGATCTTCTCACTCACTCGCTTGCTCACCAACTCACTGTTTAAGAAGTGGC
>JAHDHW010000226.1 GCA_020631105.1 Saprospiraceae bacterium | reverse complement strand
TCTTTTTTACGTCATAAAACAAAAACGAAACATGAGTGAACCAAAAGTATTTCAAGCAAGTCCAGAAGCAAAATCAAAAGCGAAACAGTTAAGAATATTTGCTGTCATCGCATGGCTATTTGCTATGGCAGGTCAGGCCTTCGCCATATTTAAGTTAATTAGTGACGAAACGCTAGTTTGGTTAATTGTAGCAATAGTCGTCATCCTGGCTCTAGCGATTACGGGCTCCACACTTTGGAAAAATGCCAACAAATTAGATCCGGCATCAGAGAAAGAACCAACACGGTTTTTTATTCAAAACCAGTTAGGTGCAATCATGGGAGTGTTAGCATTCCTTCCGATGGTCATCTTAATCTTTACGAATAAAAATATCAGTGGAAAGACAAAAGGTATAGCAGGTAGTATCGCCGCAATTGCAATGGTTGCTGCAGGTATAACCGGAGCAGATTTCAATCCTCCTTCTGTAGAAAAATATACAGAGGAAATTAATCAGCAAACCGAAGCCGCTAAGAGCTTAAACATTGACAGTGATAATGTGTACTGGTCCAAGGCAGGCAATAAATACCATGCTTACGATGATTGTCAACATATCCGGGGTAAAGCCATCAGCAGTGGTAGTATTAAGGAATCATGGGAACAAAAAGGAATCTCAGAACTTTGTAAAACCTGCCAGAAAAAAGCAGCTAAAGCTTCTATTCCTTCAGATGTAAAAGAAATGATAGAGGTTGAATAGTTTGCCTTCTACATTTTCTTAAAAAAGAAAGAGGAACGTCGCTTGACGTTCCTCTTTCTTTTTTAGTAGCCTTTCCAATTATTCACCTATATCCGCTCAAACTGCAATTTAGCCAGACTGCTATACAAGCCATCTTCTTTTGCAGAAAGCTCATCATGCGTTCCTTGTTCCGCAATTCGACCTTCGTCAATTACAAAGATTTGATCTACGTCCCGGATGGTAGATAAGCGGTGTGCGATGATAATCGAGGTCCGCCCTTCCATCAATGTATCCAGAGCTTCTTGCACAACCTTTTCGCTTTCGGCATCAAGAGAGGAAGTGGCTTCATCCAAAAGCAGGATTGCAGGATCTTTTAGGATCGCACGAGCAATCGCGACGCGTTGACGTTGTCCGCCGGAGAGTTTTACTCCACGTTCTCCAACAATAGTTTCCAGTCCTTCCGGGAAGCTCATGATAAACTCGTAAGAGTTAGATTTCTTAGCCGCAGCAATAACTTCTTCTTCGGTTGCATTAGGTTTGCCATATAAGATATTCTCTCGGATGGTCCCTCCAAAAAGTAACACCTCCTGAGGAACGATCGCCATGTTTTGACGATACTGCGAAATATCATACTCCGTAGATGTTTTTCCATCAAGTATAATCTTACCGCCGGCAAGATCGTAGAATCGTAATAAGAGTTGAACGATGGTAGATTTCCCGGAGCCACTTGGCCCTACCAGGGCCACCTTTTGGCCTGGGCGGATATGTAGACTAAGGCCCTTAAGGATGGTAATGTCAGAGCGCGTAGGATAAGCGAATACAACATCTTCATAGCGAATGTCCCCGGAGAGTTGCAAGGGGTTTTCTTTTCCCGCCTGAGTTACATTGACCTCTGATTCCATATCCAGAATCTCTCGTACACGTTCCGTTGCACCTAATGCACCTAAAATCTGTGTATAAAAATTGGCGAGGCTGGCGATTGCTGCTCCAATCACTGCAGTATAAGTGACAAAGGAAACCAGTTCTCCCACCAGCATATCTCCCGACTCTACCATGGTCGCACCTGTCCAGATAATGTAAATCAAAGCGCCAAAGAATACGACGACAATAAATACCGAAAACACTGCACGACCATGTGCAAATCGTAAAGCGATGTCCACCATATTCCCCATTGATTTTCCGTAGCGAAGGGATTCAAAAAATTCATTGGTAAAAGATTTAACCGCACTAATTGAAGTCAGGGTTTCGCTAAGGATGGTATTGGTTGATGCAAGTGCCTCCTGTCTTTGTTTGGATAACTTCCGAATATATTTTCCAAAGAAAAAGCCACCGATAACAACCACCGGAATAGTAGCCAGCATAATCAATGCTAATCTTGGAGTTGAGATCCCCAGAAAGATCACACCAGCGATCAATAAAATAATTTGCCGAAGAAATTCTGCTATTGTAATCGAAAAAGCGCCTTCCAGTTTTTCAATATCGCCAGTCACCCGACTTACCAATTCCCCTACCCGACTCTTTTCATAAAATACGATTGGCAAAGAAATCATCTTTTCATAAAGCGCTTTACGAATATCCGCGATTCCATTTTCTGCTGCTTTTGCGAAAAGAACGACACGTGCATAAGAGACAAACCCTTGAACGAACAGTATTACAACCAATAATTTAAGGATGTCATTAAGCTTAAGACCATAGAAATCCTGACCATTCGCAATATCGAGCATCTTTCCAATCATAAATGGAAAGACCATAAAAACCAGACTACTCAAAAATAAAAGCACGAGCCCGGCAAAGAGGTACCAGCGGTAAGGTTTGATATAATAAAAAATCCGCAGGGCATCCTGTAGACTTTCCTTGTCAACCTTCTTTTTGGGTGGAGCTTCCTGAATGTTTGTTTCTTCTTGATTACTTGCCATACATAATATTTAGGCCTGATTTTCAGGCGCTCAAAAGTACAGACAAATAACGGTTAATTGGCAAACAAGGTTTTGCGAAATGTAAGCAGCTTGTAAAAATCGGCCTTTTAACAGCAAATAACAGTTGATTAGTGCTAAAGATCCCCTAATTGTGGCCTCAACACGATTTCCTCCACTACTGCCGAGTGACTCATACTCCAGGCACTCCAGGCTGCGATTGCTATATCATTGGCTTCCATCAGACGGGCTTTGGGTAGGTCAACTCCAGCCCAACTATTGGACCAGGTTGCTCCGGGTAATATACTACTCACCCGAATCCCTTTTTCTTTTAGTTCTTCCCTCAACACTTTCGAAAATCCCAGAAGGGCGAATTTAGAAATACTGTAGGATCCTCCATTCGGATAAGCAATCTTACTGGCAATTGAACACATATTCATTACATAGCTACCGGGATTATCAAACATCAAGGGTAAGATTGCCCTGGTCATGTAGTAAGCACTGTAAAGATTAGTTTCAATCTGTCTTTCCAAAGTTCCTTCTTCCTCTTTGTGTATCTCCCCAGGTAAGAATACCCCTGCGTTATTTACTAATACATCAACTTTGGTCCAATGACCTTTGATATAATCTGCTAAAGCATTGACCTCTGACTTTTTACTCATATCGGTAGTCTGAGTCAATATTTCGATATCAGGATACGCTGCCGAAAAGGTAGTTTTAAAGTTGTTTAAATCCTCTGCTGATCGGGAACAAACGGCCAGATTAAAGCCTTCTTTGGCAAATCGATGTGCGATTGCGAGGCCTATACCTTTTGTAGCTCCGGTAATTATGATATTCATAGTGTGTAGATTAAGAGTAGAAAACTTGGTGATTCGAACAACAATGGGCATCTTTGCCCCTTCATTTTTCGAAATATGACACAAAATAGTGTTTTTCGTATATTTTAGAACCTTCGAAGGCACCCATCGTTATAAAGAAGTAATTTACAGTACTTTCTACAATCTATATGAGCTTTAATTTTTTCTACCATTTTGGCCGTTATATTATGATGCTACGAACCGCAATCGCGCGGCCAGAGCGTTTTTCGATGTATTGGAAAGAAACCATGCGTCAAATGAACGATATTGGAGTAGGTTCAGTAGTAATTGTTGTTTTGATTGCTGTTTTCATCGGGGCGGTAACAGCCGTACAGTTTGCTTATCAGTTACAAGACAGCTTCGTACCCAAATATTACATCGGTTATATCGTTAGGGATAGTACCATTATTGAATTAGCACCGACGATTACCTGTTTGGTATTAGCCGGTAAGGTAGGGTCAAATATTGCAGCGGAGATTGGGGGGATGCGCCAAAAAGAGCATATTGATGCAATGGAGATCATGGGCGTAAATACTGCTTCCTACCTGATTACGCCTAAGATTATCGCCGCAGTTATTGTTATTCCTTTATTAGTAGCAATTGCTTGTTTTGTAGGAATTATGGGTGGTTATCTTTCAAGTGTACCAACTGGTTTGATTACCAATGCAGAATATACCCGTGGAGTACGGTCCTTTTTTGTAGAATACTACGTTTTCATGATGTTCGTCAAAGCAATAGTTTTTGCATTCATTCTGACTTCGGTATCTGCTTATCAAGGTTACCATGTTAAGGGAGGAAGTATTGAGCTTGGACAAGCAAGTACCCAGGCGGTTGTATATAGTGATATATTAATTTTATTAGCCGATTATCTAATTGCCATTTTATTAACGCAATGATACGCGCAGAAAACATATTCAAATCTTTCGACGACGCAGAAGTTCTTAAAGGGATCACGCATACCTTTGAGAACGGAAAGACGAACCTCATCATTGGACGTAGTGGTGCGGGTAAGACGGTGTTATTAAAAATCCTGGTTGGTTTACTACAGCCTACTTCAGGTACCGTTTGGTTTGATGATATCAATTATTCCCAGCTTGACAAAAAACAGATTCGAGCTATCCGAATGCAAGTAGGAATGCTATTTCAGGGATCTGCCTTATTCGATTCTATGAGTGTTGAAGAAAACATTCGCTTTCCTTTGGACATGTTTACCACCATGACTAAAAAGGAAAAACTCGATCGTGTCAATTATTGTCTTGAGCGTGTAAGCCTGGAAGGTGTAAATAATAAATACCCTTCGGAGGTAAGTGGTGGTATGCAGAAACGTGTCGGAATCGCCAGGGCAATTGTACTAAATCCAAAATATCTTTTCTGTGATGAGCCTAACTCCGGGCTTGATCCTAAGACATCAATCGTTATTGATGAACTTATCCGTAGTATCACCATAGAGAACAATATCACCACAGTGATCAATACACATGATATGAACTCTGTAATGGAGATTGGTGAAAATATCGCTTTACTCTATAAGGGGGAGCTAGTATGGACAGGTAACAAAAACGAAGTACTCGATAGCGATAGCGATTTATTGCAGGATTTTATTTTTGCTTCTCCATTTTTACAGCGTCTCCGAAACGCTGCACTTAGCAGTAACACGAAAGTATAAAAAAAGCCCGTTCCTCTCGGAAACAGGCTTTCAATCTTCGGTCTCAAAAATAATTCTTTACTTGTTTAGTGTTAGTCTACGTTATTTTTCTGTTCGTTTCCCGTTTTTATATGATATAAGTTTGGCTTCTGGTGCTTTTGGGATGATGACTTGATCCAGGTACTTCTTAAGTGATTTCTCACTCGAAAAATTCGCTACAATACAATAAGAATATCCAACACCTGTAATACGATCATAGTATACTTGTCCAAACTGTTTAAATAAAGGATAATCTCTTTCTAAAGGAAAATCAGAAGTAGTCAATTCAATCACCGTACCTGCAAAAGTATCCGGCAATGCTTTGTGATGACGATAAGTGTTTTTAATCTTTGGTATAGATTTCTTGGTGTGCTTCTTATCTTTTTGATAAGACGCTTTCTCTAGTGTCTCTATTGTTACCAGAACAGGTTCGTCCTCACTTTGTCCTTCAAGGACTGTACACCAACTGATAGATAAACATAAAATGCTTATCCATAAAAATAATGGATGTTTCATAGTGTCAGGGATTACAATAGTCTTACAATTAGACAGCTGACTTCAATAAAGTACTCTTGTCGCTTTGTAAGAGTACAGTCCTTGAAGCTCGTTGCGTTCCTTCAACTTCCAGATGATAACTAGAAGCCAGAGGCGTCTCTGCTGCGCTCAATTGAACAGACTGCGTTTTCAGTAGTAAAGATTCAGTTGGGAATGTAGTTTCAACACCAGCCATTAATATGGCTTCTTGTGTTTGTTGATTCTGCTGATTGTTTAATAGTTGTGACTCGCTTAGTGCAATAGGTAGAAGTGCCACAATCGACATACCTATCGATAGTAAAAAAAACAGTTCCATAGTGTGTGGTCAGGTTTAGTGTTTATAGTGTTCCTACTTAGCTAGGGGGAGTTGGTCTCTCGTTAATAATCAGCACAAATAATATTTATTTTATTATGTATAAAGCTTTTTATCAACTTGATACTTCAAATATATTATTAAATATAATACATGGCAAATGTTTTCAGAAATCCCTGTGACCTCGCTTTTTTACCTCGAAAAGGTATTACATTTATAAAAAGGGGGTATTCCAAATTTTACAGAATTCTAAAAAAGTATTAAAAAAGTAATTTTCTTTTAGTGTACGGTGTGAAAATGCGGTTGAAAGAGTAGCACAGAATAACACAGCTATTTTTAGCTTGTTCAAACATATGTGACAAAATTTTATTTATTGTCGGCTATTTTTTAAAAAAAAGCGCTTTATCAGTCTCAAAAAGTGCAAATAATGCAACTTTATCTTATTCCCATTTTTAAATATTATACCCTATGCTAGGACTGTTTGAAAGAATTCTAAGCTTTTAAAAAATAACCAATGTGAATATTGAATCTCCAATATTGAATAAAAAATCACACTACTAAAGTTTGATATATGGAGCGTATAAACCTGAAAACTAATCTTCTTTCAATACTCAATATTATCTGAATTCGAGATTCAATATTCTTTCGTATAGTCCTGACCCTATACTAACAATAGCAATACTCGAAAGCAGAGGATTCTTTTAGCTGAAATTGTTCGTAAATTGATCTTTTCAAGTATATTTGCACTCGCGAATTAAAGCACCTACTATAAAAGGTATCTGCCCGGATGCTGGAATTGGTAGACAGGCATGGTTGAGGGCCATGTGTCCGTATGGGCGTGAGGGTTCGACTCCCTCTTCGGGCACTTAATAAGTTCTGTTGTAAA
>JAHDHW010000225.1 GCA_020631105.1 Saprospiraceae bacterium | reverse complement strand
TATATTTTGAGCAGCTTAGCTTGTTACTAAGCTGCGAAAACATAATTTAAACTTAAGTAGTAAGCCTAAAAAATTGATATAATAATTTTTTTTAAGTCCACTCAGATATTTCAACGTATTTTCCTTTTAGTCAAATACTTATGAAATTTCTTCAGGACAAAATTATTATATAAGCAATTTTGGTTAGGCACTTACTTTAAACCCTCTTGTTGGTATCAACAGGAGGGTTTTTTATTTTTTTTAAAAAAAATTATGAAGTCGTGCAGCGTTTTGATGCGTATCTGTATATAGTATAGTGAGCTCGATGAAATAAATACCTTTTAATTTTAAACCTAATAATATAATGAGACATTTTAAATTCTTTTTCTTGTTCCTTGCCATTACCATGATTGGCTTTTCTTCTTGTAAAAACGACGAATTTTCGGAGGAAGTCCAGCAAGAGGAAGTAATCGAACCAACTACTACTACTGAGAATAATAGTTTAGTAGCACAAATGAGCGCCAGCAATAGCTCTACAGAGGGATTGGACCTAGGCTGTTTTACCATTACATTTCCTTTCGTACTGATTGTTGACGGAGTACCTGTTGAAATTAATAGTGAGGATGATTTCGAAAATCTTGATGAGGATGCAGAATACATCGATTTTCAATATCCTTTAAACATCGTTTCTCTTGAAGGAGAAACTTCTACCATAGAAGATGGAGAAGGACTTGCTGAAGCATTTGCTTCATGTGTACCTGATGTTGGATGGGAGACAGATGATGTACCTGCTTTCTTGATCGGTGATATCAACTCTTGTTATGATCTAGTTTATCCATTAAACCTTGTTGACGGCGAAGGTAACGAATATGAAGTAGCAGACGAGGATGCATTTATTGAATTAATCGTTGAGGAGCCACTACTATTCTTTGTTTTTCCACTTGAACTAGTTGACGAGGAAGGAGAGACGGAAACTGTTAACAACGAAGAAGAATTCTTCGGAATTTTGTTCAGCTGTACAGAAGATGGAGATATCGATCCTATTGATACTACCTTTACAGGAGGAGGACAATTTGGTTGCTACGACATAGTTTTCCCGGCGACAATCATTTACAACGGTGAGGAAATTACAGTTGAAGATGAGAATGAGTTTACTGAGTATATGTTCGGAGGTGGAATCTCAGGATTCGTTTATCCATTAAACTTAGTAGACGAAGAAGGAGAAACCTTAACTGTAGCCAGCGAAGAAGAATTATTCTTAGCATTCTTCGGATGCTTTGAAGGAGAGATTCTTACAGATCTCTTTACGCTGATCGCAAGTTCTAGTGTTGGAGAAGGAGATTGTTACGATCTAGTCTATCCTGTTTCTGGATCTTTCGAAGGAGAAACGATTACGATCAATAGCGATGAAGAAGCTTTGGAATACATGAATAATCCTCAGGAATGGTACTTTGTTGATTTTCCGGTTACGATCAATGTAACAGATGATGGAGTAACTGAAACTATCGTTTTAGAGCATGGATTTGCCTTATTCGAAATTTACGCAGACTGCGAATAATAAATAATACCTTGATTAACTCGCGGTACTTTACCGCGAGTTAGTCTTTTTTGTATCGCTATTTGATGCTTGAAGTCTATGTATAAGAAAAATACTTCGCATCACTTATTAGAATCACACTAAAGAGAAATTGATAAACACCCACATCATAGAGACCTGTAAGAAAGGCGATAAACGAAGCTATGCTTTGATTTATAAATCCGCCGCTCCTTATGTCTACTCAATAGTGAGAAGATATATAGAGGATACAGAATATCGAAAGGATGTGATGCAGGAAACTTTTGCGAAGGTGTTTTTGAATATTAAATCTTTTGATGACCAAAAAGGTCCTTTCAAAGGATGGATTAGAAAGGTGGCCGTGAACGAATGTTTACTACACCTTCGAAGCAAAAGTAATGGTGTCCTTTTCGTAGAATACGCCGCTGAAAAAATAGAAGAAATAAAAGATGATTCAAAACTCCCAACCGATTTAAGCAGACAAGAGATCGAGTCTATTTTAGACAAAATGCCTAATGGCTATCGACTTGTTTTTATGCTGGCTGTGTTGGATGATTATAGTCATAAAGAAATAAGCAAAACATTAAACATTACAACTGAAACCTCAAGATCTCAACTGGTTAGATCGAAACGATGGTTAAGAAACTTTTTAAACAGTCAACACAAACGCGATATGTATGGATTACTTTAATTCAAACTTCAAAGATCGGTTAGAGGATGATACTCAAGGACTCCCGGAGGGGTTCGCTTGGGAGGATATGAAGGACGGTATCGAGGAGAAGATGATAGCAGGCCGAAAGGCTAAGAGAAACCGTTGGTGGCCATTACTTCTGTTATTATTAATCACCGGCTGTGGTGGCTGGATGGTAGCTTCTTATTTTGAGAAAGATATCCAGGTTGTTAACTCAGCGAATGATAAAGTATATACTCCTGAAATTGTAGAAGCCTTGAGCGCGGAAACAGCGGAAGACAAATCCATAGATAATGTTGAAGCAATTGGAAAAACTGAAACAGGTACTATCGTAAATACACCTGAAAAAGAAAGCAATATTAATAATACTCCAAAACCATTAAGTCAATTACCAGTAGATAAACCATCGAATAATACGGCAACAAACATTAAGCAGCAAGATGGGAATTCAGAAAGTTCAATAGAGCAAAAGACTAATGTTGAAGCAAACCTAATCCAAACAAGTAATAAGAAAATAGTTGAGCAAAAGACTTCTGAAACGAATCAAAAACCGAAAGTAATTGTTGCGACGAAGGACATTTTTGAAACGCGCAATAAGGTAAGTGAGCTGACTCTGTTATCTAAGCCTATTAGCTTGTTAAGCAATGAATTTGATTATCCGGTTTTATCAATCGGGGCCTTAAGTAAAAAGACAATTCCTCCTGCCAAAGCACAATTGTCAATGGCCATTCTGGGAGGAGCAAATGTGTGGCGAAATAATCTCGAATCTATTCAAAACGAAGATCACCTCTCCGGAGTTTTGGGTTGGTCAGTACGACCTGAAGTGAGTCTTCGTAAGCATAAGTGGCAGTTTACTTTTGCTTATCAATATGACCAGTTACAAGAAGAGTTTGCCTATGAAGGTTCAACTACTGTACTAGAAGAAAGAGAAGATGTTGTAGTAGGAAATGTAGTTAATAGCCTGACCGGAGCGTCAACGCCAATCCTTAAGGATACCACAATCAATGTAACCTACATTCAGCGTGAGCTGAAGTATAATGATTACGAAGTACATCACTTAGATTTTAGTGTAGGAAGAATCCTAGTTGAACAACGAAAACATACGCTTTTATTAAATGCGGGCTTAGGCTTGACGCTGAGCTTTCAAGGAAATGGTAAGCGCCTGAATAATCTAAATCTGGTGGATGAATTCGAACTGAGAAGTGCAGTAAACCCCGCTCAATTATTATCTATCTCTTCAAGTTTACAGTATTCTTACAGCATTAATGATCGATTTTCGATCCTCACAAGAGTTCAATTCCGCCAGTTTTTAAATAGTATTGCATTGAGTAGTACAGATTCAATGCGCCCGACAGTTTATGGATTAAATCTAGGGCTACAGCACAGATTCTAGCTATACCTGATGTGGTGCGTTTGGGAGATTTTTAATCCTTCAAGCTTCATCATTATCAGTATAACAAACGCGATACTTTTGATTGGGGAGTCCTTGCAAAGGTGCTCCTCAATTTTTTTTCGCTGGGTGTTATCTTAGAAAATCTTCGCCCAGTATCTTTGTGAAAACCGTAAAGAAATATTCAACATCCGTTTCATTAATAACCATACTTGGCCTGATCTTGATGACATTATGTAAGGGGCCGTCAGTTCCTGCAAGGATGTGATGATCCTTAAGTCGGTCAATAACATACTGCGCCTCAGCCGCCGCTGGTTCCAGCGTCACCTGATCTTTTACCAATTCAATACCGAGGAATAATCCTTCTCCTCTGACATCTCCGATTATTGGAAACTGCTTTTGGAGTTCCCTGAGTTGGCTTGTGATTTGTGCCCCGCGGACTTGAGCATTGAGCTGCAGTTGCTCCGCTTCAATGACGTCGAGTACAGCTAGTCCGGCAGCACAGGCAACCGGATTACCTCCGTAAGTACTAAAATACTCCATCCCGTTATGGAAGGCTTCTGCGATAGCTTTCGTAGTGACCACTGCCGCCAAAGGGAATCCATTGCCAATGGGTTTGCCCAGAACAATCATATCCGGAATTGCATCCTGTGTTTCGAATGCCCAAAAGGATTTTCCGAGTCTGCCAAATCCGGTCTGCACTTCATCCGCAATACATAAGGCACCGTGTGCTCTTAAATGCTGATAGACTTCTTTTAAGTAACCTGGAGGTGTAATGATCTGCCCACCTACGCTGGGGTAGGTTTCTGCAATGAAGGCTGCAATTTGCTTACCTTCTGATTCGAGGGTATTGATCTGCTTAGCGACTTCCTCCGCATAATGGCTTCCGGTATTTCCCTGCGCTCGTTTAAATTTACCACGATAATCATCAGCAATAGGTACCTTATGTACCCAGTCGGGTGTTCCACTTCCGCCAGGACCATCATGCTTATAAGGACTTATATCAATCAGTGTATTGGTATGACCGTGATAAGCAGCTTCGACGACCATAATGTCATTTCGTTTTGTAAAAACACGAGCCATGCGAATGGCCAGTTCATTGGCCTCACTCGCGGAATTGACGAAGTAGCATATCTCTAGTTCATCAGGCAGCTTTGCACAAAGCCGTTCGGCATAATGAAGTATATTTTCGTGTAGGTAGCGGGTATTCGTGTTGAGCAAAGCAGCTTGGTCCTGGATTGCTTTTACAACAGTAGGATGTTGATGCCCAACATGAGGAACATTATTATAAAAGTCCAGATAGGTGTTGGCGTGACTATCAAAAAGAAACTGACGGAAACCTGCCACAATATGTAAAGGTTTGGAGTAAGTGAGACTCAAATTATAGCCTAGTTTTTCCTTACGTTCTCTATAGATATGATCATAGTCTACCCTTGCATTATATTGCTCGGGATCGATGTCGTCAACAAGTTCCATTGGATTTGGACTCAATGCACTCCAAAGTTCAACCTCCTTCGCATATGCAACTCCTGGAAATTCTTTTCCGAGGCCGACTAAGTCAATCATGAATTGCCAATGCAGGTGAGGGGGCCAGCCTCCGTTTTCGTGAGGTGCGCCCAAGCAGGCGATTTGTTGACCACCTATTACTTGGTTTCCGACTGCAATTTTTAAACTGTCATGCGCCAAATGGCCATACAAAGTATAGAATGGCGTACCATTATTCGTTTGATGCTCTAGTACCAATAGTCCACCATAATCCAGGGGTAAATCAACAATGGTATTGACGATTACCTTTCCGTCCAGAGGGGCGTGGACCGGTGTACCTGCTGGCCCAAAGATATCAAGCCCCAGATGTTGTGTGCGTTTTTCGAGTGCGGGATGTCCGATCGCTCCAAAGTTGGCCGCAGCGTATAATCGACGAGATTCGAGGTATCGACCAATGGTAAAGGCAAAATTATGATCCCTTGAAAACTGATCTATTTTTTGACTCAGTAAATCTAATTGATGACCCCGTGGATCAGCGCCCAACATCAGCGAACCCACACTTAAATCCAGGATGCCTTCCCAGGAATCAAGCTTGATCGGGAGATGAAATTGAGCCCGATGTTTACGGATAAATTGCATAACTTCAGCTGCCTGTGGAACAATTTCAAAGTTGCATGCCTGCCGGAATGATGCATCCGCTAATGCTTTCGGAATATCATTGAGCACTTGTATTGCTGCTAGCGCAGGTGCCTGACTTATGGTAATATAAGGATCATTCTCTGAGCGTTGCCGCTGACTGGAAATCGCTACGCTAACGGCGAGCCGCAACTTAATGAGGTCAAGCAAGAGGTCTATTTCCGTCAATGATAAAGGTCGGACCTCATGAAAGGAACTTACCATTTTCGAAGCAGTTCGGAGTGGGAATGGCTGATCCATAATCGCATAAGCAATGGCAATTGCCAATTCACAGATAGCTGGTTGATAGGCGATATCTCCGAAATCAAAGATGCCACTAATCCATGCCTTGCCTTTGTCATCTTGTTCGACTAAGACATTATAATCATTTGCGTCATTATGAATGATCTGATGGGGGAGGGTGTTTAATTTTTGTAGGGTGATATTTTCGAAACGATCAAAGATTCCTTCTGCAATCGGTCGAATATCTTCCCTGATATATTGAACGAAGTCTTTGACTTCTAGTGCTTCGCTCAGTGCCCATCGGTGCAGTCGGTGTTTTTTGGGATGGTCAAAATCCTGGAGCGCCGTAGTGAGCAGCCCGAGTTGCTGTCCAAAGCTATGCAGGAGTCCTTCATTTTTAGGATGGAAGTGGGCATATAAATTTCCGGGGCACCAGGTCAATACCCAAAATATTCGTTCCTCCTGATCAATATTTACCTTGAGGTAAGGTCGTTTATCCGAAGTATCAATAACCGCAGGTAATTGTACTTCCAGCCCTTTAGGTTCGAGGTGTTTTAAAACTGCTGTTTGTAATTCAATCAGATCTTCCGGACAAGAAGATCGCATCAGTTTTACAGTAAAGCGCTGATTGTCCGGGCCGTCTAATTTGAAGTTGAGATCCTCATCTCCCGGAAGGTTTGTTAGCAGCCCCTGGAGGTGGTATTGGTCTTTTAAGATAGATTGGATTTGGTCGAGCACAAGCTTTCTTGCAAAGAAATGCAAATGCAAAATGAAAAGCAAGTTCAAACTAAGAACAATAGCTATCTAGGTAAAATAGTATTGGTGTTAAGTAATCGTCCGTTTGTTTTCTACGGTAATAGACGAGCCTTCGGCGAGGAAAACGGAGT
>JAHDHW010000224.1 GCA_020631105.1 Saprospiraceae bacterium | reverse complement strand
ATACTACGCCTGAACCATAGCTTGTGGCTTTGCTTCTACAATCCAACCATGCTCATCTTCAATGGTTAAAGCACGTAATCCATCAATTGATTCTTTCGCTAAAGCGCCAATCTTTCGGTCTTCGATGGCAGGTAATTCATAAGTCGTTCCTTTATGCGTAAAGTTAGCTACATGAGCAACTACTGCAGCAGTTCCGGTACCAAAGCACTCTTGCAATGTACCGTTTTTATGAGCCTCAATTACTTCATCAATCGCCAAAGGTCGTTCTTCCACGGTATATCCTTTTGCACGAAGCACTTTAATAATCGTATCTCTGGTAATTCCTTTTAGGATGGCTCCATCTGTCGCCGGAGTAACTACTTTTCCATCAATCACAAAGAAGATATTCATCGTACCAGCCTCCTGGATATATTTGAATTCATGAGCATCCATCCACAATACCTGGTCATAACCCTGCTCCTGAGCTTGTTTGGCAGGAAGCAAAGAAGCAGCATAATTTCCTGCTGTTTTCGCCTCACCTACTCCACCTTTAACTGCACGCACAAATTGATCCGCGACTAACAAACGTACTGGCTTTGGATAATAAGGTCCGACAGGACCGGTAAAGATGATAAACTTATATACACTTGCCGGAGCAACTCCAATAAATTCATCATTTGCAAACATGTAAGGGCGCAAGTATAGGGCACTTCCTTTCGCTGGTGGAATCCAGTCCTTATCCAAATAAACAAGCTCATTAATCGCTTGTAAAAACAAATCCTCTGGCACCTCAGGCATACACATTCGTTGAGCAGATGCATTTAGCCTTTGAGAGTGTTGTTCCGGTCTTAAGAAATAAGGTTTTCCATCAATTCCTTTCGAAGCTTTCATTCCTTCAAAGATAGCTTGTCCATAATGGAGTACCATGCTAGCGGGATGGATTTGAAAGTGCTCAAAAGGGACGATTTCAAGATTCGTCCAGGCTCCATCGATATAATCTGCAACAAACATATGGTCAGAAAAAGTTCTTCCGAAAGGAATGTTGTCAAAATCTACCGTAGAAAGCTTAGAATCTTTTACTTTTGTTATTTTGATGTCGTATTTCATATTAATTTGGTTTTCACAAATATACGGCCTAAATTCCATTTATTCTATACAAGGCCATTTTTTGAGCCAATTCTTTAATTTTATTTTAAAAATTAATGCCTGAAGAAAATTTTATTCTGTCAAAAGATTTCATCGACTTCGATATCTTTGCCGTTCCGGAAGAAAATGCCAAGGATTTTGAGCCTTCAACTGAGCAACAACTATCCACTTTGGCTGTCTTTCCTGAATCGGATAATCAAAATGAACTAACGGAGTTACTTCACAATATATTACGAGCTGCCAAACTCGATATTGACAAAGAAGTACATTCCCTTCCAATAACGCCTCAGGCAGATTTTAGTTTCATCCAAATGCAATCAAAAGCGGCATTTGAGAAGGCCTTACTTTTTGGAGTCACTCCAAGTAAGCTCGGTATTCATCTTGACCTCAAACCTTATCAGCCACTACCCTTCCAGGGATGTATTTTCTTGCTCGCTGATAAGCTTTCAGATATTCAAAAAGATAACACCAAAAAGAAAGCCCTTTGGGCTTGTTTACAAGAGATTTACCGCATATGAAAAGATTAGTGTTCGCCACAGGCAACCCCAATAAAATCAGAGAAGTTGCTGAAATGCTAAAAGGGAAATTTGAGATAGTCCCAATGGCAGATATTGGATGCAAGGAAGATATCCCTGAAACAGCAGATACTTTCGTAGGAAATGCGCTACTGAAAGCAAATTATTTAAAAGAACATTATGGGGTAGATTGCTTTTCTGAAGATTCTGGCCTGGAGATTGATGCATTAAATGGAGAACCTGGTGTTCTAACCGCCCGCTACGGTGGCTTACCACAAGATCCAATCCGCAATATGACGCTGGTATTAGGCAATCTAAAAGATGCCCAAAATCGAAATGCACGTTTTCGTACTTCTATTGCTTTGCTAATAAATGGAGAAGAACATGTTTTCGATGGAAAGGTTGAAGGCAGCATTGCAACAAAAATGCAAGGTGAAGGTGGCTTTGGATATGATCCGATCTTCATCCCTGAAGGTTACGATCAAACATTCGGACAATTAGATGCTTCTATCAAGAAATCTATAAGTCACCGGGCAAAAGCTGTTGCCAAATTAGTCGCCTTCCTGGAAAATTACTCCGCTTAAATTTTATTAGAGTCTGAATCCGTTTATCATAAAACACAGGTGTAAATTATACAATTTCGATATTATATTTTTTCTTTATATATTACACCTTCATTATTTGCCCTCTTCTCTCTCACCCCTCTATACATGAAATCGAAGTGGTTTGTCTAAAAACAAGTCATTTAGCCAAGGAATAACTTTTTAGTAATACATTCCCGCGTTTCATGAATAGTTACTATCTTAAATAATAATTTGAATTGAACCCTAAGTTCAAGAGATGATCGCAACACAAAATCTACAACAATCTCTGGATTGGACTGTCCTCCTTGAAGGATGCCTGATCGGAGAAAGCATTGCCCAAAAACAACTTTATCAGCGCTACGCGCCAAAAATGTTTGGGCTTTGCCTCAGATATTCTGAGAATTTTCAAATTGCCGAGGATGTACTTCAGGAAGGCTTTATCAAAGTTTTTTACAAACTGGATGAGTTTCGGCACGAAGGAAGCTTTGAGGGTTGGCTCAAACGAATCTTCATCAATACAGCCATTGAATACAATCGGAAAGAAAAAAAACATCGGCATCTAATTATTGAAGAAGATTTAGAAATGTCTTTATCCTATTCTGCAATAGAGCATTTAATTAAAGACGACCTGATCAATATGATCCAACAATTGCCCAAAGGTTACCGGCAAATATTCAACCTGTATGTAATCGACGGATTTAACCATATAGAAATATCTGCATTGCTTAGTATTTCAGTTGGGACCTCAAAATCTCAGTTAGCCCGAGCCCGACAAGCCCTCAAAAAACAAATTTTACTCAATGAGCACGCATAAGCCTAATAATCCAATCTCTGACGAAGAGTTTGATGGTTTTGTTAAAAATCTACTGGAGGGAAATAATATCCAGCCTCCTGCGAGCAACTGGAAGTCTGTCCGTAGGAAAACAATAGTTCCATCCATTTTTAAAACTTTAAAACAATCAAGTTTTTTATACGCTGCAGCAACAGTGTTATTAATCTTCTCTTTATTCAAGTTTTCTAATTTCGATCATTTCAACTCTGCAAAACCGCTTGCTCAACAAGCCCCTATCGCAGCCCCTATTCAATCAGCGTATGTAAGCACCTGCGAACAAAAAGAAAACACCTTTGTAATGGATATCAGCTCTACGCCTGAAATCAACGAAGATGAAAAAATCATTCGAAAGGAAATTATAGACAAAGAAATTGACGATTACCTTGCCTTTTTATTGAGTGATGATGATTTTGAAAGGGAGATCGATTCTGTAGGTGTAGCGGAGGGACTTGCAAAAGTAGATCAACTTCCAATTGACGAAATGTTCACGAATATTCCTGATCTCCCCAAAGCAAAAGTATACACCATCCTCACCCCACTCGCCAAAAGAATCACCCTACCACATCGATTTGTTGAAAGTGAAAAAGCGGTAGAAGATTATCTGGCTCATTATGAAAAAAATCAAAGAAAATTGATGCAGTATTAAGTCTTACATCCTTTCTTTGCTCATTCCAATCTATCATTTTAGCTACTTTATCTCTTTTTATTGTTGGCTTTGGATTGCTAAGTTATCTTTGGAGCATACTTAGAACAACTATTCCAACTAAAACAAATGTCGGTACTAAAAATCCAAAATCTACGAAAGACCTATGGTCGAATCGTAGCTGTAAACAATCTTGATCTTACGGTCGAAGCAGGTGACATTTACGGTATTCTCGGGCCTAACGGTAGTGGTAAAACTACCACGCTGGGAATCATCCTTGGCATCATTCGAATGGACAGTGGCGAATACACCTGGTTCGATAATGCATACGGCAAAAAGGCAAGACTCCGAATCGGCACCTTGCTAGAGACGCCCAATTTCTACCCTTACATGAATGCAGATCAAAATCTAGAGGTCGTCGCTCATATCAAGGGAGAGAAAAATCCAAACTTTGACGAACTCTTAGAGTTGGTCAATCTTACACATCGTCGGAAATCTCCCTTTAGTACTTATTCGCTTGGGATGAAACAACGACTGGCTATTGCCTCTGCGATGGTTGGCGACCCTGATGTTTTGATTTTTGATGAACCCACAAACGGGCTTGACCCACAAGGTATAGCGGAGGTTCGTGCAACTATTAGAAAAATTGCGGAACGTGGCAAAACAATCATCATGGCCAGCCATATTCTCGATGAAGTAGAGAAGATCTGTTCGCATGTTGCCATTATCAAAAACGGCCACTTGCTAGCAGCCGGGAGTATCTCTTCCATCCTCAAGGATACTGTAACTATTGAGGTCGCATCCAATCAACCTAGTCAACTAAAGGCTATGTTGGAAGAACTCCCCTGGGCTACCCTGGGCGATTCTTTTAAGGACACCTTTAATATTGAAATTGATGAAGACAGAACTGCAGGTGAACTTAATCAGGCTGCCTTCGAGAGAGGCATTGTACTCCATCATCTGGTAAGCAAAAAACGAAGTCTGGAAACTGAATTCTTAGAACTGACGAAAAACCCATCTTAATGCGATATCTCCTAGAATTAGAATGGAAAAAGTTTAAGCACTATCGGACCTTTAAGGTGATGGCTATCTTATTCCTTATACTTTTGCCTTCGACAATATTTGTAGCCAAAGCAATCTTCATCAATGCAGGCGCTCCACCAGAATTTATAAATCCTGAATCTATTACAAAGTTTCCATCGATCTGGAGGTACCTTGCATATGGTGGCAATTGGGTTGCCTTTTTCTTCCTTGGGTTCATCGGAGTACTTTCTGTAACAATGGAATTTACGAACAAAACCCTTAGACAAAACATTATCAACGGAATTACCCGTAATGAATTTTTCTTTGGCAAACTGCTCTTTATCCTGGCAGTAAGTCTGCTGGCTACTGCTTATTACGCCTTTTGCGGCTTTGCCATTGGAGCCATTTATACTGATTCTCTTTATTACACTAAGCTTATAGCAGAGACCAATCATATCCCGCGATTCTTTTTACTTTGTCTGGGTTATATGATTTTTGGTTTTTTCCTTGGTGTGCTTATACGCCGAACCGGCCTTGCGCTTTTTCTGTATTTAGTCTACATTATTTTTCTTGAACCCGCACTTCGCTGGGCACTGCACTATAGATTCTTCCCGAACAAATCGATTCACTTTTACCCCATGAATGCCCTGGAAGATCTTGCACCTATTCCAATCCTGGACATCGTCAATAAAATGACAGAGGAAAATGATTTCTCCATATTATTAAGCACTACTGAATCCGTCATTACCACACTTGTTTTCCTTGGAATTTTTATATTTGTGGCACATAGAAAAATTACGCGTTCCGACCTTTAACCATAGTTAATGTTCTGCAATCATTACTAAATTAAGTTTGTGAAAATATCCATTGCTCCTACTGTCCTTGAGAAATGCCCTCAACTTAAACTAGGCATCCTATCATTGTCTGTTGAGGTCAGGAATGACTACTCCGACTTATTAGAAAAAATCAAGGATGAATCGATCCTAATCGCATCCAAATTAGCAGTGGAAGATATTAGTAAACAAGCCGCGATTACTGCTGGACGCAAGGCTTACAAAGCATTGGGTAAAGACCCCGCAAGATACCGCTTATCGGCAGAAGCTTTACTCCGTCGAGTCGTAAATGGAAAAGGCTTGTACCATATCAATAATGTGGTAGATGCACTAAATCTGGTTTCTATTAAGACTGGTATCTCTATTGGAGGTTATGATCAAAATAATATAATCGGCGATGTCCTCCTTGATGTTGGTCGCGCCAAAGAGCCATATGAGGCAATTGGGAGAGGCGGGTTGAATATGGAATTCATGCCATTACTCAGAGATGAATTTAGTGCTTTTGGTAGTCCGACCAGTGACTCAACCCGTACCATGGTTACTCCGGAGATGAATACCTTCCTGATGGTCTTTTTTTCATTCGCAGGTGCTGACGAACTGGATACTGCTCTTTCATACGCAGAAGAACTCTTGTCCACCTACGCTGATGGAAAAACCCTGCTCAAGACAACAATTTAGCCTGCCCGTTATTTATATAAAGTAAAAACGAAACTTAGGATTATAATAATGCTAGAGACTATATTAGAACAACTCGCTCCAACCAATACGACCCTGGTGGCTGTTTCGAAAACCAAGCCGGTCGAATTGATTACCCAAATGTATGATAAAGGGCAACGTATTTTTGGAGAAAACAGAGTACAGGAATTAGTACAAAAACAAGAAGTGCTTCCGAAGGATATTGAGTGGCATTTGATTGGGCAATTACAAAGAAACAAAGTAAAATACATCGCTCCTTTCGTCGCGCTGATCCATAGTATTGATAGCTATCGGCTTTTGCAGGAAGTCAATAAACAAGCAGAGAAAGCCCAACGGGTCATTCCGGTTTTATTACAATTCAAAATCGCAGAAGAAGACACTAAAGCCGGATTTGATCAATCCACGGTAAAGACAATGCTGGAAGATCCGGCATTTAAAGAAATGAAACACGTCGAAATCAGAGGTGTAATGGGAATGGCTACTTTTACCGATAACAAGGACCAGGTACGCCAAGAGTTTAAAAGATTAAAATCAATCTTCGATCATTTGCAAAAGCAATATTTCTCGGCTCCGTCTTCCTTTAAAGAAATTAGCATGGGTATGTCTGGTGATTATGCGCTAGCCATTGCAGAAGGAAGTACTATGGTACGAATCGGAAGCTTACTTTTTGGGAATAGAACATGAG
>JAHDHW010000223.1 GCA_020631105.1 Saprospiraceae bacterium | reverse complement strand
TTATACCCTACTAACATCAACCTACCTCCTTCATTAAATGCGTGTAAACCTGCGTACTATCCAACGTGCGATGACCCAGGAATAATGCAACATTATCCATGTCTACTCCAGCTTCTAATAAATGCGTGGCGATACTGTGGCGCAAAGAATGTAAGCCGGTAGCTTGCCCTTTTTTGGTTCTCGTCTGCAGCAATTTTAAACGACAAGCCAACGATTCTCCAGAAAGCGGCAAACCGCGTTCGCTAAGGAGCAACCGTTCGGTGGATTTGTTATCGTCGTACAATAAAGGGCGCACATAATAAATGTAATCTTCCAGTTCTTCCATTACCCTAGAAGTCATTGGAACATAACGTTCGTGGCGGTTCTTGGTTTTGCGTACGTAAAGTAGTTTGCGCTCAAACAATACGTCCGATACTTCTAGCGAAAGACCTTCCGATTTTCTAAGACCACAACCATAATAAAGACTTAAAATTGTTCGATCGCGCTGACCAAGTAGATTAACTTCCGTTAACGCATAAAGCTCTTCGATTTCATCGCGGCTTAATACTTTATGATTCGGTAGTTCTTTAGATTGTAGTCGTTTTAGTTTGATTTTGGTCGGAACCTCGCCTGTGGTTTTCAAATAAGTAAAGAACAAATTGATAGCCTCTATTTGCTTGTTGATGTGAGCAATACTCAAGCCGCCAGACCTGCGCTTATTCGGACGATTCTTGAAGTATTCCAAAAATGCCTCTACATCATTTTGAGTGATTTGGGTGACTTCTTTTATTTCTTGGTTTGCCAACCAGATTAATAATTCTTCTACTTGGCGCGGTGCGCTGTAAACCGTGTGATGGCTATAACCTAAAATTTCTAACCACTCCTTAAATTGAACTGCTAGCAGTTTCTTTTTTATCTCTAAAGCATTTGCTTCATTCTTGCTGCCTAAATTTTTACCCCTGCCTTGCTTTTTTGATTTTTTTTGGACCACTGCCATAAACTGCTGATTTGATTAAACTTTACTGGTCCACTTTACGCATGGACCACTGGTGGGCTACTGGACCACTTTGGGTGATTGTTTGGACAATTTACCTTTTATTTTCTCCAACGCCATATCTAAAGCGGTGGTAATACTGTTTTGCAACTGCTGGTACTCCTCATAGCTTACCACTTCATATTCATAACCTTTACGGAACTTATCGCCGCCAACTATTTTCAAATAACCGCAAAGCTGCAGCTGGTATAAATGACGCTTTAATGTCGTGGGACTTATTCTTAATGAACTCCTGATTTCCTTCGCATAGAATGAGCTTTGGTTGTTCTCTTTTAATTGGGCCTTTAGCCGTTCAAAGAACTTCCGGCAAGCTCCGCTAATTTCATCGGCCTTAGCCAAAAGCACATCTTTTAAAAGTGCGTTTGCTGCTGCAATATCTTCTAAGGTTGTTTCAATGTAAACCTCTCCTGTATTTGGATCCGATTTCTGTTCTCGCTGGAACTGGTGGTAAAATGTAACGCACTCAATAAATTGCAGATAGTGGGTATTGGTGCGAAGTGGCTTAAATACTTCTTGCGGTATTTTTAGTTCCTGGGCAAATGGGTTTCTAATGCTCACCGGTTTGAAAAGGGTTTGCATATCCTTAAACAACTCTTTGATTTCTGTTTCGGTTTTAGCGTCCACCGTTCCAGCAGAATAACGCCGTTGGTAATCCATTACTTTTTCAAAATGATTGCTGCTATTATCCCGGTAAATCAGAAGACTACGATTCGCATTATCCTCGTAAACTCTTTCTTTGGTGGTAGTTCCAGCAACACAAATAGGACCTTCCACTAATAAAGATATCGTTTGCATATTTCCTTTTGCATCCTTCGATACCACTCGTTTATTAATTCGCTTTTTGCTCATTAATTCTCTAAGTGCCAGCAATGCGCCATTGCTCCCGGTATTGTTTCCAGACAACCCGTCCATATCTTCAATCAAAATAAGTTTGTGCTGAAGCTCTTTTTGTTTGAAGTAGTAAAATGCATTGTCAGACAGCATCGTAATTTCTAACTGGTCCTGCTCAGGAATAAGTTCCGCTACCTTTTCCTGTAAATACGTTTTTCCGGTTCCACTCGCACCGAGGCTAATCATGTGAAGCGGCTGCTCTCTTAGTCTACTGGTGAAACACAAGTACATTAATAGACGGTTCACTTCTTCGCCAATAACCCCAGACTTTCCAATATCGATATTGGTTTGTTTTAATAGATTCTTTTGTTTTAAGTAGTTAAGGGCAGCTTGCCTTCTTTCCGGGGTTAATACTCGTGGTTTTGGTTTGTTATCTCTTTTACTCTCCATTGCTTTAAATCTGTAGGTTTCTAATTCTTCAATTAAATGAGCAAGTAGTAATCTGATTTCGCTGGTGCCGTATTCTAGTTTCTCGGCAGCACTGCGAATGAACTTTTGTAGAAAATTGTCATTGTATAAGTCTAAGCCGCTTTGCCGAACGCTGTGTAGCGGGCTGAGTTTGGGAACTCGCTCTAATAATAAGGTAACGCGCAGCCTGTCGGCTTGCTGCATATTAATACCACCCAACAAACTACATTTTAAATAACCTCTCTCGTAAGTGATTAATTCCGGGTTACTCACGTCAAACTTAGCTTCAAGACTAGATTTGGGTGATTTAGATTTTACTGTTTCTTTCGTTGCTGATGGTTCTGCCGAGATTCTTTCATTTAATAAATGATTGAGTACTTCTGGCTCATGGCTTTGGATTAAGCTGTTAATGTCTTCACCATGCGGGGTTTGAACTTTGCTGATTTGTATCATAGGTTTCTCTAAGTTGTTTTGCATATCTCTCCACAGACTGTTCACCTGCTTCGTCGCCATCCATCCAGAAAATGATTTCTTCCAGTTGAGTAAGTTGATTAATGGCTCTCCGGTGTTCTGTGGTTAATCCCATTGTTCCGAACAGTGCAAGCACTGTATATTTTTCAGCTACTTCTGTGATGGTTAATAGTGTAGCAGCATCAATAATGCTTTCGGTCAAAATGAGTTTCTTGGTTTCGGGTGATGGGTAGTTTGGGTAAAGGCCTTTGCGGTCCGTTAAATAAAAATGCCTCCGCTCTGGATCGCCGGTAACCGAACGACCGTATAGTGAAACAATGTTTCCAGCTTCATCTTTCAGAGGGAAAACGATGCAGCTCTTTAATTTTGAAAACACTGTTCCACTATTGTAACCAACTTCTAAACCTAAACTTAAACCTCTCTCTTTTAAATATTTCTTGGCTCTATTACTCCGGTTAATATTCTGGCGCAACTTCTCAAAGGTCTCGCTGTAGTTAGATTCTCGTTTTAGAGGAGGAGAAGCACTTACTGGATTTACCAAAGAATTCTGGTTCCCTTCATTTGGATTACCTAAATCACCCAAACCCAAAAGTTCCTTAGCCTTTAAAATCGCTCGGTACTTCCCCTCTTTGCAACCTACAACAGCTCCACTCAACCTAGAGATAAAACCTTCCTTTAATCCTATAAATTCAATGACATCGCCAGTTTCAGCATCACAGTTTCCACTAAAACAACACCAAGTATTTGTATCTCGGTAAACTTTAAAGCTGGGTTTCTTATCATCATGAAATGGACACCTTGCCATTCCGTTCTTGTCAACCTCGATTCCGTAATGCTTCAAAACTGCTTCGATCGTTAATCGATCTTTTATATACTCAATTGTCATAATTGATCTTTATCGTTTTCGTGAGCTGCTAAAGCAGGTTCGGAGATGGTCATTGAAAAAAATTATAATAGAACTACTTTGTTACAAAAGTAACATCAATGTTCTATCAAGCAAATCGAAAGTGATTTTTATTTAACTCCTTCGTTATGTACTTTTGACTATCTGTCTAAAAAAGAGTTATAAAAACTACATATGAGTTTTGCAGATCGTTTAATAGAACTACGAAAAAAGAGAGGTTTCTCTCAGGAAGAACTAGCAAAAAAACTAGGAACTCAAGCTCCAGCTATTGGACGTTATGAAAGAGGAGGCGCAAAACCAACTATTGAAGTAGCCTCCAAAATTTCTAAAGCACTAGGCGTTTCTCTAGATTATTTAGTAGGGAACACAGATGTAGAACTTGATAAAGACGTTATTGACCGAGTAGTAGAAATCCAAGGCTTACCTGACAATGACAAAAGCCCCATTCTCTACACACTCGACAGCCTACTACAAAACGTTCGTACCAGACAAGCGTTTTCTAAGTAACTAAACAAAAACCAATCGATTACGTTATTTAAACCATGAGCATAATAATTCACATAGACGATTCATCAGATAAAGCCAAAGCTTTTATCACTTACGCTAAATCTCTAGATTTCACTACTATAAAAAACTTAAACGAGCTTGAATTAAACGATGAACTAGACGAAGCTCTAGCAGAACACAAAGCAGGAACAGCAGAATATCAAGATTGGGATTCGGTTAAAGCAAAACTATTTTCTAAATACAAGTCCAATAAGTGAGTTATAACATCTCCCTTCGGAAAAAAGCCGCTAACAGGCTTGATGAAATTGCCGAACAGTTTGAAAATAAAAGAGAAGGATTAGGTTTTGAGTTTATACAAGCTTTTGATAAAGCAATAGAAAGCCTTAAAGAAAACCCGCTTAAATTTCAGGTCCGATACAAAAACACCAGAGTAACACATCTTCTCAGATTTGGTGTAGGAATCCATTACATTGTAGAAAATCAAACCGTATTTGTACTAGCAATCTTTTACAGCAAAGAAGATTCTAAAAAATGGACCATTGATTAATAGCGGTTATTTGGCATTCTAGCCTAAACAAAACAAGATAAAAACCGCTACTCTCGTAACGAACTTCTCCGGCAATTGCGCCTCCAAAGTTCTCCGCTTTTTCTCCTTGTTTTTTTAGTCTATCATCCGCGCCTACTCCTGCGCCCTTAAACCCAATAAGGAATAAATACCATCACCCAAAGGGCCCAGCCGGCGCTTAACTTTGTGCTCGCCGCGATGGCGGCTAGGGCTGCGGCTGATTTGTTTTTTAGCCTACCGGCAGTATCGCCAGCCTTGTGTTTATGAAAAAACATTGCCGTAAAAAAGGTTGTTTTACAACCATCCTTTTCCGGCACCCAAGCCGATACTCGCTCGGCTTCGCCTAACCACCTTAGTATTTCAAAATTCAAACGCTGGCCGCCGCCAGCGTTTAACATCATTTAACTGATTACTCTCCTTTGCAATTCTTGCTGCCGTAGCAGCAATCAGTTAAATGATGAAGGTTATTCTTTGATCGAAACTATCTCTCCTTTATCATCAAAAGTGATCGTCTTAATTCGTTTCCCTTCCTGATCAAAATATTTCACCTCGCCTTTTCTAAGATAAACTCGATACTCTGGTTTACGGTAAACTGTTTCGTCATTACTTTGGAAACACTGCTTAAAATACTCTTGAAATTCTTTAGAATAATCAGCTTCAATATTAACTGTATCGCCATTAGAATGGAAGTAACCCTTTTTGTCCATATTATAACAAACATATGCACCACCATATTCTCCCGACTCCGCTAAAACACCATTCTCATGGTACCGCAAATATTCTCCAAAAGGTTCGCCCTTTCGATAAAACATCTTTTCAGAGATATTGCCATTTGAATGAAAAAAATAACTATGCCCATCTTTTAAAACACCACCATTAATAAAGCTTCCAAAATTCTGCAACCTACCTTCTGAAATAAATACTCTCGGAACATTCCGTTGTGCGGTATCAGAACTCCACCAGCTCAAATCAGCCAATTCTCCATCTAGACTATGAGTCGTTTGAAAAGCTCCAACCGGATGATCATGTTGATATTTGCCTTGTTTATTAAACCCTTTGTCAGAAGGGCTAATTAACCAATAATCCCCGTGCATTATAAATCTATTATCAACAATAAATCCACGCGAAATTTGTGTTGCCCCGTAACTCGTTACACACACTTCAGCCAAAGCCGTATCCCCTCTACGCTCATACACTTCAACAGATTTTACATCATTAGTATTGAAATATCTAAACTCTATTCCTCTTTTCAAAACTTGTTCATTCGTAAGTATCTTAACGTTAGAACAACTTGTTAAACAAGCAATGACAGCAACAAATAATACGATTAGACTATTCGCAATCCGGGCAGTTTTCATAATTTCCAAATTCTATTTTCAAATCATGCTTATCGTAATCCTTATCCGTCTCGTATAGAATTTGGAAGTCATCAGGGTTGAAACCTGCATCCTTCATACTACCCAATATTTGTCCTTTATCTAGTTCAGGGTTGTTATTGGTTATTTTAATCACATTAAACTTCCCCTCTAAGTGCCCAGACAACTCCTCGGGATCAAGCAATAAACCGCCGTCTAAACCTTGGCCCAACTCTCCTATCATTTGCCCTGGGGTGTTTCCTCCCTCTTCCGAAAGATTATCGGTAGCACCAACTCCGTATTGAACAGTATACCTGTCGTTTGCTTTAAATCCAAGCTTCTTTGGATTCAAATCACGAATACCAACAGTTGCGTAGTTCTCAATTTGCCCGCCTTTAGTTTTTACAGCCCAAGCATCTTCCGAATGACCGGCAATTGCCTGTTCAGGTTCTACACCACCCATTACACATTGAAATGAGCAATACTTGAAATTATCTAACTTCACCCCACTCTCATCTATAATCTCTAATACGGGTTTTCCGCTTTTAAATGTCCATTCATCCGAATGGGTCAAGACTAAAGACTTACCGCCACCGGGCAGATCACTAATTAGAAATTTCTCTAACCCTTCAAGCTCAATTGCATGAATCAGGTTGTTTTCCGAGAACGCATAAGGAGAATTCCAAGGATAATCTGGCGCAAGAGGATCAATTGCAAAGAACCTTCCGATTCTAGGGTCGTGCATTCTGAACTTGTAGTTAATGCTGTTCCCCTCACCTTTAACTTCGTCGTCCATTTCTTGGCCTTGGAACCCATAACGATAGGCTCCATCCTCACTTCCATATCGTCCCGCCATGCGCATACCAAAGGGGTAGTAGTCTGAATGGTTGATGACACTCT
>JAHDHW010000222.1 GCA_020631105.1 Saprospiraceae bacterium | reverse complement strand
CTTAAGTCCAAACTACAGTTCAATTACATAGTCCGGCCCCTTCGCCTCCATCGAAAATATACCGTAACCATTTTCAATATTTGAATAAATGATGGTGGGTTCAGCAAATGGATTCTCTGGATCATAATTATAAACAGAAATTTCTCTAAAGTACTTATCCTTTGTGATATGGTATAATTCAATGTGTATTTTTGGATTAAGATATGCTGGATCATCATCTACATATACACCATAAGTAAACAAGCGAATTTCAGATTCACTACCATTAAAAAGAGCATCACTGAAATACAAACCATCATAAGTATCCTGAAGAGCGGGATCGTTAGTATCTAGATAAATACTGTTCTCATAGGTTTCACCTTCGATATCTTCAAAGGATACACGCGCTGAAATTTTGTACCAATTATCTTCCGCTCCATTATCATCAAATCTTACAACTATTTCGTCAACCCGCTCTCCATCAAAATCAACCGTACCTTCTTTTTCAAAGATTGCTTCTTTGATATTTATTTGACTAGGCATAGTCTGGATAGAAGAGACGGAGGTGAAGCCATCTTTGCTGACACGAAGTTCGTAATCCGCTTCTGTATCGCCTAAAGGACCGTCAACCTGATAGCCATAATAACCTTCCTGAATATGAGGCAAGGCTTGCAGTAAGTCTCCGTTCTTATAAAGCTCTACCGTAGCATCTTCAATACCCTCTGGATTATCTTGTACCAATACGCCGACACTATTGGTCACATAGGCCCAAAGAATGGAATCTGTATTTGCCAGTGTAGAGGTTATGGCCAACGCTGGCTCATGCTCCGGCACATCAACTTCAACCACCTGGTCAAAAAAGTCTTCGCAGGCTGCACAAAAGAATAAAACACAACAAACTGGGATAATATATTTTTTCATTACTAATTATTTTAATTCAATTAAAAGAAGCACTAAAACTTAAATCTCCACGAAACCGAAGGAATAATCGGGAACAAACTTACTTGTTTGAATGTACGGTTCCCTTCATCATCACGTCCCGCATAAATGAAATATGGGTTTTTTCGATTGTATACATTATACGCTCCGATGGTCCACCATCGCTCATACTTTCGCTTCTTCTTATAAAACTCAAAGTTGATATCCATTCGGTGATAAGCATTCATTCGAAAGGCATTTTTCTTTCCTATGGTTTCTACTTCCCGCACAAAAACATTCCCGCCTTCAATATCGACATAAACCGGAGTGGTATACCTAAACAATGGCAAGGTGATAGAATTACCTGTACCATAAACCCATGCTCCGGTGATAGATACTCGTTTACTCAATTGATGCGAAAGCACTAAAGAAACATCGTGACGACGATCATACTTAAAAGGATAGCGCTCTCCCCCATTAATCTCATCGAATTGTCTCCAGTTCCAGCTCAAAGTGTATCCCAACCAGCCGGTGGTCTTTCCTTTTTTCTTCTGTAAGAATACCTCTACCCCATAAGCTTCGCCATCTCCCTGGGTTACTTTATCCTGCCAGTCATTTTCTAACCCAATGAAGTCTACGCCCTCTTTATAAGAGACTACATTCTTCATTTGCTTATAATAACCTTCCACACTAAATTCGTATTTATCCCAAAGTGTCTTTGCTACCCCCGCTGCAACCTGCCAGGAAGTTTGCGGACGTACCCTGGCCGTACTCGGAACCCAGAGATCAGTGGGTAAACTCAAGGATTCGTTGGTCAACAAATTTATATACTGAGCCATGGTCGCAAACGAAGCTTTGATTGCTAAGTCATTATCCAGTAAATACCGTAAGCCAAGTCTTGGCTGAATGGAATAATAAAACTCACTTTCATTTCCACGAACTTTAAATCCGGAAGCATGGATACCTACATTAGCTTTTAATGCACCTATACTAATCTCATCCTCCAGATAAATAGAATATTCCATAGATTTCGCTTCCTGCGAACCAATGATCGTATCAAAGTCAACATCATCAGCTTCCAGATCAAATTGAAATGCTCCAGGATCATAACGATGATGAGTAGCACTCGCACCAAACCTGATATAATGATTGGGGTTGGGGATATAGTCAAAGTCTACCTTCCCGGCAATATCATATATTCCGGAAGTGTATTTTGCAGAGAAAGCATTTTTGTTCCCATCATAAATATCTTCGATAGCGGCCAGGAAATCAAAACGAAACTGACTATACGTCAGCGTTGTATTCGCAAAGAGTTTATTATTGATTTGATAATTCCATCGCAAAGCGGTGGTGACATTGCCCCAGTCCGTTTGATTATCAATATTAAACATGTCTCCGTCGCTATAAGTCTCCCGAGAGTCAATACCAAAAACATCAGAGCCAGAATAAGAACTGAGATACAAACGGTGCTTATCGTTTAGCTTTACATTAACCTTAGCATTCAGGTCATAGAAAAATAACTTAAGCTTTAAATCTACATCATCTTCTTTGGCGGCCTGTCGAATAAATGGTTGAGCCAGGATATCAATGTAGGTCCGACGAGCTGAAACAATAAAAGAGGCTTTATCTTTTACGATGGGCCCTTCTAGAGAAAGCTTCGAAGAAACTAAACCAATGGAACCTTCTCCATGAAACTCCGAGAGGTTACCTTCTTTCATATTTATTTCTAATACACTGGAAAGACGACCGCCGAAACGCGCAGGGAAACCACCTTTGGTAAGGGTAACATTCTTAATCGCATCTGCATTAAATACAGAGAAAAATCCTAAGAGGTGTGAGACATTATAAACAGGGACGCCATCCAAAAGAATAAGATTCTGGTCAGGACTTCCGCCCCGGACGTATAGTCCGCTTTGTCCTTCACCGCCAGATTGCACTCCGGGTAGCAGTTGCAAAGTCTTAAGGACATCAACTTCTCCCAGCAAGGCGGGTACCTTTTTGATTTGTTCCACCGGTACCTCTACTCTACTCATTTGAGCATCTTCTTCGATACGATCCACTTTTGTTCCAACGACCTCAACGGTACTTAGTTCTACTGCATCAGAAAGTGAGATATCCAGATTAATATCTTTATCCAGATACAATCGAAAAGTTTGAGTTTCATATCCAATATAAGAGACTGAAAGTATTACAGAATCTTTAGGCAAGGTAAGACTGTAAAAGCCATAGGTATTCGTAACAGTACCTTTGGCGCTGCGCACATCGAAGATATTCGCAGAGATGAGTTCTTCACCAGAAGCACCATCAGAAATATAACCACTAATGGTAAATTTGTTGCCCGACTGAGCAAAGAGTGTGCTTCCTAGCAATACTGCCAGGAGCAAGAGGACATATTTATTCATATACTTTATATTTTGAAGCAAAAAGTTTGTTCTTCAATTCTAATACGTATCAAACTGCAAAAAAGGGAAATACAGTTTGTATTTTAACAAAAAAATAAGGAACTGTCTATATTTGTCATAAAGCCAATTCTCTTGAATAATCTATTATTGTTTACTATTGACAGGACTCTACGGTTAAAAGTGCTTCTTTCGCCTCAGATTCAAAATGTCTTAGAAACACTAGCCTTTTAGAGCCTTTTCTGTATCTTTCAAAGTGAGTTACTATCTTTAAGAAACTGCTTGAATTCAATACTAATAAACATCTAATACACTCAAATTTACTTTTTTGCTGATAAGTAATTCACGGAATTAAATTTATGATTATTCCTAAATCACATTATACTTGACTCGAAATGGTTTAAACCATTTCGGTCAGCATATATTGTACTCAAAGATGGTTTGCATCTACTCCAAAGGGACTACTATGCAGAAAACTACATCGACGTCAGTATAAGTTAACACCAAAATCTCCTAAAATGAAACAACTACTATTGAGCCTTTTCTTTTCTCTCCTTTTTTGCAATTACAGTATTGCACAACAAGAAAGCACTTTATTGTTGCGAAATCCAGCTATCAGTCAAAACCATATTGCCTTTATATACGGTGGTGATCTCTGGTTAGCTAATACGGATGGAAGCAATGTCAAACGCTTAACCGTTTTTCAAGGAGTGGAATCTGACCCTCATTTTTCGCCTGATGGCCAAACCATTGCCTTTACAGGAGAATATGATGGAAATACAGATGTCTATGCTTTGTCAATAAAAGGCGGAGAACCCCAACGGCTAACCTGGCATCCAGGACCAGACATCGTAACAGGTTGGACTAATGATGGTCAAAAAGTGCTTTTTGCATCCGGCCGTACTCGTGCGCCTATTAGTATACCGGATCAGCTTTGGACAGTCTCTTTAAAAGGAGAAACGCCAACTCGCTTTGTTGTACCGCGAGCCGTCAATGGAAAATTTTCTCCAGATGGCAGTTCTTTTGTATTCGAAAAAATATTCCCCTGGGAGACGGAATTTAGAAATTATCGCGGAGGGCAAAATACCCCACTCCGTATTTTCAATTTAAATACATATAGTGTTGAAAAATTACCCTGGGAAAATAGCCGTGATATTAACCCCAACTGGATAGGGAATACAATTTACTTCTTGTCTGATCGCGATCTGGCCATGAACATCTGGGCTTTCGATACAGACACCAAAGATTTAAAGCAGGTTACAAAATTTAAAGATTTTGATTGTAAGAATCTGGAAGGGCACGGTAGTACATTGATCTTTGAAAATGGAGGTTACTTATACACCTGGACCGAAAACTCGAGTCAACCAAAACGCTTGAACATTAGCGTGGAAGGAGACTTCCCCTGGAGTCGTCCACATTGGACAGAGGCCAAGGATTATATCCAAACTGCCGCTATATCTCCAAGCGGAAAACGAGTGGCGCTGGCTGCTCGTGGTGAAGTTTTTACGGTACCGGCGAAGAAAGGCAATTGGCGTAATCTAACCAATAGTTCAGGATCTGCCGAACGTGCAGTGTCCTGGTCTCCGGATGGTAAAACGGTTAGTTGGTTCTCTGACGAAGGAGGAGAATATCAATTGGTCCTTGCAGATCAGTTTGGCAAAGACCAGCGAAAAATAAAAATTGATCAACCTACTTTCTTTTATAATCCTAGCTGGTCGCCAGATTCTAAATATCTAAGTTTCTATAATGAAAACCGAACACTGTGGGTTGCTGAAGTTGCCAGTGGAAAACTAACCAAAGTAGATAACGAAGGGTTTGCGCATCCAGAGCATATCATTTATGGGGAATGGTCTCCAGATTCAAAATGGCTGGCTTATACCAAAAGGCTTGAAAATCAGTATGGCGCTATTTTTCTTTATTCCCTTGACCAACAAAAAAACTTTCAGCTCACAGATGGTATGTCAGATTGCAAGAGCCCAGCTTGGGATAAATCAGGAAAATACCTCTACTTCACAGCTAGTACCGATTACGGATTGAATGTAGGCTGGCTGGATATGACTTCTTATGATCGCCCTACAAGTCGCGGTATCTATATGGCCGTATTGTCAAAGGAAGATGCAAATCCGCTGGCTCCTGAAAGTGATGAAGAAGAAGTTAAAGAGAAAGAAGAAGGAGAGAAAACGGAGGAAGACAAAGAGGAAAATGAAGTCCTTAACGTAAAAATAGATTTGGAAGGACTGTCCCGGCGTATTATTGCTTTAGACTTACCAGAGAAAAATTATCTTCAACTAGAAACAGGAAAAGAAGGTGTTTTACTCTTCACTGAGCGAGAACCCGGAAAAGGAGGATTAACCTTATTCCGTTTTACACACAAAAAGAGGGAAGCAGAAAAGGTCGTTGAAGGGATCAGGTTTTTTGAAATATCTGCTGACGGCAGTAAATATATGTACTTAAATAATGGTAATCAGATTGTAGTTTCTGATCCAGCTGGCAGTCCCAGTCCGGATAAAGAAACGCTTAACCTGGGTTCCATTAAAATCAAAATTGATCCCGCAAAAGAATGGGAACAAATGTTTCGGGAAGCCTGGCGCTACCAACGCGATTACTTTTATGTAGATAATGTCCATGGCTTAGACATGGACTGGGCTTATAAAACTTACGCCCCTTGGGTAAAGCATGTCAAGCATCGTTCGGACATGAATTATCTATTGGATATCTTCAGTGGAGAAACCGCAATTGGGCACTCCTTCGTCGGTGGTGGTGATTTTCCAGATGTAGACCGAGTGCCTGTGGGTTTATTAGGTGCGGATTACGAAATAGCAAACAATAGTGTCCGCATCAAAAAAATCTATACCGGTGAAAGTTGGAATCCAGACATCCAGTCTCCGTTAAGTGGTCCGGGCATTGATGTATCTGAAGGAGATTATTTATTAGCCGTCAATGGAAAACCAATTGATGCCTCTGTAAATCTTTTTTCCAACTTTGATCAGACTAGCAACAAGCAAATTTTCATTACTGTAAATGATCAGCCTACGATGACCAATGCACGCGAGATCATCGTCAAACCTGTTCGTTCCGAAGGTAGACTTCGACAATACGAATGGGTAGAAAATAACCGTCGCAAGGTGGATGAATTATCCAACGGAGAACTAGCCTATGTCTGGTTACCCAATACCGGACAAGGCGGCTATGATAACTTTAATCGTTATTACTTTGCTCAAATTCATAAAAAGGGTGCCGTCATCGATGAGCGTTATAACGGTGGTGGTTCTGCCGCTGACTATATGGTAGATCTCTTGGGTCGAAAAATTCACGGTTATTTTAATAATCCGATTGGGACGCGTCAACCGTTTACTTCTCCTAACGGAGGTATTTGGGGGCCTAAAGTGATGATCATTAATGAAATGGCAGGCTCTGGTGGTGACCTACTTCCTTTTATGTTCCGTTTTGAAAATATTGGCCCCTTGGTTGGGACAACTACCTGGGGTGGTCTGGTCGGAATCTGGGACGTACCTTCATTGATCGACGGAGGTCGAATTACTGCTCCAAGGGGTGGGTTTTATAATTTGGACGGAGAATGGGACGTAGAGAATATTGGTGTTGCCCCGGATATCATGGTCGAACAAACTGCCAAAGAAGTAATCAATGGTCAAGATCCGCAATTAGAGCGAGCGGTCTCAGAATGTTTACGCTTATTAAAAGCAGAACGAATAAAACTATTAGACCAACCTAAAGATCCGGTAAGATCCCTAAGGCCACAATAGCCTAAG
>JAHDHW010000221.1:2229-7072 GCA_020631105.1 Saprospiraceae bacterium | reverse complement strand
GGATTACCAATCTTCTATGAACTACTGAGGTTTCCCAATTTGTAATTGCCTGATTATTTTATTCGAGCCACTTGTAATCTCGAGATAGTATTGCCCTGGTATGATGGAAGAAGGGAGTCTGACCTGAATTGTTTGATTATTGAGGTAGTTTAAAGTTTTGATCACAATCTTCCGGCCTGTAAGATCAATGATTTCCAAGGACGTAGGCTCAGCGAATGAAAAAGAAGATTCTATGGTAAAACTATCGATAGCCGGATTTGGAAAAATATTTATTTGGGGAGCCTTTTCAAGAATAGCAGCATTGGAGTTAGTCATAAGTTTGAGGAACAAAAAATCCTTGACACTGTTCCCAAGATTGCGTTCGCAAAAATAGAGATCACGTAGACCATCATTATTGAGGTCTGCGGCAATGACCCCGAGCGGGTTGTGAAAATACAGGTCGCCCAATACGTCAACTGTTTGATCCGTAAATAAGCCATTACCATCATTGAGGAGAACTTGTTGATTGGCAATTGATTGAAGGTTTACATTGGCAATTACGAGGTCGAGGTCATCATCATCATCGACATCTTCAAAGATAGCATCCAGGGTATCATCACTATTGGCTGGTAGATTCTCATCGCTGACGTCCGAGAAATTTCCTTCTCCATCATTTAAGAAGAGAAGATTTGCCCGATGAAGGGCGCTGGTAGGCAGGAAAGCTACATTTGAGAAAAATAATTCAGGTGCTCCATCTCCATTAATGTCTCCGCTGGATATTTTTCTGGTTTCAACGTTGGGGTGAATGGGTAGCCTTTCTGCCGTTTCATCGGTGAAAACACCATTGCCATCGTTTATCCAAATCTTGCTATTCCCTTCATTTCCAATTAGGAGGTCAAGATCGTCATCCATGTCAATGTCAGAGAGGTGAATATCCTGTGTAGTTTCATTTGAGACCGGTAGTCGTTCGCTGGTTTCTTCTACAAAAGTGCCATCCCCCTGGTTTATAAAGATTCGATTTTGGCCTGCATTGCCAAAGATGATATCAGGTATACTATCGCCGTTGAAGTCGGCAGTAAGTACAGCATTTGCGGTAGAATTCGGGAATTGATAATTCGAATTAGCGGTAAAGTTTGCAGTGCCATCATTCAAATAATATTCGTGTACAACATCATCCTCACTACAAAAAATAAGATCAAGGTCGCCGTCCTGATCAAAATCCGCAATGGCAACATCTTCACTATCATGTATGATGTTAGGGAGGTTAAATGGATTAGAAAATTGCCCTTCACCATTATTAAGGAGAATGGTATTGCGTTGGAATTCATTGGCGAGGACCAAATCTAAGTCTCCGTCATTATCCAGATCAGCGGCTTGTACGTCCATACTTTGGCCGGTTGCTCCGTTGGCCGGAAGGTTTTCAGGACTAAAGGAGTATAGTTGTCCGAAGATAGAATTTAAAAACAGCATTACAATAAGGGATACGAGGTAGCATTTCATGACCAAATAATCATTGAGGTTGAAAGAATTTGATTAATGCATGTGAGTTGCTATGAATGAAGTTAGACAAAATGAGCCTCGATTTCTTGATGATTTGCTTTTTCGCAATCTCGGATACAAATTCTGTTGTGATTTTTGCTGAAGCGATTAACTTTTGAAGAGATAAGAGCGGTGTTTTCTATGAAAAAATTTTTTAATACGAAGCGATTTCGTATTTTTGATTTTTATAATATCTTAACCCGTGAAACACTCAAACATTATGCTGAAAGCGCTTATCCTTGAAGACGAGCCGAATGGCTTGGAAAATCTCAAAAATCTTATTGCTCAGAATACACCCAACGTAAAAGTAGTGTCTGAGGCTGGTACGATTAAAGAGGGGTTGAAAATCCTGAGTGATGTTGATAATCAACCTGACATTGTATTTTTGGACATTAATCTGCCTGATGGATTAGTGTTTAAGTTATTGGATAAGCTGAGTGAAATTCGTTTTGAGATCATATTTGTTACTGCTTATGAGAAGTTTGCTAAGAAGGCTTGCAATTACGCAAGTATTGGTTATGTGACTAAGCCGATAGACCCGGACGAGTTAGTTGCTGCTGTAGGTAGAGTGAGAAAGGTAGACCAAGATAATAGCAAAGAACGTTATGAGATTTTTAAGGATCAATATTTCAATCCTAATCCATTTAACAAAATCTCCATTCCGTCTTCTGATAAGATACATCTTGTTGATATTAAGGACATCATGTTTTTGAAGGGGGAAGATAACTTGACTCAGTTTTCATTGAATGATGGCCGAAAGATTTGGTGTTCTAAAACATTAGGAACTTACGAGAATTTTGAAGAATTCAACTTCTTCCGCATTCATAAAAACTGTATCGTCAATCTTAACTACATTGAGGAGTATGTCAGAGGTGAAGGATATGTAGTAATGGCAGATAAAGCGAAGCTGGAAGTCTCCCGGCGTAATAAACCAATCTTAATGAGAAGATTAAAATAGACCTCTACATTACAAGATGAATATGCGAAGATTAAGTATATTCATCTTGTCATTTATACCTATTTCTTTTTTCCTTTCTTTTTCTTTTTTTCTTCAAATTGCTCAATCTCCAGCATTAGTTTTTTCAGGTCTCGGTTGTCCTCATTAGACATATCGATGGTGTTTAGGTATTCCGACTTGTCGTAAGATAATACTTCCACTGATTTGCCAAGATATTGTTCGATTTCTTCAAGGATAGGCTTTTCGCCCTCATCAACAAAAGATACGGCGTAACCGCGTTTTCGACCTCGGCCTGTTCTTCCAATTCGGTGAACGTAATTTTCTACCTTATCCGGTAGATCATAGTTTACTACATACTCTACATTAGGGATGTCAATTCCTCGAGCAGTAATATCAGTAGCAATCAGTATTTTTACATCCCCGGATTTATATTGCTCCATCACTTTATTGCGCTCTTGCTGGTCTTTATCACTATGAATAGTTACACTGTGGATATCGACTCTTTGCATGGCTTTTTTGACTCGTTCCGCTCGAACTTTTGTCCGTACGAAAACAAGAATCTTGGTATCTGCCTGTTCTTTGATTAAACGTTCCAGGAAGAAGCGTTTGTCTTCCATTGAAACATAAGCAATACTATGATTGACATTTTTAGTAACCGGATCTCGAGGGCTGATCTGAATTCGGATTGCATTCTTTTGAACCAGTTGATAAGCAACCTTTTTGATATAGTCATTGATGGTTGCCGAGAAGAAGAGGGTTTGGCGTCGCTTAGGAAGATATCTTAATAAGTCTTTGATGTCTTTTATAAAACCAAGATCCAGCATATGATCTGCTTCATCTAATACCAATAACTCGATCCATTCTAACTTCAAATGGCCTTGACTTCGAAGATCAAATAATCGTCCTGGCGTGGCGACCAAAATGTCTACGCCTTTATTGAGTTTTGCAATTTGTGGATCCTGATCAACTCCTCCATATAGACCAAAAGTCCGAATTCCTGTATTTTTTCCGATTAGATTGAAAACCGAAGTTACCTGCTGGGCCAGCTCATGCGTAGGTACCATTACTAAGCCTTTTATTCCGCCTGATCTTGTTTTTTGTTTGCGCTCTTGAATAATGTTGAGCATTGGGATAACGAAAGCTGCCGTTTTACCCGTTCCCGTTTGGGCAATCGCCAATACATCTTCACCTTTAAGGATAGAAGGAATAGATTTGTACTGGATATCTGTAGGTCTACGAAACTCTAAAACCTCTAGATTTTTTTTAATGGTATCCGAAACTGGGTACTGGTTAAATTTCATTTAATGTAATTTAGGGCAAAGATAAGAATGTAAATGTTTAAGCTTTAAGTAATGGTACAAAATCAAATTTCAAAGGTAAAGTTATCTGAACTTGATGAACTAAGAGAACTATGTATTCTAACCTTTCGTCAGGCTTATGAGCCTGTGGAAAATCCAGAACAGTTTCAAGCGTATATGGATAAAGCCTATTCGAAGGACCAGTTAAGATCAGAGTTGTTGCGACCAGCGAGTGAATATTATTTTGTCAGAGTAGGAGATCAGTTGGCAGGTTACCTGATGTTGAATATTAATGACGCACAATCTGAAGCTATGGGCGATGATTATTTGGAGGTTCAGAGAATTTACCTGCTCAAAACGTTTCGGAGAAATGGCCTTGGTAAGGTCATGATTGAGTTTTCTAAAGAGAGGGCCCGACAACTGAATAAACCAAAAATATGGCTCGGCGTATGGGATGGAAATCCTGATGCTATAGCATTTTACGAAAAGATGGGTTTTTCAAATACAGGAGAGCATACCTTTATGATGGGCAATATTGAGGAACGAGACCTGATAATGGAGCAGGAGGTGTAAGAGATTGATTTACAACCGTTTTGTTTTAAAAATGTAAATTAAAACAAAAAAAGTTTTAAAAATGTGTTCAAAAAGTTTACAACTTTAATATTTATCACTATTTTTGTTATATGCAAATAAAGAGTAGAAAGGCCTTTTTTTATACTCATAAACTTTAACACAACCCATAATTTAAGTCGTATGAATCCATTTTTTAAGGCTACTCGCCCTGCGAGTAAAAAAGAAGTATTGTCTACTGCAATCCGTTTGATGAAACATTACGGAGAAACTACCACACTTGAAGTCAAACTTGAATTGAGAGAACAAGGCTATCTTGCCTATCAATCAGAAATTGCAGATTTGATGGCAGAACTATGCCGTGAAGAAGGTTGGGAATCGGATCATAATGGTTTATATAGAACTTTTTCGCTGGGACCAATGCCCGAGTGGTTAGTTGCTCTGTTGATCCTTTGTCCGAATTAATCGAGATGTTGAGCTCATTGTAAATGAATCAATG
>JAHDHW010000221.1:0-2129 GCA_020631105.1 Saprospiraceae bacterium | reverse complement strand
TCTTTGTGAGAAAATTATATAAGTATTGTTTCTCTCACAAAGGGCACAAAGGACACAACGAGATCAAAATAAAACGGATAGTCTAAAGCCTTTTAATTTTTGTGAGAAAAGAACTTTCGTGATCTTTTAACTCAAGAGCTACAATAATATTTCAATCCTTTTGCTACATATATTCTAATCTGAAAATGATTATTCTGCTGTAACTGACGCGAAGTAGGTTTGCACTTGCTTCAAACGAGCTACTAAGTTCCAAACCACTTCGACGTCAGTAAAACACGAAAGTGAATTTGTTAGTTCGCTTGGATAGCAGCGTACCGTAAAGTTATAGGCTTTGGTACGCTGCTTTGTTAAATAGTTTTCATAGCTTGACTCCTTGAGTCTTTTAGAACAACTTCGATATTAAATGCGCTTGAAATAATCTTTGGCTAGCTTTCGGGCAACACCGCTTAAAAGAACCAATGCAATAACGTTAGGGATGGTGCCTAGCGACATCGCCAGATCACCTAGATCCCAGACTACATTTAGAGATAATATTGCGCCAACGAAATGCATCAGAACATACACTAAACGATAGGGGAGAATTGCCTTTTGACCAAAGAGATAAATGGCACAACGGTCTCCATAATAACTCCAGGAAATTGCGGTAGAAATCGCAAATAAAATCACACAAAGCAAAACGATAAAAACGCCGAATTGCCCTAATGCATCCTGATAGGCCCACATGGTCAGAGGAGCGGAGTTTTCGACAGCCTGACCGTATAATTGTGATAATTGCTGCCCATCCTCTGTGATAGCTATTTGTTGAGCGGGAATAATTTTGCCTGTAAATAAATCATTTTGTTTTTCATCAATATATAACTTTTGTACAGCGACTTCATGCCAGCTTAGATGGATGCTTCCTTGTTGCATACCATCGCGGATTTCAATAGTCGCAGGAGCTGTAACCGGATTATAAGCAGTTGCCGAAGCTTCAACATAATTGAGATCTCCTGCATTTAGCACTATGGTAGTAGGCGTACGTTCCTGCCAAACTCCTGTGGTCAGGATCACCATTGCTGTAATGGTACAAATGACCAGCGTATCAATGAATGGTTCAAGTAAGGCGACTACACCTTCAGAAACGGGCTGATCTGTTTTTGCTGCGGAATGCGCAATCGGTGCCGAGCCCTGACCGGCTTCATTCGAAAACAAACCTCGCCGAACTCCCCAAAGCAATGTTTGCATAAATACACCTACTCCGGTACCGGCAACTCCAGCAGTCGGGTTAAATGCTTCGGTCAGAATCATACTCAGCGATGGGATGATCAGCGAATAATTAAAAATTAATACCAAGAGCCCTCCAAAGACATAGAGCCCGGCCATCGATGGAGCAAGGATACTGGTTACCTTTCCAATCCTTGAAATCCCTCCGATAATCACGAGCCCGACAATTGCCGCAGTCAAACATCCTGTCATCCAGGTTGGAACTCCAAAGACGGTTTGTACCAAATCTGCCAAAGTGTTTGCCTGAATAGCATTCCCAGAAATCATAGCCATTACGATCAAAGCACCCGCAAAAAACATCGCCACTGGTTTCCAACGTTTACCAAGACCAAGTTCGATGTAATACATAGGGCCTCCGGAAACGGTCCCAGAAGTATTATTTTTATTCGCTGGGGTACCGACTCGATAATGCTGCGCAAGGGTAACCTCCGTAAACTTCGTGGCCATCCCCAAAATTGCCGTAACCCACATCCAGAAGATCGCCCCTGGGCCACCCCAATGTATGGCAATTGCTACTCCCGCAATGTTTCCAATGCCTACAGTCGCGGATAGTGCTGTGGTCAAAGCCTGGAAATGGGTGACGTCTCCTTCTGCATTGGGATCATCGTACTTCCCTCTGACGACATCGATCCCATGTTTGAATCTTCGAAATTGAACGAAGCCTAGTCGGAAAGTGAGCCATAGCCCTGTACCTAATAAGGTGATCATTAATATATTTTCTAACCAACCGTTGATTTGGTCGAGCAAAGGTTCCATATGACATGTTATTTTGGTTCAAGGCGCAAATTGTTGGAAAACAGTGGTTTGTGGCAGGAAAAGTCGGAAGACATTTGAAATTGTCGGTAAAGTCTTTACTGACAAAGCAG
>JAHDHW010000034.1:6835-38321 GCA_020631105.1 Saprospiraceae bacterium | reverse complement strand
AATAATTCACGTCTCAAATCCCACTTTAAGTCTCAAAATCCCATTCTAAGACCTCATGCTATCAATCTGAGACGCTTTCACTCCAGAATCGCTACATCTTTGTTTCGACAATTTGATTCACCATCTCCAAAATCAATATCATGAAAAACTATGGTTTTCTTCTCGTATTATGTTTATTATTCGCTGAGTTAACAGCTTCGACGCTGGTTGAACCACCTCAGCCTTCTGCCGAAGACTTTAAGGTAGTACTCGGCACCCATACAGGCGCCTTAGAATACAAGGACTATTCCGGTGGAGGAATGGTAAAACTATCCTTAGTGGGCGTTTCTTATATCAAAAAAGATAAACTCATCCTGGAGCATATGATCTACGAAGGAAAAGTATATCGCCAGAAATACGAATTCGACTTCAAAAAAGGGGCTGTTAATATGAATGGCGAGGATATGACAATCCTTGAAAACACCTTTAAGCAAGAAACTAATCGCAAGCTAGTACTCAGTCATCGCGGAAAAGACGGTAATAAAAATCGAAAATGTACTTTCCGATATACGCTAAGCTATGAAAATGACCAGTTCACTATTGTCAAAGAAGTAAAATTCGACGATGAGCAGGAATATTTCAAGCGTAATCAGTATACCCTCCAGAAGTTTCAATAGACTTTCTGGCCTAAAGTATCTTTTGAGATGTCATTACCGGGAGGTTGACTAGCTATGACTGGTCAACCTTTTGGTCTATTCATTCCAAATTATAACCTTAAGCAGATTTATTAGCAAGAATAGCCCTATAATTGCCTTCAATACATATAGTCATAATTCACCATGTAAGATTTTTTAATTATCCTGCATATTGATGAGAGAAAGCTTATCTTTGCGCCGCAAAAGCGAAAAAATTTATTATAATAACAACAAATAGATAATGGAAAAAACATTGATTTTAATCAAACCAGACGCTGTACAACGCGGATTAGCTGGTACGATTTTAAACCGATTTGAGCGTAAAGGATTAAAAATTGTCGGTATCAAAATGATGCAATTAACCGATGAACTATTAAAAGAGCACTACTCGCACATTGCGGATAAGCCTTTTTTCCCAGGTATTGCAAAATTCATGAAATCTTCTCCAGTAATCGCACTTTGTCTTGAAGGATTAGATGCTGTTGATACCGTACGTCGAATTTGTGGTGTAACTAAAGCTCGTGAAGCTGAGATGGGTACAATCCGTGGTGATTTAGCGATGAGTATTCAAGCTAATGTTGTTCACGCTTCGGATAGCCTTGAAAACGCTAAATTAGAAACAGAGCGTTTCTTCAACGCAGGTGAATTATTTAGCTATGATTCAGTACTTGCGACCAACATCTACTCAGACGATGAAAGAAGCTAAATCAGCTTAAAATTTGAAGAGGCGATTGTCATCAATCACCTCTTCAAATCATATTTTAATACAACTCGTATTCAAAACGGTGAATAACCGTTCCATCCCCACTTCTACTTTCCCGCTCTTGTAATAATCCATCTTCCCGAAATCTGGTTTCTGTAAGCTCGATAGGTCGCTCCCCCATAAATCGTTCGAAGCGAATTTCATTATCCTTCTCATCAAATTCCCGGACATCAACGTACATTCCTCCACGCTCCACATTATGCATTTGGTGTTTTGCGCGGTTACCTCGCTCATCTAGTTCGAATGTGTCAATTCTGATCACTTTCTCTTCCTCATTGAGCGTGTCTATTTTTATGATTTGGGCTTTATCATCGCGATAATAATCGTAGAATCGAACCGTTTCGAATCCCTCACTATCCATTTCGACACTTTCTACCACATAACCATGCTCATCATATTCAAACTCTCGCTTGGATTCAATATTCCCAAAATCATTATAAATGACTTCTTCCAGGATTCTGTCCTCTTCATCGAAACGACGATATTCTTTACCCTCTTCATCACCATCCTGATCTATAATGACAATAGTTGTGCTACGTTCTTCTTCATTGCGCTCATAAGTTTTATTCGACACAGAACCATCTGCATAAATTACTTTTACGCTCCCGGGCTTACCGCTTTCATTATAGCTGATTCGAATAGTTTGATCTGGCGAATCCACTTTAGAATATTGTCGCTCCTCAATTAAGCGACCTTTATCATCAAAATCAAACTCTGATTTACTTTCCACTTCTGCATCATGATTATAATGCTCTAGTTTAGTAACATTACCAAGTTGATCTCTTTCTTCGTGTACTAATATCTGAGGTTCGTTCTCATCATTAAGTACAAAGGTTTTTATAGATTTGATTTTATTCATAAAAGTAAAAAGGCTTATAAATGATGGGGCAAAGCTAATGAAAAATAGGCTTTTATTGAATTGAATTTATCTGCCTACCTTCAAACAGTAAAGCTTTCATTACAAGGTGTTCGGCAAAGGGTGGATTTTTATTATTCGCTGATCTTTTCCGATCGTACCGATCGAAACATTCGCTGACCAACTTACCATTTACCATCGCACACAAAAATTACGAAGGGAGTGACTTACATACGTAAATCACTCCCTTCGTACTTAGTAAGACCTACCTTCTAGTTATCGAACGATAAGCTTTTGCGTTTGACTACCATTATCCGTTTTTAGTGTGATAATATAAGTACCCGCAGCATAATTCTGAGCATTTAGAAAATACTTTGAGCTTCCTCTTGGGATCTCCCCTTCGAAGATGGTTTCAATCGGTCGTCCAAGAATATCACTTACCTCAATACTTGCAGCAGTACTACGTCCTGCTTCCACAGGAATACAAGTGATCGCAGCAGCCGGATTTGGAAACACTTCAGCGAGCGTAGGTTCAGCGAGTAATAAATCGTCTGTACTAACGATTGTACAAGCGATATTATCAAAAGAGAAAGGACCATTAGCTCCCGGCATAGGACGGGTAATTACTTTTCCACTGTTAGCCGTCGCTTCGATATAATAGGATACTTTACCTTCTTCCATCGCAGGTAAGTCTGCCGACCAGTTATCTGCATCGGTGTTAGTCATGGCTAAAGTAGTCCAATCAGTTGTCGCAGTCTTATAGTAAACGGTTGCCGAAGCGACTCCAGACTGATGCTTGATTTGAGCAGTAACGGTCTCAGCTGTTTCCACACAAGCCTCATTAATTTTATTGGTAGAAATCCAAAGTGGTTCGAAGGCACCAACTTCTTTAGTAATACAATGCAGCGCCCCAAGTGACGGAATAATATCATTACAATCGATCCCCACGATATTATAACCAGGCATACTTTCTTCCCAGATTCTTAGACCAACTGTATCATATTGTTCTTCATAAGTCGGAACAAGGATCGTATTATTAAGAATAATCGAGTTCGCATAAGTTCTATAGTCAGCCCACCAGGTATCTGGATAGGCGCCATCATCTGGTGGCATCGGAATCCGAATCACATTATAAGGATCACCATAAGGTGTAGTAAAATTACTAAGGACATACTGAATATTCGCTTCGATCTGTGGCCCATCAGCCACCCCTTCCGGGTACTCTCCAACAATAATTGTTTCTTCGTCCAACAGCTTCATGTGCATGTCAATATGATTAATCACATCATAAGGCAAAGCTTCCATGATCGGATATGAAGTAATCCCCATATAATCATCCATTATCTGTAACACTTCTTCAGGAGAATGATTAGAGGTCCCCCATTCATTCGTTGGGCCATTTTCTTCCATAAATAAACTTGAAGAAAAAGCTGTACCCAATCCGTCAGACATATAATTACCTCCGGTGTGAACAAGGTCCATCGGAGCAGCTGTTGTACAGTAATTATCGATTCCAAGGATATCTGCAATCGCTTCTGGCACCGTATCATCAGCAGGACGAGGGCGATTATAAATCCAATCCACGAATGCTAATTCGCCAACATCATCAATATAGATGGAATTGGGGCCATAATCACGAACCCAGATACTATTGAAGTTTTCTTCAACAAATGTAATGTTAGTCATCCAGTCAATCCCTGCACCTCCCAGTTGGTTTTTAACCACATTCTCATTACTACAAACGATGATTACTTCTACCTCTTCTTTAGCATGACGAACAATCTCCGTAAGGATAGAAGTAAAAGAGGTCCAGGTAATTACCACTGCCTGTAACTCCTCCCATTCAGCTATTGATCGTGCATTAGCTGGTGGCATAGTAATACAAGCAGAGCTACGCCCTTGTAAATTTGAAATATAATCAGGCATCAAAAGTTCTTCACCTGGCGCGAAGCCTTTCGGCAGGATTTCTTGGTTTTCGTTTGTTTGAGCACTTAACTGGAGTGCAAAAAACAAACATAGAAATGGTAAAATTAGTCGCATCAGCAATAAATTGATTAAGGACAAAAAAGAAATAAAGTTATTGATCTGAAGGATCAAATCGGTATTGAAGTTTAAGGGATATTACTTCAAAAATTAAACCTCAATTTGAAAGCTTATCGCTTTACAGGATTATCGATAGATAGATAATCCTGTAAAGCGCTGATCAAAATTAAGCTTTTAGAAGTTAAGAATCAGTCCGAGGGATGGCAAAATAGGTAATTGATCAACACGATTACCCGTAACCCGATCAACATAAAAGATGTTATCCCGGTTATAAACATTGGTTACACTAATCACTGCGTCTAGCTTAGCGTATTTCGTAAACTTAAAGGTACGCTTTAAACTTACATCAAAACGGTGGTAAACTGGTAAGCGTCCACCATTACGATCATTAGAATAAATAATGGATAAGTCGCCATTATTACTCAGCACATCAGTAGATATACTGTTGTCAAAATTAATAATCTCGTAGAATCCCTGGGTTTGTGTAAAAGGAAAACCAGTACCGAAGTTCCAACGTCCACTTGCTTCCCAAAGATTCCCTTCTCCAAAGCTATAAGTAACTAAAGTATTTACGTTGTGACGACGATCGAAAATAGTAGGATAAACTTGTTCGCCATCATCCCGATTTACATAACCTAAAGAATAGGTAAGCCAAACATATAAATCCTCTGTTTCTCGTTTTAGGGAAAAGTCAATACCGTAGGCTTCTCCCGTTTCGGCAGAGTAATTAGGGTCAGTAGGTTCAATCTTATTTCTATTGATATTGATCAGTTGAGTAAATCCTTTGTAGTATGGCTCTACATTCAGCGAGACATTATCACTGATATCATACTCTACTCCGAAGATACCGTGGTAAGCAGTTTGCAATCGATTTTCTGTCTCCTCTGATGAACCAGGTTTGAAGATAGCTTCTTCAGGACCGGTAAGGAATCCTACGAACAAGTTTACTACATCTCGCTCATTTACGGTACTAATCAAGTTTTGTGAATAAGTTCCGGCAGCTGCTTTGAATCGTAATCGATCGGTAGCATTATACTTAAGTCCAATCCGTGGTTCTAAACGGAATTGAGATTGAGAAGCATAGTATTGTAAGCGTAAACCAGGCTCAATGATTAAATCATTTAATTTATATTTGAATTTCGCAAAAGCTGCGAGCTCCGTTGTAAAACTCTCTTGCTGGAAATCTAAGCCTAAGAAATTACGGAATTGAAAATCCGTATTGATTCCATCAATCACAAAACCATAATTGACCTCGCTATTATTGGCACCAAAGTAAGTAAAGTCCAATCCTACGGAGAAGTTACTGATCGAACTGGTTCGAGGATTCCCATCCTGCTCAATCAACTCAACGTCATAATTAGAATAGGTAAACTTACCCCCAATGATCATATTCGAGGTCGAAGGGATCAATGTAAAGTCCGCCCCTACTCCATTATTCTTCCATCCAATCTCTGCAAAGCCAGTGTAATCCACTTTATCTGTAAAGTTAAACCCAAAGAGATTTAGCTTACTACCATTTGCAAAGACAAAAGAAAGCTTACCATATAGATCGGTAAAGCTAAAAGGAAGGCCAAGGTCTTCGGCAGCTAAGCTGGTATCTGCTCCCACATTGAATAAAGAAGTATCCACAGCATATGGGTACAAAAACTTGGAAGTTTCATTGATATAAGAGTGTTTACCCGTGAGTAGAAAAGAAGTACTACCTCCGCCCTCTTTGAGCTTTTTGATAGGCCCTTCCAATAATAATTTAGATTGAAAAGGATTAGTAGAAGCTACCCCTGCTAACCTTTTCTTATTTCCTTCTCTGGTCTTGATATCAACGATTGCAGAGATTCGACCACCATGATCGGCATTAAATCCTCCGGTCAGGACATCTACACTTCGAATCGCTTCTGTCTCAAAAACAGAAAAGAAACCAATAGAGTGAAATGGATTATAGATCGTCATACCATCCAGGAGTATTCGATTCTGGATAGGCGATCCACCCCTAATGTATAATTGTCCTCCTTGATCCCCGGTAAAAATCACCCCGGGAAGTACTGGTAAGTACTGAGCTAAATCCGGTTCACCACCAGTAGAAGGCAAGGCTCGAATCTGTCTGGGAGTAACTGTTACAGAAGATACTTTCACTTCCGTTTTTGCTTTTTGGCGCTCTGCCGAAACCTGAACGGTTTCTAGCTGAACCCCTGAACTGCTAAGGTAAATACTCTTATAAACGATACCATTATCTACAACTTTAACATCAATCGATACACTATCATAACCGATATAGGTCATTACCAGTCGATAGTCTCCCGGCTCTACACCAGTAATTGAGAAGAAACCATCAATATCCGTGTTAGCACCAACAGTAGTTCCCGCCAGTACAACTGTCCCATAAATAATTGGTTCTCCCGATTCTTTATCATATACATTACCACGAATTGTACCCTGAGCAAAGCTCAAACTCATCAACGTAATTAGAAAAGAAAGGGAAAGTAAAAGTCTTTTGATCATTTGTGTTATAGTTATAGTATTCAGCTCACAAATATAGTCAAATTGAACATTGGAAAGGGACATAATGCTGTACAAGGCAAATTATGTCAGTAATAAAGCAAAAGAGATCAGAGAATTAATTCCTGTATGCCTTCTCGGATAATATCTATCGCTCCATTTGAAAGGTCAACTACGGTTGATGGCTCATTTTTCCCAATGCCGCCATCCACTACGACATCAACCTGCTTTTCATAAATTTCATGAATTTCGTAAGGATCGGTCAGATACTCTGTAACATCATCTGATGATTTTAGGGAGATCGAAAGTACGGGGTTGCCCAATTCTTCAATGATGGCAAGGGCAATTGGATTATCAGGTATCCTTAAGCCCAGTGTTTTCCTACGATTATCAAAGGTCTTAGGTAATTTACGGCTTGACTTTAGAATAAACGTAAAAGGCCCGGGGAGATTACGCTTTAACAGTTTAAAATTTTGATTATCAATCTGTTGAGTATATTCCGCCAACTGACTGATATCTTTACAGATAATCGTCAGGTTCGCTTTTCTTGGGTCAAGCTTACGCAATCTGATGATACGTTCGATTGCCTTTTTTGAATAGATATCACAACCTAAGCCATAGATTGTATCCGTAGGATAAATAATGACCCCTCCTGATCGGAGGATATCGACGACTTGATTAACTTTTCTGTCGTGTGGGTTATCCGGGTTGATTGTTAGTAACATCTACCCAAATGTAATCAATTCCCGCCAAAGCCACCAAAATCATCCTCATCGTCAAACATATTGGCCAGCATATCCTTAAAGCTAAAAGTAGAATCGACAATATCCTTAGAGATAATATTGAACTCTGTCAAACCAAACAGAACCAGTTCCATATACAAATAACGGTCTTCAGCATCGATATTAGCTCCTTCTACCAGCTTTGCGAGTCCAGCTACTTTGTCCAGTGCTTTCTTGTAATCTTTATCACTCGAATCATTCATCAGATTTATAGTGTTTCCACCGCTAAACCACGCTCGAATCGTTCCATAAGGATCACGCTCTCTTCCCTTTTTCAGCTTATCTGGATTTGGAAAATGATCTAAAAACTCTTTCTTCAACGAAGTCGATAACAGAGATAAAGCTACCGCATAAGGTCCTTCCTGCTCTCCTTCGTATACCAATTCTACTTTCCCTGTAATCGCAGGGACCATTCCCCAGAAATCTGTAATTCGAACGGTAGTCGATTTTTCTTTATTCAGTAACATCCTGCGTTCTGCGGTACTCACCAGATTTTCGTAACCTGAAATACTCAATCGAGCAGATACACCACTTTTCTCATCAATAAACTCACTATCCCGAGCCTCAAAAACAATCTGCTCTAGTAACACTTTTAAGGTTTCTGAAAAATGAATAGCCTTAGATTGTGCTTCCGGAAGTTTGGCCTCCTGCTCCGTAATTTTTCTCGCTATCTCTACCGTTTTTGGATAATGCGTAAGGATTTGGCTTTCGATCCGGTCTTTTAATGGAGTAATAATGCTCCCCCGATTGGTATAATCCTCTGGATTAGCAGTAAATACGAATTGTATATCCAAAGGTAAGCGTAGCTTAAAACCACGGATCTGCATATCTCCTTCCTGTAATATATTGAACAAGGATACTTGAATTCGGGCCTGCAAATCTGGTAATTCATTGATCACAAAAATGGACCGGTGTGATCGGGGAATTAACCCAAAGTGAATCACCCGCTCGTCTGAATATGCTAATTTCATCGAGGCTGCTTTAATCGGATCAACATCTCCTACCAAATCAGCGATACTAACATCAGGCGTTGCCAATTTCTCTACATAACGCTCATCCCTGTGTACCCACTCAATCGGTGTATCATCCCCTTTTTCAGCAATCAGATCAGTCGCATATCGGGAGATTGGATTCAAAGGATCATCGTTCAGTTCACTTCCACCAACAATCGGCATATACTCATCCAAAAGATGAATCATCATCCGTGCAATTCTCGTTTTCGCCTGCCCTCTCAAACCCAAAAGCAAGATGTTATGCCGAGATAGAATAGCTCGCTCCATATCAGGGATCACAGTATCATCAAATCCAATTATACCATCAAAAACCTTCTCTTTCTTTTGTAATCGATTTACCAGGTTTTCTCTTAGCTCTTCTTTGATGGTACGAGATTTATAGCCACTTTTCTTGAGTGCACCTAATGTTGTGATATCTTTCATATTATCTAGGGTAAGTTGTTGAGTTATTTCTGATAAAAGAGTAGAACAACGGAAAGCTTTGATTGTTTTGAGCTAATTACCTTGTCTAAGCCTGGATTTTATTTTTATTTTTTTATTCGCTGACGAACATTACTTCCGCTGATCCCCGCTGAGGTCAACATCAATAAAAACAGCGCATTAAAGATCAAAATAATCCATAATTTAATTTTTGCCCTAATATTTGAGAATGTTAAGACCCTGGGTAAATTGTAAAAAATAACCAAGCCTAGCACGCTATTTGCTTTTTTGTAAGTACCCATGTTTAAAAGCATAACGAATTATACATAATCAGCCAAAACTATTTATATTTTAAATCCTAAAATGTGAATAGTTTCATTAAGTACATCCCTGAAAGTCTAAACGACCACAAAGCTTTTGTCGAGTTAATCCTCGGTATCATTGATACAAAGCTGCAATTTGTCAAGCATCGCACTGACACATTGATTAAGACCCATCATCTATCATCCATCATAGAAGACGAAGATTATCCTCCGGATATCTACTCAAAATCATCTGAATTTAAGGAGGATATTTTATTAAACAATCACGAAGAAGAGATATTCTCTTTAATAGAGCTTTATAGTAAAACAACTAATTTACTCCTTACCATGCGTACTGAGCTACGAACATCAAATGTCAGTCGAATCTATGATTTATTGTCTGAAGATCGATATATGCTATTTGAAAATGACGAATTGATCTCCATGCTAAAAGATAAAAATACTGAAAAGTAAATCTTCTCCTTCTACTAACACTTCTACCTTCCAACTGCTCGTTTCTCCCTAAACTCCATTCATAACTTATCTTAGACATTACTACAAACAAAAACGACCATTCTTTCGAATAGTCGCTTTTGAGTTATAATTATTTGTTTCTTACGAATCAGATATCTTTATCGGTATATCTCCAGATATCCCTTGAAGACCCTATTCGCTTCATCGTTTAATTCTAACAAGTAATAATAGGTTCCGTCAGGAAGGTCTCTGTTTCCGTTCCAGGTACCCCGCCATTGATTTTTATAGCTATCCATCTCATAGACCTTATTACCCCATCGATTGAATATCTTCAGATTATTATCCGGATACTCTTCAATATTCGCTATATAGAATACATCATTAAAGCCATCACCATTCGGCGAAACAGCAGTAAAGATGACGATATCAACACATTCAATACAGACCTCAATATTTGCGGTATCACAGCCTGTTGGCGTACAAACCACATACTGGAAGGAATCCGTTCGTTCACACACCTGTTCATTCGCATTATAGGTTATGGAACCATCAAGGTTCAGGGTTGCGGTCCCCCAACTTGGCGTATTTAACAAATACATAGTATCGATTCCTCCATATAAGGTATCATTATCCAAGGCATTGATCACAATAGGCGTCCCTTCAGGGGTACACAAAGTATCTGGGGTGACAACCGGCTCCCCAAAGAATTCAATTACTGCCACACAGAATAGCGTTGTATCACAGAATCCAAGATCATCGCAGACTACAATACAGGCAGTATCTACACCGATATCCAAACCTGTATATTCCACACAATTCGTAATTGGATCTATAAAGAAATCCACATATCCTTGCGATAAATCATCGCAGTAATTATCTATTGAAATAATATTCCCCGGTAGGTTAGTAGAATCAGGGCAATACACAACCGTTTGATTGATAAAGATCGAATCCTTAACATTATGCAGTGTATTATCTACACAAGAGTCTACCGTAACTATTAACTGTATCGTATCACATATTCCGGCCGCATCACAAAACTGAATACAAGTCGTATCGGCTCCAAAAGATACTCCGGTATAATCAACGCATAGGTTGGCTGGATCATAAACGAAATCAACAGAACCATCAGATAATTCTGGACAAATATTAACCATAGAGCTTACCGCCCCACTTAGGTTTAGTGTACTTTCATCTACACAGAAGGTACCTTCGCCATTTACACAAACGCTGTAATCGTCCGCACAAGTCACCGTTACCGACAAAGTATCCGAACATCCGCTACTCATATCGATAATAACTACTTCATGATCGCCAGGCTCCAATAATAATTGGAAACCATTCGGTACTGCACTGAAGTTTACACCCAATTCTGAAACCGTTCCAAAGTTGATCGCATCAATCAGGATCGAACTGTAAGTCGAACTGGCACTTCCTCCTGTTACAAACTGTCCAACTGACGCAATACTCCAGTTACCCATTGGATCCCAGGTATTCATAGAATCCACCAAAGCCGGAATGTCCATGAACTCTCCACTAAAGGTGCTATCATTAACCGTCCAGCTAATTACTTCGTAAGGTCCTAAATCGCCCTGTCCGAATAATTCAGAGTAAGCGTAGACGACCAGCGAATCAAAATCACAACCCGTGACGGTCATATCATATGGAATTCCATTATCCAGGATTTCCAGGTTTAATACTTCTTGTAGCGGAAAGTTAATGCAAATATCTGCCCTACTCTGACAATTTGGTGCTTCAACTAATAAAGAATCCAAACCGCCGAAGAACTCACATTCATCCGAACATGCAGGGACGACCACTTCTTCTTCCGAAATCACACAACCATTAGCATCCGTTACCGTAATTTGATAAGTGCTATCAGTTAATTGACAAATGCTGGATGGATCATTCGTTCCACTTAAGTGCTCCCAGTCATAATTAAAAGGTGCTGTTCCACCATTCACAGTTACATCTGCACATCCAAGACTATCACAGGCCGGAGCAATTACTATATACAGATCCATTGGGTCCGGTTCTGTTACTTCGAAGCAGTTTCCTGCCACCAAACACCCTCCGGCATCCACAATATAGATACAGTAATCTCCAACAGGCAGGCTGCCGTTTTCGTAAGTATTTACTCCATCAGAAATTATAGTATCCGCAGGCGCATTAAAGGCTGGCAGATAGTTGACATCATAAAGTACACCTCCATCTGCTGCATCTGCACAACTAACATCTATCGTATCGAGTATAGTCAGCGTTGCTGTCCCTACATTATCAAGAAGGATAAAGTTATATTCTAATGCACAACCTAATGGTCCATTATCTGAAATCGTTACATTATAAACACCAGAAGATAAATCCGTTCTGGTTGACAGGTTACTCGTTAAGCCATCTTCCCAGGCAAACGAATAATTGCCACTTCCATTATTAACATTTATCGTTACACTACCATTACTTACTCCACAATCCGGTTCATTGTTTACGACCAGCTCAGCAGTCAATGGATTATCTTCTTCAATAGAGAAAAGCATAACATTTGGACAATCTGGTGCATTAATCGTATCCGTTAAAGTGACGAAGTAAGCCCCCGCCATTAAATCATTTCTAATTGCCGCTTCTGTTCCATCCGCCCATTCGTATAAGTAATCGGCCGGAGTTAAAGTAGCTGTTCCATCCGCAGCCTGACATGTTGCAGGTGTCGTAATTACACTTGCTTCAGGGCCATCAGAATTAGTCACCAAGACTTGTACCTCAGAGAAACAAGTCGGGTCAGCAATGCTTGCTACAGTTACAGTATAACCTCCCGCTGGAAGGTTCACTTTACTATTTCCTAAGCTAGAAGAAAATCCTAAATCCGGTAACCAGGTATAAGTATATAGACTATCATTATCCGTCATATGAACCGTGGCACTACCATCTGTATTTCCACAAGTTGCTTCTACCACAATTACAGAATTCAACATCGGTGGCTCACATCCACAAGGTTCTATTTCTGTAAAATCACTTAGCGTACAATTATTAGCATCCGTTACCGTTAATGGGTATACCCCTGCTGCCAGATCTGCTAAGTCTTCCGGATCATCTGATCCAGTGACATCTAACCAATCAATAACAAAAGGCCCTGTTCCACCTTCTATCTCCAAGTCAACTGTTCCACCATTATCACAAGCAGGTGTAACTGTAAACCAGAAGAATAAAGGATCTGGCACCTCAATGGTAAAGCATTCTTGTCCCGCAATACATCCATTGGCATCCAATATCAGTATACAATAATCTCCCGCAGGAAGCATATCGTTCTCATAATTGAAAGTACCGTCTGTTATGATAGTATCAGCAGGTCCAACAAAACTTACATCAAAGCTAACATCAAAACTAAGGCCTCCATTTGCATCGGCTGCACATAAAGCATCCGCAGTATCATTGATTGTAATAATAGCTCCAGCCACATTATCCGCTAGTGCAAAAACATATTCAAATTCACAAGTCCCGGGAGCTCCCTGATCCGTAATCGTAACAGTATAAACTCCAGAAGATAGATTATTTTGAGTATTCGTGCCACCAGCCCAGCTAAAACCATAAGGCCCTACTCCTCCTGTCACATCAATACTTACCGAACCATTAGCTATTCCACAATCAGGTAAAGACACCACATTTAAAGTAGCATTAAGATTTGCGTTTTCGTCAATAGTTACTTCTATGAAATTATCGCAACTTGGATCGGCAGGATCAGTAATCGTAACTACATAAATTCCTGCTGCCAAATCTGTACGATTACTTGCAGTAGTGTTATCCGGCCATAAATATTCAAAATTCGCTGGCAAGAGTGTTGCGGTCCCATTTGTCTGACCACAATCCGCTGCGGTAACAGCCAGAGTAGCCATTGGGCCATTACTATTTTGAACTAATACATCAATTGTACTTGTACAAGTATTATCTGTCAAGTCAGTGATCAAAACGGTATAGCTTCCTGCAGGAATATTTACTCGCTGATTTCCATCTCCGATTGGAGTACCCAAATCAGGAGTCCAGTCATACTGATAGTTTCCTTCCAGTCCTCCCAGATGTAGCGTAACCGCTCCATCATTATTTCCGCAGCTTGCTTCGCTTATCGTCGCACTTGTTAATGGAATATCACAACCACAAGGTGCAATCTCTGTAAAATCACTTAATACACAGTTATTCGCATCCGTTACCGTTACTGGATAAGCTCCAGGAGCAAGATTGGCAATATCTTCCGGGTCATTTGCTCCAGGGATGATTCCCCAATCCACTATAAATGGTCCTGTACCTCCCTGCACTTCAAGATCAACACTTCCACCACTTCCACAAGCAGGTGTAACTGTAAACCAAAATAATAAAGGATCAGGCGTTTCAATGGTAAAACAAGCTTGACCGGCAATACAACCATTTGCATCTTCTATGATGATGCAATAGTCTCCTGCTGGCAAATTCATATTATCATAGCTTATCACCCCATCAGTAATAATTGTATCTGCTGGACCGACAAAAGCAACATCGTAAGTTACATCAAACGTAATACCTCCAGTACTTGTACCTGCACAGCTTACTGATGTTGTATCGGTAATATTTATTAAAGCGCCCGGCACATTATCCACCAGCGCAAAAGTATATTCAAAACTACATGCTCCAGGTGCTCCGTTATCCGTAATAGTTACGGTATAAACTCCTGAACTAATATTACTTTGAGTATTTGTACCACCTGGCCAACTGAATCCGTAAGGTCCAACACCTCCAGTAACGTTTATTGAAACCTCGCCATTTGACATTCCGCAATCAGGTGTATTCACAACAGTAAGGGTAGCCATCAAATTAACCGCTTCCTCTATTACGACTTCCACTACATTTGGACAAGCAGGATCCGCAGGATCCGTTAAGGTGACAAAGTAGGTTCCGGCAGCTAAGTCTAATCGATTATTTGCCGTTGAATTATCCGGCCATAGGTAATTAAATGTAGCCGGCAATAAATTAGCCGTTCCATTTGCCTGACCACAGTCCGCTGCGGTGACATCAACCGTTGCCGTAGGTCCATCACTATTTTGCAGTAGTATATCTATTGAAGTATTACAAGTTGGGTCACTAAGGTCAGTAATCAATACAGTATATCCTCCAGCAGGTAGATTTGCTCGCTGATTTCCATCTCCGATCACGCTTCCTACGTCAGGTGTCCAGTCGTATTGATATCCACTTTCAAGACCGCCAAGGTGAAGTGTAATATCTCCATCCATATTACCACAGGTTGCTTCGCTAACAGTAACACTAGTCAAAGGTATAGTACATGGTGTCGCTGTATCCCAAATCACTCTAACAGAATCTATAGCGGTACATCCGGTAGCCGTTGTTACGGTCACAAAATATTGAGTCGTATCTTGTATTGGCGTCGCTACTGGCTGCGATGCGCTAGCATCATCCAAGGTAGCGGCAGGTGCCCATGAATAGGTATATGGCATTGTGCCTCCTAAGGCATTTGCATTTAGGATAACGGAACTACCATTTGGAATAGTAATATCATTTCCTAAATCTACTATTACTCCTGCTCCTAAAATAATTTGCACAGTATCTCTGGACACTGCAAAACATCCCGGGCGAGTAGTCTCTACATAGTATTGTAAAGTATCTTCAGTGACTCCATCAAAGTTGAAGCTAAATGTAGGTGTTGCACTTGTCGGATCATCTAAATCCGCAATATTCGCCGGAGCAACTGCAAACCATTGATAGGTATATCCAACCATACCTGCACAGGAAGCATCTCCTAAATTTGCAGAAACAGTAGTTGGAGTTGTTTCACAAAGTAATACATCAGCGCCAGCATTTAATAATTGAACATCATCAATTAAAAAAGCTGCATCATCACAAAGGTCCAGTCCGACGGTGTCTATCAAACCAATGATGCTACATACATTCGCTGAGTTAACGGTGAAGGTATGCTGGAAAGCTTGAGCAGCTCCTGAAAGGATCGGTCCCGTTTCAATAAAATTGATTAATTCAGGATCTCCCGGAGTCAGACCACCACTATTATCCTGATCGTGATAATACCTTACTGTAAAGTTTGGAGCCATAAAGTCATTCCCCAGATTAGTAATAATACCATCCACCGTCACTTGTTCTTCTGTCGAACTTGCACAGAAACTACTGATGCCCGTCAGGGTAACATCTAAGGTTTGCTGATTGACAGCTAAGGAACTCATCGCCCCGTTGTTCGAAGAAGTAACCGCGTCAACATTACAAGTAGTCATGGTCGCTGCACAGGTAAGGTCCTGTTGTAAAATGGTAATCAATCCAAGATCAACACTATCTATCGCACAATCAAAGGTGGGTGAGTTCAAAGTAATTTGAAAACTCAGGCTGTCATCTTGTAATAAGCCTGCTGGCATACACCAATATAATTGCTCAAAACCGCTAACGGTATCCCGGCTCGGTTCAGTAATCGTCCAGGTTGGTGGCGAGATCACTAGTGATGATCCGATTTGATACTCCATATTCAGCGGAATACTTAGCATCACTTTATCCGTTGTATCTGTTGGAGTAGTCGTGAGGTTAGTTGCCGTAATCACTACGGTCGATGATCCTCCCGGATTCAACACACTGCCCTCTTCGAATCTGACATCAAATATTTTCGATAATCCGGGGTCTGCACCGTTTATAAAAATCGGTAGGGTTTCTCCTGTTTCAAAATTTGTCGAATCTCCACATCCTTTCAGACCTTGTAATTGATAATATAAGATAGATCCGCTTGTAAACTCACAGTCCGTAACGAACCGATATCGAATAACAAACTCATTACTATCCGTCGGAGATACCGGATTAAATCCAGGGAGTCCATTTCCGTCAAGGAAAGCATTCAAGGGAGCAAAATTATCGTATTGGAATATTCTTCCACGAGGAGAGGTTCCTGTAAACGTAGGATCAGTTGCTACGGGTACAAAAGCTGCACTTGAAGGATAGGCAAATTCAACACTTCCCGAAACAATCTCTGCTCCTTCAAATGGTAATAATAATTGTGTAACAACATCATAAGCATTTCCTTGATTTGTGTTACGAACCAGAATCGCAATGGTGCTGGTATCACAGATTTCAGGATTCGTCGCTGGCTGCTCGATGATATTTGCATCCAAAAACGGATCAAGGGTAGTTACTCGTAAAGGTAAAACCAAATCATCACAAGGCGGATTATCTTCAGGATTCCAGAGCGGATCTGTATAAGCGACACAGTTCCATCCAACCTTAGTGTGAAAATCTGTAACCCCACATATATTTACTACAGCTTTTATTCTAATTGTATTACATACATCTGAGATAGGCGTTGATCCGTCACCTCGCGTTACTCCAGGAGCAAATGCAAAAGTATTTGATCCAATCCCGCCATAATTATTAAAGGTTAAACTGACCGGATTCATCGGATCACTAATGTCTTCAATACTAACGACTTCGATAGCATTGGTAGAGTCTTCAATTGCGATCCAGGTTAATCCTGCATCAGCAGTAAAGGAAGTATTACAATGCTGGACTACCCATTCTGCAGTATCCGCTGCCAGATTATAGTTTGGACTGGATACATAAGAAAAGTTAAAGCTCGGTGGCTCATCATACACGATATCATTATCTAATGCCTCATTTCTTACATCCGCACAACTCCCGTCACCTATATCCGTTGCATAATACCGATCGATGAAAAAGATTTCAGGATCCATATTATAGGTATTGTTCGCATTGCTACTTGCAAACATCGTTTTACAATTAGGTATCGTTCGAATTCGGAAACTAAAGGAATAAGAACTAACATTATTCAAAGCAGGTACTTGTGCCAGCGTATCAAAATGGACGACATAACGGCCATCCGGAAAATCTGTAAAAGGTGGAACAGCGTAGTAGTTATTACCATGAACAGGGTGTCCCGGGAACGCTACTTGCGGTTCAAATACATCGTATGCTTCAAAAATCGTAGTATCAAACTGGATAATCAGAGAATCAACTCCAATAGCTTGTCGATACTCATTACCGAAGTAATCAATGAATCCGTTATTTACGGTAATTAATTGATAATTTAAGAATGTTTCCTGACATCCTTCCGGGAAGGAACTTGAAGAAGGAATATTAAATACCGTTTGATTTTTTGCAATTGTGATGATATCTCCAAAGTTATCACAGCTCTCATCGACACCATCAAAGCGAGCAAATCCATAACCTCTAAGGTTTTGTACTCTTCTAAATTGTGCGGGGTAAGGACCGTCAGGGTTCAATGTAAAATTAGCTCTGAACTCTACCGTATCCCCAGGGCTTAAGGTAATTCCTAAACCAGTGAGACAAGGGTCTAAATCAAAAGTCAAGGTTTTGATACTATCTACACTTACTACATCAACAATCGAAGTATCTACTGTGCAGTTATATTCTGTACCACCACTGACAATTCTTAAATATCCTAAGCCAAACAAGAAGGTCTCGTCTGTGCTTAATGATCCATCTACATTATTATATGTAATGACCATCCCCAGGCTATCAGTAACGGGTGTATCACCAACAACATTTAGGATTTTCATCTCTACTGAATCACAGGAGATTGCGACTTTGGTGTTCGCAGAATCAGGATTATATGCCGTGGTCCACGTTTCATCGGTGTAACCAAAAGTAGTACGATTAACATCAAACTCGGTGGTACGTAGACCTATTGGACAAGGTACTGGTGGACAAGGCGGATCCGTTGAGTGTAATTGCGGCCCGTCCAAATCTCCACAAAACCAGATGTGTTTACAATCACAGTCCGGACAATAATGTGCAAATTCAGTAGGGAAATTAGTTGGCCCCAAAGGTGCTGTACAATCTGCCAACATCCCAAGGATTACTTCATAATCTCCATTTATAAAACTTAATACAGAAGCATCAAAGACCAAGAAGGCCGTATCATTACTCATTGTATTGCTAATCAAAGGATATGATGTAGCTTCATTTCGGATTACTTCTGTAGCATCATCCAGAATACTTACACCAGGAGGTAGCACTACTGTAACCAATAATTGCTCCCCACCTGAACAGCTTTTCTCAAAAAAGCGTACTCCTCGAGTTTGTGTATGAGTGACATAAAAGGTATCCGTTAAATTAAAAGCATCTGTATCTGTAAAATTTTCAACTTCTGAACGAGTATTTGATGGTCGGAAGTAGCTGGTCTCCAGCCGAATGATTCGGTCACCACAAGCATCAGTATGATCTATTCGTGCATTAAAGGAAGTAGAAAAACTATTTGCACAAGTCATATCAGAGCCTGGGTCCTGTGCTATAGAACAGTCGAAATTAAAAAAAACAGAAATCTCAATAGACTCATTCAGAGGAAGGTCATCGAAGTATCCGTCTCCATCAAAATCTGTTAATCCACCAACACCATCTGGGTCAGTGGTAAACAGTGCATTACTATCCAGGTCAACTAAGGTTTCGGGTACAGGGATGTCTACACCAGCAATTCGAATAGCGGTAATCTCAAAACCTGAATTCATCAATTCAAACGCTCCACCAAGTCCGATACCTGTGGTAACATCAATCATCGTTGCAAAACCAGGGTCAACTTCTAATCCATCATTGGTAAATGTTACAGTGGATTGCCCATTTTGGCAATAACCGGTGTTGATATTTGGTAAACTTCCGGCGTCATTGAATAGCAAATTAGCAGTACCAAGTCCGATATCCGCAAATGCATCAACTGTCGTCGTATTACAGAAGATCCCATCACACCCCCAGGAAACGCCATGTGAGCTGGCCCGTGAATCAAAACAATCCAGGACACATATATTCTCTGTAATGGTAACCGTTTCGTTAGGGTCAAGAAAGACATCTCCGTCTCCAGGACCACCCCCCACAGTATTATTTACAAATTGAACACCATCAATGAGTACTGTAATTAGCGTATCGGTTCCATTTACAACCTTATTCATTGTTACCGGTACTCCATTAACCAGGATAGATTCAACATAAACACCCGGGCCTTGCAAGTTGGTGTATACAAGGGTATCCACAAAACCATCCAGACCACTATTGGTCGTTACAATATCTCTCGAATAGCAATCTCCTACTCTGGCAGCACCAAATGTATTGACTTCACTTATCGTAAAAGAAGGTATTGCAAATGCATCTCGATATTCTACATTATCATCAAACTCATTTAAACCTAAACTGGCTCCCATGTCATAAGTAAACTCCCAGGTATCTAATACGGAAGCTGCATTATTCGCACTAATCGTATCCAGATATCCACAAGTCGCTCTAACGGTAAAGGCTATATCAACGAAAGAAGTCCCAAAGGGATCAAGTTCAACAATTGAAAAAATTGGGTTATTAGCATCAGTATCATCAACTAAGCTAACAGTTGGAGAAGATCCGGCAATATCAAAACTAACAAACTCAACACCTTCAAATAGATGAGCAGTAGCAGTTATACCTGTCCGTACGGCGGGGTCTAATCCATCGACGCTAACTCGAACAACCTCTGTATCCGTATCGCCACAAACATTAAGAAAATCAGGGACCGTAGCCGGGCTGGCAAAATCCACCTGGATATTATCTTGCGCTATAAGAGGGCTTATGAGCGAAAAACATAATGCAAGACATACAAGGGGTAAAATGTAGAGTTCCTTTTTCATATCAGATAGGAAGGGTCCTGGTTAAATGGTTATGAAAATCTAATGGTAATGGGTGTTCACCGATAGTAGATTTCCAAATTCTTTACTGTTCATTATCGAATCCGGAGTGGAAAAACCTAACTTACTGATTATCAGAACTAGATTAAATGTGCTTTTTTTATAATACGTATAAACACAACTTTCCTACTCCAATTATTGAAAAATTGCGAAAATCGTACCAAAAGCAGTACAAAACGTAGTTTGGAGCTAATGTTAGATTAGAAGTGTGGTAGATTTTACCATAAAAGAGAAGAAAGGCTGTTAAATAGTGATTTAGTGTATAAAACGCTCAATCATTATTTAACAGCCAATATTAGAATACCCCTGAGTTTATTCGAAGATCATTAGAGATTATTGATTTTCTTTAGCTGCACGGACACGGTTGACGAACATTTGGGCGGTACCCGGTTCAACGAGCGCGATCTCATAAAACTGGCCATCGTCCATCTTAAATTGCTTTTCTTTCTTTTTTAGGTCTGCAACGGTGTCGTTAAACTTTGGATTATTAGAAACACAGTTCATAATCCCCTGCTTATATCCAAAGAAGTAATAATTTCCGGAGGGAGATTTAATATAGACATACAAACGATCATCCAAATTTGTAGGCATCTTGAATTCAACATAAGCCTCCAGCATCCGGTTGATTACTTCACCATTAATGCTACCAACGCCTACTTTGTCTTTTGAATTTACTAAGGACTGTAATTCCGGATTCCATTCCATAGGCAGGTAGCTAAAGAATAATTCGTATTTATCGTATTTATTGGGCAGGTCCAGCCCAACGTTTTTAAGTTTTTTCGCCGCTGAATCAAAGTCTTTACCCGCCGGGATAAATTCTGCCAAAGCCTCTTCATAGAATGTAGGATCATTCAGATAGTCAACTACCCTGGCATCAAAACTACTGGCCTGAATATCCACTGCCATAATCCGAAGCAATTTCTCAGGTATAATAGCATCAATTCCAGCCATTATTTCGAAAGCGACTTTGGTATCACCTGGCTCAGGAAAGCTTGTTTCCTCTACGGGTTCGGCAGGGAAAGTTGTTTCGAGGCGACCAGCTGCCGTCACACTTAAATAATCTAAGCCTTCACCAATATTCATTTTCCCTTTTGCCATGATCTTGCTATTTGTATTAGCATAGACCATTTGGTTGCCTCTCAAGCCACCTTCTCTCATCAACAAAGAATCACCAAAAATAAATCGATCATCTTTTTTATCATACTTGAAAATCCCATAACCATTATCTCCTCTGGCTTCGAAGATCATCCGATCTTTTCGAACATACAAAGGCTGCATGATGCTTGGGTAAATTTTGGCAGAAGTTTTACTGACAAAGATGCCATTCCTTAGGGGGTCCCCTAAGTAATTTTTTGGCACTTCATAAACAATCGCTAGATCATTTTTATCGCCTTCGAATTTAACAGAGAACCAGTTTCTACGAGGCATATTTGGAGCATCCAATCGGGCATAACCATCAAAATTGAGATTTTTAGACTCCGCATTAAGGCTGATCCGGCCTCTGTATTCCGTCTTATGGTCGATATAAAAATTATCTTCTTCTTTTACATCTCCTGCAGCTTTCGTGGCTGTTTTCTTTTCACTTCGTTTACCTTTACCTACACGAGTACCAATAATATCTGCAAATAAAATCTCCTGCTTACGGTCACCTATATTATACTCGTAATAACCATTTGCACGATAATCTTTCTTTCCCAATATCTCGACAGTAGCTCTGTTGATGACATGGTATTTATTTTCTGTATTCGCAACAATCTTTGCATTCTCGAGTTTAGACATCCTTGCACCTTTGGATACTTCCACCTTTCCATCATCCAGGTAAATGAAAGCATCACAAGTCTGAATCCGTTCTACTCCACCAATGTTTAGCACGTTAGTCTTTAACTCATAAGATGCTTCTTTGCCTTTGAAAACCAGAGAATCCTGATCCGGATGAATTGAAGTAAAAGTACCAAAGCTACCATCCGAACTGGTAAAGACCACCAGGTCGTCTTTCATATTCCAATCATACTCATTGAGGGTTGTTGAATACTGATTGAAAGGCATGACCGTTTCTACATCATTAGCATTTGCTTTAATTTCTCCAATCTGACTAGTAAAGTCTAATTTAGCATTTACATTATTCGTATTCAAAGCCAGCGCATCTTCCCCTAAGGTCTTAATTCGAATATTAGCGGTATCCGATTCTGCGGAGAATACGCCAAACGAAATCAGTTCTGATTCCAGACGGCCTTTATCCCAATCGAATAATCCTCTTCCTCTCAATCCGTCAGGAGTAAGGATCAGTTTTCCATCAAGCGTATGGTTATTATCCTTAAAGATTTCAAATGCTTTTTCTTTGGTGCTCACGTACATGGAATCCTGTTTCGGCTTCCAGTCTATACTTACATCCAGTCCAAGTGCCTGAGGTATTTTTACTTCTCCCTGATCTTCTTTAAGCTCAAAGCGATCTGCGGTTGCAAGCATTTGATCAGGCTTGAAAACGATATCCTCAGAGTTAACATCCGCTGTCAAATACGACAAGGTTCCTTTACCCAGAAATCCCTCATTACTAAGGCTTACTTCTCCGACATAATTCCCTTTACCATCATAGGTTGGGAATCCTTCTTTTGGTTTTTCACTAGTAAAACCAAGCGACTCATCTTCCTGCAATACTAATGTTTCTTCAAAATCCGGAAAGATTCCACCAGAAACAATTTTCCCTTCAAAAGAAACATCTTCCTTTGTAAAATTATCCAGATTATTGAAGCTAAATTTATCTAATTCAAAATAAAAAGAGTCTCTATCATATCCTCCTCCCTGTGTTCCTTTATAATCATAAAACACATAGGATGGTCCCTTACTTTGATAAGAAGGGAAGATAGGAATATCATCTACACCTGATTTATTTGAAGGTGCGTCAATCAATAGCACTCCGGTAGAATGTTCAATACGTGAGCCCATTGACCTCGCTTCGGGAATTCCTTCTTGACTTACTGCTCCTGTCGGTAAAAAGATATCGAGGTATCGGACAGAGTCCATGACAATATGGTTTTTGTCATAATCGTATTCGAAATCCTTTCCTTCGATTTGAGCAAAACCAGCAAACACTCTTCCATCAAAATCCAGGTTCCGATTGCGCTTCAAGGTAACTTTATTGAAAAATGGTCGAATGCCAACTCTTTGAATCTTACTAAATTCGATTGAGCTTACTCCCGTTGCATTTATTTTGTAATCCTTAAGTGACATTACAGCATTAGTACTATCCGATTTAGATTGAATCTTGAGGAAGTCATAATCTACTTTTCCTTGCTTGGCGTCTGCATAATGAAAGACTTTATCTTTAACAAAGACTAATTCTTTTTCGCTATCGTAATTGACAAACCCTTTAGCTACCAAATCATAAAGCAAACTTTGGATACTAGATGCTTCAAAACGGGGATTTAATTTTTTGGCGAGGTTACCGGCACTTATTAATGGCCCTTGTTCGTCAGCATAAACTTTAATTGCTGCAATGGGATTCGTACTTGAGATATTTTGTAAGCGATTGTAATCAGACTCTTCAAAGTATTTGAAAGACTCGAAAGCTACTGTTTTTTTCTTTTTGGCGAAACCAACTCCAGTCTGACCAAAAACTACTGAGTCCTGCTCAATATACCAGTCAATATTTTCGACGTCAATATTTACCTTGTGCAGAGAATTATAAAATGGATTGCGATCACTCGCCCGATCTCCTCTGAATAAGTTTAATTCTTTATCCGCAATCGTGAATTTTAGGTTAACCGATGGGTGATATAAAGAATCCTGATCGAAAAAAAGCGTAGTCTCTACTTGCTCTCCTCCAATCTGATCTCCCTTACGGATCACAAACAGCTCAGAATTACCTCGAAAGAGTAATTTCTTGCTATTGTCATAAACTGCAATTTTAGCTTTGAATTCAGGTCGCCCATATCCATAAACCGTCGTTCCATTCAATCGAAATCCGCCCACATACTCTACACCACCTCCAATATTACTAATTTCAAGAATACTGTCTCTTGACTCAAATCTAGGAAAGGAATTTCCCTTAGCATTTGAGGAAGCAACAATTTTATCAGAAAAAGAACCATTAATTGACCCATTAGGAAAAAGCTCGGGATAAAAAAGTTCTACATTTTTAGCTTCATAAATACTTTTCTTTGAGTCTACTTCATAATCACTCAAAATTACATGGATCGAATCTTTCAACCCAAAACGATCCCAGGCCACTTTACCTCCGGTCCCTTTCCATGCGCCTTCGCTTGGGTAATATACCCCTGAAGTCTCATAAATTTTTATAGAATCCTCTTTACGAAATCCAATTAAATCAACCTCGTCATATTTTATAATCGGTTGACCTTCTTCGTATACCATATAAAAAGTATCAGCTATGGCCATCCAACTGACCCCACTTCTCGAAGAGCGGAGGGCCTTAGAAAGAAAAAATTCTTTAGAAAATTCAAGGTAATCCTGAAAAGGACGAAGTTTGCGATTTTCGATATTAGAAAGGATAGCAGAAAGGACTTCGTGCCAGTCTTTGAATCGTTGCTCTCCGTTTTCCACTTTCTTGATAATCGTCAGCGTCTCCAGATAGGCACTAAAATAAGGGCTGGCTTTCATTTTCTGAGTAAGCATTCCGTTACTCATCTGATGAATAGTCTTAAACTCTTCTTCTGAGAAGGCTCCCCCTTTGAATTGTTTTTCGAAGGCTTTAAAGATATCTTCCATGACCTCTCGCTTACTTGCAGTCATGAAAGTCTCCAGTTCCTTTATATATTCGTTAGGTGTCGCTGTAAACTCGGTTAATCGCTGCGCAAAGGCACTATTTCCTATGCCAATAAATAGCAAACACCACAACAGTAAATGATTTCTCATCTTAGAAATCGGTTTTAATGAATAAAATGGGACAGTTGATTTTTATTTTCGTTCGAAAATTATGGATACCCAAGTGTCCTTTTGCTTTGTTTTCAACGGGAAAAACCCCTGATTCGTTGCGGTTTTTAGCAAAATGGGTAGATCTCTCTCGATAAATCCGGAAACAATCAATTTTCCGTTTTCCCGCAACTGTCCATATAACGTCGGTAGGCTGTCAAGTATTACGTTGCGATTGATGTTCGCAAGGATGATATCAAAGCCCGTCGTATTAATGTCATTTAACGTGCCGTGAATCGCTTTGATATGATTAATTCCGTTAATTTGAGCGTTTTCAAGGGTATTTTCGTAAGATTCTATCTCAATATCAACCGCTTCAATTTCCTTCGCGCCCAATTGGGCCGCCAGAATCGCCAGTATTCCGGTACCACAACCATAGTCTAAAATCTTAGTGCCCTCAAAATCGAGTCCTTTCATCAGTTCCACGACCATAAAAGTGGTAGCATGGTGGCCCGTTCCAAAGGCCATTTTGGGATTAATGATGATCTCATGCTCCACATCTGGGAACGCATCATGGAAATCTGCTCGAATTACACAGAAATCACCAATCAGAATGGGTTGAAAATTCGACTCCCAAACTGCATTCCAGTTTTGAGGTGCCATTTCACGGCTTTGAAAGGTAAAATCAAATTGCGCTTGCAGTTCCTCCAGCTTATTAATAATTACTCGCTGATCTTCGTCCTTCGAAATATAAGCTTCGAGCCCGGTCTCTGTTTCCTGAAAGGAATCAAAAGGCAATTGTCCAAGAAAAGCGATCAGGATTTCACTATTCTCTGGTGTTGTCTCAATGGAGTAAACCTGGTAAGTAAGCATATTTATTTATAAACCTCACCTTTCGCCGCACGTAAGGTATTTTTGATCAAACTGGTTACCGTCATTGGTCCAACACCTCCCGGTACCGGGGTAATAAAAGAAGCTTTAGCCGCTACTTCTTCATATTGAACATCCCCCTTGAGGCGATAACCTCTTTTCGCGGTCGCATCTTCTACCCGATTGATCCCTACATCAATGATTACCACTCCTTCTTTGACCATATCCCCTTTTACAAACTCAGGAATACCTAAAGCAACCACCAAGATATCCGCTCTCAGGCAATGACTTTTTAAGTCTTTGGTGCGACTATGGCAAAGGGTGACCGTAGCATTGCCAGGACTTGCTTTACGAGAAAGTAGAATGCTAATCGGTGTACCAACGATGTTACTTCTTCCTAATACGACACAATCTTTTCCGGACACCTCAATATTATAGCGATCAAGCATCTGCAGAATCCCAAAAGGTGTTGCAGAAAGGTAAGCTGGAAGCCCCTGCGCCATACGCCCAAAATTAACCGGATGAAATCCATCGACATCCTTTTTGGGGTCGATTGCGAGGGTCACTTTTTCTTCATCGATATGCTTAGGCAAAGGTAACTGTACGATAAACCCATCGATCGCAGGATCTTCATTTAATTGCTCAACAATTTCTAAAAGTTCTTCCTCCGTTGTATCAGATCCTTTTCGGATGAGCGTAGATTCAAATCCTACCTTTTCACAGGACCTTACTTTGTTTCGAACATAAACCTGACTGGCAGGATCATCACCCACCAAAACAGCAGCCAAATGCGGTGCACGCTGACCAGCTTCCACCATTTCTTTTACCTCAACACTGATTTCTTCAATGATTTGTTGGGAGAGTAATTTACCATCCAGTATTTGCATATAATGAGAATTTAATTTGGAAAGGGGCAAAGGTAAACAAAGGATTTGTTTAAACAGTGCAGCAGGGTAAAAAATCAGCGCTGGAACGACCTTAGCATAAAAAAAAATTGACCCTTGTACTGAAGAATGTCCAGCGTCACAAGGATCAACTTTATAATTTCATTTGGTTTTTATCCCGATTGAAAGGACTTGTTAATACAAATTCGCTCCTATCGGGTTTTGGTAACTCCAGCAGAAAAGAATTAACCATTAGCCTTGGGGATAAATTAATCTGCTTAAGTCGTCAGGTTAAGGTTTAAAATACTCGAGTAAGATTGAATCCAAAGTGTATGTCTCCCGAAAAGAAGTCTCCGGTAGTTTCTCTTAAAAATCCTTTTTCCACCATTGATCGGGCATTAGTCAACTGGAGTTGAAAGACATGTCCTCCGGTCTCAATATCTACCCCGATCGCAATGGGATTATAATTTGTTGCAGGTTCGTCACTCGCCGCCAGTCGGAGAAAGTATTCTGCATTAATCGAAATCCGAGGTCCTATTTTGTGTCGAGCTGCCAGTCCGACAAGCGGTAAAACATTGGATTGACCAGCCTCCACAAAATTAAAATGAACGACGGATGGGCTAATCTGCCAGCTAAAGTTTTTATTGACTTTCTGTGCTATAAACAATTGATGAACATAACTTAAGGTCGTACTAAATTCAGGTAATTTATCCGTTGCCGGATCACGTAAGCTTTTCCAGGCAAGGCTAGAAAACCAGGTTACCGAAACGGGAATATTCCGCTTTCCTTTTTGCTGACGTAACAAGGCCCACTTTAGGAATCCGTCGTAAGTTTTTTCAAAGGAGTTACGACCAAAACCCAGGGTCAATCGGTCGTCCAAGCCATATTCAAAGCCAAATCGAACATTGGCATTATCGATTCCAAACAATTCATAGGCTCCGGTATTTAATCGACCAAAGCGGTGGGCAATCAAAAATTCGAAGGCTCCTTTTTTACGAGTGATGACAGAGTGACCGTTAATAATTCGACTGCCTTTAAAGGTTGCTTCGACATAATCAATAATCGGCTCTTCCTGGGATTCGAGTTCGTCAAGAAGTGACTGCGCATTTAGACTAAACACCAGCGTGAGCATTAATAAGATTAGATTGGTCTTCATTCTTGAATTTTTAAAAATCCGGTGCTTATACAGCACCGGACACGTGGGAAATATATTTCTAAATCAACTATTCTGAAGTTCGAACTCAAATGATAATTTGACATCGATAACTTCAGCAATATTTTTCACCACGATCTTGGGGATTTTAATCTTGTGATCAGCGGTCTTTACCTTGAACTCCGTCGTAGCATGTAATTTGCCATTTTTAACTTCAAGGACAGCTGTGGTTTCCATTGGCCGTTTTACACCATGGATTTCAATATCTCCCTTAACTGTTACATTATGGGTGCCGTCTTTTCGAAGATCAAGCCCCTCTGCCCCTTCCAAATTTCCAGTAAAAGTTGCAGAAGGAAATTGATCCGATTCCATGTAGTTTTCATTGAAATGCTCTTGCATCAGCGATTTCTTGAACTCAAATTTTTTGATGAGAATTTTGACTGCGATTTCGCTTTTATCGAAATCGATAATGGCCACTACTTTATCATTTGAAGCTTCAATATCTTCCAGAGGAGCTTTTGAATAAAAGTGAGCTTCTCCTGATTTGGTAAGTACTTTGGATTGTCCAAAAACAAAACTTACGCAAAGGCATATTGCCAAAAAACTAAAAAGAATACGTTTCATCGGTTATATATTTTTGATTATGATTTAATAATGATACAGTCGTCGAGCATTACATCTAATAAAAAACCGGAGCAGGTCCCTTTCACTTTTATGGTTTCTCCAATCGGAATTTTTGTTAAATCTGTATGTGCTGAAGCGTTTAATTGGCAATGCACTTCACCATCTGCATTAGTATCCAGGACCAATAGCACTTTTTCATCTCCGTCAGGAGCTACTCTGTTCACCGTCCCTATGACTTCTAAGATTTTGCCGACGTATTTTTGATTACTCGCTGCTTCATCCTGATTAAAATCCTGGTACAACTGAGTAGCCTGAAGATGATGATCTACCATTTGTTGTTCGACACTTTGTCCGGCACAGCCAAACTCAAATATTACGAGTACAACGTTGAGAAAAATTATCAGTGCCTTTAGCATATTTTCTTTTCGCATGATTTTTATTTTTTGGTATGGAAAACTAATTATGTGATCTGATTAATTATTCCAGGTCATTAGCCCAGCAAGCGATGGTTTCAATCGTTTCTTCATCTAACTCATTCCCGGTGCTGCTTGGCGGCATCGTTCCTTCAGAAGTCCTGGCGCGGATACGGTTAGCAAAACTGATGATATTATCTTCTTCTCTCATGTCGGGATCGACACTTCCACCGTGACAGGCCGCTGTCGCGCAATTACTGTCAGTGATATCCTTTATCACAGCCAAAGTGACATTGGATTTGATAATTACTTCCTGCTGAATTTCACAGTTATCATCAGCAACGGTAATCTGATAAGTTCCGGGAGATAAATTGCTGAATTCGGAATTGGAAACTTCGGCTCCACCATCTAGTTTGAAAGTTAGCGTTCCGACGCTGTTATTGGCCTGAATATTAATCTTTCCGGTAGCTGTTCCACAATCAGACTCCGTTAGGTCAAGACTGATGCCTAATCCATCTTCATTTTGGATCGTTACCGAAAGGGTTCGAAAGCATTCCTCATCAACTACTGCTTCTACTGCATAAACTCCTGCGGATAGATTTTCAAAACGAGGATCAGTTTGCAATGAACCGTTATTGATACGGTAGCTAACTACTCCTTCAAAGGCCGGATCAAATTCTGTTTTCACTAAAAATGAGCCGGTGGATTGATTACATCGACTGGCGGCAACTTCTGAGATTGTAGCATTCAGAAACAAACTACAATCGTTCAATTCTTCTTCTTTATCAAATGTACAAGAGGCATAAAAGAGTGTACTTAAAAGTAACATTGAGAGGCTACTTGAATGGAGTAACAATCTTAAAACTGAATACAAATTGAATGATTTTGACATAGATATATAGGTTTTAATTTTTCAATTTTTGGTTTTTTGGAGTTACTGAAACAAAGATGAAGGGATGTACAGCGAGGAGCAATTTTTCGGAGTATAGTCAAAGTAGACAGCTCCTAAAATCGGGAAGATTTAAGGTAGACAGGTAGGATAGTCGCGTAGACAAGCCATGCTGAAAAAATCATAACAAAATGATTATCAATAATTTAAAATCAGAAATCTAGTAGACAGGCTAACAAATGAATAATTTATAAAAATGGTACTTAAGGAAGGAATAGAGCTTAGAACTGTTCCGTAATAATTATTTAAAGACTGGATGCTCTACAAAGATTTAGATGGATTGGCTTTCAAAATGCATCAAAAAATCGAAAAGAGATTGTTTAGTATCAAGTTGAAGCTTTTTGCGGAGGCGATAACGGGCAGTTTTCACACTATCCGATGCGATACCGAGCATACTACCAATCTCTTTACTACTTAGGTTAATCCTAATGAGCGCCAGGAGTCGCAAATCGTGTTGTGTAAGGGAAGGATATTCTTTTTTAATATTACTGATCAGTCCCTGGTGTGCGGATTCAAAATGCTTGCGAAAGTCTTCCCAGTCTTCGTCGATGCGGACCGTGGAATCAATTTGTCGCGATAAAGTCTTGAGCTTCCGTAATTGCTCGGCGTTAGCGCCTTGCCGTAGCTCAGCGAGTGAAGATTTTACATCAGAGAGAAGTTCATTCTTTTGCACAAAGTTGAGTGTATAAGCGGTTAATTCTCCTTCTTTCATTTTAATCTTGTCCTCAAGGGCTACCGTTTTGTTTTGTTCTTTTTTCAGGTCCCGGATACCTTTATCGATGGTTTTATTTTTTACTCGCAGAACATTCCATACCAAAGATCCAATGAGTAGAGCCAGAAGGACAAATACAACCTTCAGCAGATTATTCGCACGATCTTTTTCTGTTAGCAGATCGACCTCTTGTTTGGCCAATTCGAGCTCTTTTTCTTTTTGTGCAAAAGTGTAACGTGCTTGTAAACTAGCAATTTGATTGGCTTTCTCCTCATTGAAGATACTGTCTGATATTGTAGAATATTGCTCAAAATATTGAAGCGCCTTGGGTAAGTTTCCACGTTCCTGGTATAATTGTCTAAGGCTTTGGTATAAAGCTCTCTGGATAGATTTCAACTGAAATTCTTCTGCCATCTCTTTACCCTTCACCAGGTAGTATTCTGCCTGAGCGTAATCCTTTTTAGTCAAATAAATTGTTCCTATCCGCTG
>JAHDHW010000034.1:0-6735 GCA_020631105.1 Saprospiraceae bacterium | reverse complement strand
CCTTGCTCTTTGAACAAGCCTAAAGCCAATTCATAATTGTTAATTGCTTTTCGGTAAGCTAATTGGTCCTGATGCACCATCCCCAAATTAAGCAATACATTTGCGAGTCCCAGGGCATCATTTTCCGCTTCGTATAAATCATTTGCCCGGTATAAAAACCGAAAAGCCAATTCATAATTCCCTCTTACCCAATGAGCAACCCCTACTACTCTATTTGCCATAGCCTCTCCAGTTTTGTATGGAAGGATACTCGCCAATTCAATGGATTGTAATCCGTAGAATTCACTTTGTCCCGGATCAATTATCCAGTATTCATACCCCAGGGTATTTTGTAAATCTACTCTGGCGGAATCTAGTTTGGTATACTTGGCAAGTAATTGAGTAAGGCTATCAACTTTTGATGGTGCCGATTCGGCAGCCGGAGCCGTCTGAGTAAAGGACTCAGAGGAGAGTAAGGAGACAAAGAGCAAGAGCAAAAAACTTCGAAAAATATATTGCTGCACAGAGGAGGCTTTAAACAATATCATAGTTCAAAAATAATCGAATTCCATTAATCCTTCCAGTTAATTTTCAAAAAGCATCGTAACGACTTCTATTTGTCATTGTTCACCCATAAAAATGAGGTATATAATTGCTAACCAAGCTTTTACAAGCACTATTCAAAAAGCTGTCTACGCTATAAACAATAAATAGTTCACCTTCTTGGAAAAGGGATTAACGGATTACAAAGCTAGCTAAGTATTAGGCAAAAAGATTTGCTGATAGAAATCAATCAACTTTTTGGATTCCTGCTCCCAGGTCCATTCTTTGCTGGCAGTTATACAATTTTTCCGGAGTCGTTCATAGAGTGTTTTGTCAGCGAGTAAGCGATTAATTTGTTTTGCAATTTCCGGAGGTTCCAGTGTGTCGAGCAGAAGCGAGACCTCAAACCGGGCATTGAGTTTACGATATTCCGGGAAGTTCATATGGAGCGCAGGCACCTGGGCCTGAACGTAGTCAAAAGCTTTATTTGCCAGCGAATAATAATAACTCAAACCTTTGTTTGCCAAGAGGTTTAGACCGATGCTCGCCTGCGGCGTTATCTCTTGTAATTGCGCTGGCCTCTGATATCCCTTGAAAATTACTTTATCTCCCAATTTCAAGGTTTCCACCTGTTGCCTTAGCTTCTTTGACAGATCCCCTTCTCCAATTAACCAAAACTGTGCATTTTCGACCCACTGCATTGCTGTAATCGCATGCTCAAGCCCGCGCCCTTCATTTAATGCTCCTTGATAGATAATGATGGGAGGGTCATGTCTAGCTAGTCCCACATTTTCATTTTTGGCAAATGGCACATTACGAATTACAGAAAACGGAGTGCCATATTCCTTAGTAAAAGCTTCACCAATACTTTCACAAACGGTATAAGCATAATTGAGTTTTGGGACAATCCATGTCTCCAATTTTTTCCATATTTTTTGAACTGCCGGGCGATCAACTACCTCAGGCACTTCCGTAAAGTATTCATGGGCATCATAAACCAAAGGCTTGGACTTCAGCTTAGTCACCAAGTATCCTGGTGCAATGGTATCCAAATCGATCGAGCACAGGGCATCAAAGGAAGAGAATAGCAGATAGAAAAAGAGACGAAAATTATACTCTATGTAAAAGGCTTTACCAGAAGTAAAGTAGCATGGAATGCGGTGTTGACTAAAGTTACGTTCAGCCAGAGGTTTAGACTTGGGCAATTTACGTCCAACTAAAGTAACCTGATAAGCATTATCCGCCAAAGTCGAACAAATGCGGATCATTCGCTGGTCGTAGTTTAAGTCATTCGTAACCGTAAAAATTAATCGCCGCTGCAAAGGTTTATTTTTAGTCAAAGGTAAGTTTTCCATTTTCATCGCGTAATACGCCCTCATCGAGTAAAAACTCCAGTGCTTTTAGTACTTGTCCTTTTCGCTTAGGTGCAAAAGCATCAACGATGTGTTCGATTGGCAATGGTTTATCCTGAATAATCATCCGGATTTTACTTTCATACTTTTTGAACTCCTCAGGAGACAGCTCCGTTTTATTCCGTTCCAGGCAAATATCGCAGATGCCACAATTCTCTGTGTCATATTCACCAAAGTAAGCCAGTAATTGTTTACTTCGACACTTAGCATTTGCCGCATAAGCAATGGCCGATTCCATACGGAGTTTGTGGCGGTCTTTTCTGAAATCGTATAATTTTTTATCGAAGATGATATCACGGGCATCGATCCGTTCTTCCAACAGGGTCAGTTGTGGTTTGTCTTTTTGAGGTTTATAGTCAATAATTCCCTGCTGCTGGAGGCCTCTAAAAAGTCGATTAAGATCTGCATTTGAAATCTTGAGAAACTTAGCTAATTGATGCTCTTTGACATTGACATAGTAGGTAAACGCCCCCTGAGAGGTACGTAAGATGGTTTTAATCAATAAGTCAAAGTTTCGGTTTTTCAATTGAAAATCGTACAACTCTTCCTTTGATACTAATACTCTAAGTTTACTCGGAACATAGACAGATTCCGTCATGGTCAACCATCCTCCATCTTCTAATATTTTCAGGCAGTTAAATACTCGGACCGGTTCGAAATTATAATTCTTCGAAAAAGCAATGATATCAAAATCATAACTCTGTCCTTGTCCACTACCAATCGCCAATTGCAAAAAACTACCAATCGCCTGATAAACCCTGCGTACTTCCTTAAGCGGAGGAAAAGCCTGTTCGTATTGATATTCTAAATTGATCTTATCCGCTTCATTATACAGCAGTACGGCAAAGGATTTTTGACCGTCTCTGCCCGCTCTTCCTGCTTCCTGAAAATAAGCTTCGAGGCTATCCGGTAAATCCAAGTGCACTACAGAACGAACATCTGGTTTATCGATCCCCATTCCAAAAGCATTAGTAGAAACAATAATTCGAATTTCATTATTGATCCACTTATCCTGAATTTCAGAGCGTTGATCAGGGCTCAAACCTGCATGATAATAGGCAGCTTTTATTCCGCTCCTTTGCAAAAGCATTGCAGCCTCTTTAGTCTTTCTGCGATTACGGACGTATACGACACCACTCCCTTTTACTTTGCTGCAAATCTCTACTAACTTTTTACTTTTATCCTCTTCATGCAGTACAACGTATGCAAGGTTAGAGCGATTAAAACTATTTTGAAATACTACACCCTCCTCGAACTCTAGTCGCTCTTGTATATCCTTAACCACTTCCGTAGTGGCAGTTGCCGTCAGTGCTAATATGGGTATTCGCCGATCAAACCATTCTCTGATCTCCGCAATCCTTAGGTAAGACGGTCGAAAGTCATATCCCCACTGTGAAATACAGTGCGCTTCATCGACGGCAATGCATTGTACGTTCATTTGCCTGATACGCTCCATTGCCAACTCCGAAGTCAACCGTTCAGGAGATAAGTAAAGTAGCTTCACATTACCATAAATACAATTATCCAGCACACGATCAATATCCTTAAAATGCATTCCCGAATAGATTGCTTCTGCCTGAATATTCCGCTTTTTAAGGTTTTCAACCTGATCCTTCATTAATGCAATTAATGGAGATATCACGATGGTGATCCCTTCTCTCACCAAAGCGGGTACTTGAAAACATATTGATTTCCCTCCACCCGTCGGTAAAAGCGCAAGCGTATCCTTACCATTAAGGACAGCATCAATGATCTCCGCCTGCATAGGTCGAAAGGAATCATATCCCCAATATTGTTTTAGTATGTCTAATGATGTGATGGACACTATAAGAAGGTAATTTTTAAGAAGTACTTTAAAGTTAATGCTATCCGGCTTAAAGGTAGTATAAAACAAAAATTGCACTGAGAAAAATATTTCTCAGTGCAATTTTAATTCACTTCTATTTATCGATAGTTGATTAGAAGTTGTTGAAGCAACCAGATCTCTTCCTGGATCTTGATCGCGTACCTACTAAGCCATTATCAAGAAAATTGAAAGAAACAGAAAAGCCAGCAAAGACATACCAGTCTTTGTTATCCGGATTTCCTCTCAATGTTCCTCCTGCAATAGGCTCTCCAGAACGGTTTGCCAGAGAAGCCGCTAATTCTCCATTATTTGCGATTAGCACCTCTTCATCTTCATATCGACTACTTACATCATCGAGGTAATCCGTAAAAGTTTTTCTTAATCCAAGTTCTGCACCGAGTGTCCAGGTATCATTGATAGCATATTTCAATCCACCTCCAAAAGGGATCACAACTTGCACAAGATTATATTTTGCAGCATTTCCTGCAATTCCCTGTCCTTCTGTTCCTAAAGGCTGTAATTCAACCCATTCACCATTATACTGAGCTAAAGGGTTAAAATGAACCAGTCCAACCCCTGCAAATACATAGGGGCTGAATACCTTTTCTAGTGCATATGGCTGAAATCCTAAGATATTGAATTCTCCAGTCAAAGAGACATCAATCAAATCTGAGCGAAAACTTAGATTTCGAGCCCGATTATTATCTGTATCACTTCCAGAAATACGACCATAGGTCAATCCGAGCTTAATCGAAACATAATTATTCATATTATATCGTCCGAAAGCTCCGAAAGAGGCGTGTGTACGGCCAAAGCTGGTTTTAAGATTTGAGGGTGCCAAATCGCCCTGATAATTGGATGTTCCGGCAATAAGCCCCAATTCCGTGTACTGTGCAGAAAGGATAAAAGGAGCTATTAAAAGTAGAATTAAGGTGATTTTTTTTAACATCTAGTCGATATTTTGTTCATGAATTACCCAACAAATTACGAATTTGCTGTTTTAGTATGTAAGTATTCAGCGATATTATTGATTCTTTAGACGCAAAAATAACGTAATAGGTTCATTCCTATTGTTAAAAAGCCCTTAGGCAGTGAACCTAGTCATTTAACAGAAATAATTGTGCCTTTGTCTATTTCCTAACGTCCGCGAATATAGATTTACTTTTTTTTCGTTATAAATACGCTACTTTTGTAGACTTCGGTTTGAAAATAGCTCAAGTTTCCCCTAAAACCAACCAAATTTCTTTGATAAATTAATACTAAATTTAAACGTAATGACTCGAAAATTGTATTTGTTAGCCGGATTAGTATTCGCAGCTACCATGGCCATTGCACAGGATGAAGCACCAAAAGACTGGTTTCACCTGAACCCTGCAACGGATAACTATCCAGGTATTAATACGAAAGCGACCTATGAAAAGCTCTTAAATGGTAAAAAGTCGGAAACTGTAATCGTTGCCGTAATTGATGGTGGTGTAGATCCATATCACGAAGATTTGAAGGATATCATGTGGGTAAACCCTGGTGAAATCCCTGGTAATGGCATCGACGATGATAAAAACGGATATATTGATGATGTTCACGGATGGAACTTCATTGGTAATGCAAAAGGTGAAAATGTAAACGCTGATGCGCTTGAAATCACTCGTTTAGTTGCCAAATACCGTAAAAAATTCAAGGATGTTGACGTTTCTTCGCTTTCAAAAAGTGATAAAAAGCTCTATGCGAAATATCAAAAAATGGAAGAAGAAATCGAATCTGAACGTGATCGATGGGCAGGAATCTACCAAAACTCTGGTATTCCGATGGTAAAAGACGCCTATGCAAAAGTACGCTCTCATCTTGGAAAAGAAGATTTCACCGTAGAAGATTTAAATGGTATCGAATCTTCAGACGAGTCCCTTACTCAGGTGGTGACTATCCTACAATCTATTTTTGCAAAAGGAGATACACCAGAATCTCTTTGGGAAAAAATTGAGGATGGTGATGCTCAATTATTACCAAGAGTAGAAAGTTACTATAACCCTGATTTTGATCCGCGCCATATCGTTGGAGATAACTACAGTGATCAGCGGGAAAAGTACTATGGCAACCCTGATATAAAAGGCCCTGATGCTAATCACGGAACGCACGTTGCAGGTATTATCGCTGCATCTCGTAACAATGGTGTTGGTATGGATGGTATTGCTGACAATGTTCGAATCATGGGTGTTCGTTGCGTACCTAACGGAGATGAGCGCGACAAGGATGTTGCGAACGCAATCCGCTATGCAGTAGACAATGGCGCAACCGTAATCAATATGAGTTTTGGTAAAAGCTACTCCTGGAATAAGCAGGTAGTGGATGAAGCTGTAAAATACGCTGTCAAAAATGATGTATTATTAGTACATGCTGCCGGTAATGATGGTAAGGATAATGATACTAGTGATAACTTCCCTAATGATGGCTACAAAAAACGTGGCTGGTTCAAACCTAAAAAAGCGAAGACCTGGATGGAAATCGGGGCATTAAACTATGAGATGGATGAGCACGCAGCTGCTTCTTTCTCTAACTATGGTGATCAGGAAGTTGACGTATTTGCACCTGGTGTAGAAATCTACTCTACTACCTCAAACGATAAGTATGACAGCTACCCAGGTACTTCAATGGCTTCGCCAATGGTTGCAGGTACAGCAGCATTGCTTAGATCTTATTTCCCGGAGTTGTCCGCTACGCAAGTGAAAGAGATCATTATGGAATCATCTGTAAAATCAAATGCTCAGGTAATCATCCCGGGTACAGAAGATGAAAAAACAAGCTTTGCAAAACTTAGTGTAAGTGGTGGAAAGTTGAATAGCTATAATGCAGTACAAAAAGCTTCTAAAACGAAAGGTAAACGTAAAAAGAAGTTTGTAGAACGTGCTTCAGTCAATGCGAAAGCAATTATGATGAAAGAAAAAGCAGATAAAGCTTAAA
>JAHDHW010000033.1 GCA_020631105.1 Saprospiraceae bacterium | reverse complement strand
TCCCCAGTATTAACCAGAGAAGGCGCCTTATATTAGTTCAGTAGTTGAAGATTAGTTATCCCAACCTACTTTGTCATTGTAAATATCAACTTCTGTCTCTGAAGGAGAGTTAGAGTTAAATAAGTACTCATCAGAACTATAGTGCCATCTTACAGGAATAATTGATCCTGAAGTTGGAGAAAGCTCTGGAATATCAGTTCTACGCCAGTCAGAATAAACCTCAGGCTGTAAGAACATAGCGATATACTTCTGAGTCATTAGTTGCTCAAATGTAGTCTCACCAGCAGAAGCAGGAAGATTACCAGAAGCAGCATATGCATCAAAGTCAGCTTCGCTTAAACCTAAACGTGCAAAAGAAGCTTTCACACCGTTAAGCATCGCAGCGTAACCATCATCAGTTAATCCACCGTTTACTTGGTAGTCACACTCTGCAATTAGAAATTGCATCTCACGGTAAGAGATCATCTCTAATGTATAATCAGCAGTAAGGTAAGTGTGAGAAGGATCAAAGATTTGATCCATCACAGCCAAACGTAAAGTGTCATCAGCAGCAGTCATGATTCCACGCATAGTTGGGTGGAATTCCAAGTCACCAGTACGGTCACGATTGAAACGGTACCAACCAGCAGCAGCGTTAGCATCTGGGTATTGGAACTGCCAGTTATCAGCAGCAGATCCGAAAGAAGCCATTGCATCTGACATTGCACCACTGTAATCACCTAAGTGTAATTTACCACGCGCTTTTGTTGCACGTGCAGCAAGGATCCATGCAGCAGCATCACCACCAAAGAATACATCATCATTTCCTGGAGATACAGGACCTGGAGCACCTTGTAGTAAAGTGATACCTTCATCTAATAAACGAGAAACACTTGCATAGATAGCATCTTGCGTATCATAAGAAGGGTTAGTAGACTCTAATCCTTTAAAGGCATCAGAGTAAGGCATGTTATCCCAAACATCAGTAGAGATCATCAGCGTATACGCTTCCATGATATTAAGAATACCTAAGTAATGATTATTACCATCCGCCAAACTTGCAGCTTTAGCAATTTGAATTTCATTCAAAACGTTTTCGTATACGTTTTGCCAAGCAGCATCAAAACGGTTTGGTGTCAAACCAGAGTATTGGTTGAAAGAGGTCCACTGACGTGCAACTCCTTCTACTTGCTGAGAAAGCATACTGTTGAATCTTGAAAAAGCTCCACCGTAAACATCAGCAAGTGCGATTCCGATCGCAGGCATCTGTGCACTCACAGGCACTGTTACTGGGTTGTTGGGATCCGCATTTAAGTCCCCGCCCAGATAATCTTCACAACTAGTGAAGACTAAAGCCAAAATGAAAATATATATAAATCTCATATTATTGACAGATTTTTGTTAGAAATTAAATGAAAAGTTGAAGATGTACGAACGAGTACTTGGCATGTTAAAGTAGTCAAAACCTTGACCGTTACCAGTACCTGTTAAACTTGTTTCTGGATCGATACCATCGTAATCAGAAGTAAACCAAAGGTTACGTCCTGAGAAACCAATTGTACCACCTTTCAACCATTTGTATTCAGGAAGACGGTAGTTAAAACCAAGCTCACGTAAACGAACCCAACCACCATCTTGTACGAATTGCTCACCAACTGCACCAAAACCACCTAATGAAGAAGTCCAGTAAGACTGGTCTCTTACAACAGGAATGTTATTTGGTGATCCGTCAGAAAGTACACCTGCGATAGGAGCAGGAGCTTCTTCACGAGTATCAGCAGTCAACTGAGAACGTCCGAAGAAAGATAATGCCCAAGCAGTACCATTCCAAAGGTCTCCACCTTCTCTCCAGTCTAACAAGAAGTTCAAAGAGAAACGCTTGTAAGTAAGTGTATTATTAAATCCGATAATGAAATCAGGATTAGGATTACCAATTGCACGTTGCTTAGGATCTACTGCTTGGTATCCGTACTCAGAAGAGTTAGGATCGTCGTTGATTACAACTGCACCACCAGGGATGTTCAAGTCAGTATCTAAGTCAGTACCTGCTTCAGCACGTAAGTACGCACCTCCGAAGATTGCACCATATTGGTTACCTTCTACTAAATAAGTACCTGCAGTGTTAAATCCTGCAAGGAATAAACGCTCAATACCAGGAGCTAATTTGTCAACAATACTTTCAGATTTTGTAAAGTTTAATTGGCTATTCCAAGAGAAATCTTGAGTCTGTACTGGAGTAGCATTTAAAGTAATCTCAATACCACGAGAAGTCATCTCACCAGAGTTTAACCATGCATTGGTATAACCTGTACTTGGAGTAAGAGATGCGTTCAAGATTGCATCAGTAGTTTTAACTCGGTAAACTGTTGCATCCAAACCTAAACGGCCACGGAAGAAACGTAAGTCAACACCAGCTTCAATTGTAGTTGAAAGCTCAGGTGTTAATTCAGAGTTACCTAGTAAAGAAGACTGATCGAAACCAGATCCACCATTGATAGGAAACTGAATATTGTCACCCCATCCGTCTCCAATTGATGGAGAAACGAATACTGATGAAGTAGAGTATGCGTTAGGTGGTGGAGCACCAACCTGTGCAAAAGATAATCTCAATTTACCAAAAGAAAATGCACCACTATTCGTATTCATTAATTCAGAGAATACAAACGCTAAAGATGCAGATGGGTAAAAGAATCCAGTATTTTCAAGTACAAAGTTTGTAGGATCTCCTAAACGAGAATCGTAATCCTGACGTGCACTTAAAGTCAAATAAAGCATGTTGTTATAGTTACCTTCTACTTGTCCGAAGAAACCTAGAGAACGGTAACGTGTAATATTCTGAGATGCAGAAATACTTGTTGCATTACTGATGTCCAAGAATCCTGGGAAAACTAATCCGAAACCATCTGTAGTTACTTGCTCATTGTTGAAAGCAAATAAGTTAACACCCGCAACATAGTTTAAAGAAAAACCTTCTGCGATTTCTCCGCTACCTAAGATGTTAAAGTAGTTATCAAACTGCTGAGTGTTAAACTCATCGTGGAAGATAGCACCACTTGCATTTGTTCGAGATCCTTTCTCAAACTCCTGCTTACGACTATCACTTGTTAAGTCATATCCAACGTTAAGACCTACACCTAACCACTGGTGGAATTGGTAATCAAGTCTAACGTTACCGAAAGTACGGTTTACGTCTTCAAAACCTAAGGCATTATTGATAATCCAGTAAGGGTTATCATAACCTCCACCACCACGGTAGTTTCTTTGTGAAAAGTTAGGGAACTGGTAAGAACTTACCTCATTCACTGCTTCTGCTGCACTAAAACCGTTAGCGTTGTCAAAAGAAACTGGTGTTCTTAACTGACCTAATAAAAGACCAGAGGTATTAGATCCCTGCTGAACACGTTGATACTCTGACTTCGTATAGTTGATAGAAGAAGAGATGGTCAACTTATCCATTGGATTAAGTGTAGCTGCTAATTTTACAGTTCTACGATCGTACTCATTATTAGGTACAACACCTTCAGATGATAAATTAGAAGCAGAAAGACGGAAAGAAGCAATTTCGTTTCCACCTGACAAAGAAAGAGATGTAGTAGTACCAAAACCAGTTTGGAAGAATGGGTCTACATTATTATAAACGTTTGCAGGTTGTCCATTACCAGTACCTTTTGGTACAAGGAAACCATTTTTGTCATAATTGTAAACTCCATTAGCATCAAATGCACGGCTAGAAGTCGGTGCATTAGGGTGGTTAGGGTCAGTAGCGAACTCAAGATCTGTCATTCTTGGTCCCCAAGATCCAGAAGCACCTGTACTAGGATCACGGTAATTTCCACCACTACCTTGAGCATAAGTGCTTTGTAGGTCGATCATGTCAGTGATCTCGTCAAAAGCTAACTGCTGAGAAACAGTAACTTCAAAACGTTGCTTCTTCTTACCTTTTTTAGTGGTAATTAAAACCACACCAGTAGAACCTGCAGTACCATATAGTGCAGTCGCAGCAGCACCTTTAAGTACGTTGATAGACTCAATGTCTTCTGGGTTAAGGTCCATCAAACGGTTAGATGCCGCAACACCAGCCGTAGAAGCCTGAGAAAGTAATGTTTCGTTGTTGGTACGAACACCATCGATAACGATCAACGGTTGGTTCTGACCTACCATTGAAGTTACACCACGAATAAGAATACGAGATCCACCACCGGCAGAACCCGAAGAACGTGTGATCTGTACACCAGCAGCTTTACCAACAAGGGCATCTACTGGGTTACTAGCACCAGAGCGGGCGATGTCACCTCCGTCTACTTTTTGGACGGCGTAACCTAAGGCTTTTTCAGAACGTTCAACACCGAGAGCGGTTACAACTGCCTCTTGCAGCACAACACCTTCGGACATGATCACATCTACAACGTTCGATGCGCCTAGTTCAACTTCTTCTGTACCATAACCAGTGTAAGAGAACATAATAACGTTTGATCCTTCAGGTACACTAAGCGTGTAACGTCCATCAAGGTCAGTTGTTGTTCCTACACCACTAACGCCTTTTACAAGTACGTTAGCACCGATTAGGGCTTCACCGTCACTATCAGATACAGTACCAGAAATGGTCCGTTGGGCCATTGTAGTACCGATACCGAAAAGTACCAGCATCAGAATTAATGAGAGTTGTTTCATACTAATTCATTTTAAGGTTAAATAAAAAATTTCGTAAATAAAGAATTATAGCAATTAAGCTAAATTAGCTTGACGGAATTATTGATAGACCAAATCTTAGGGTTTTCCATTGTTTTACACACAACATGCTAAAGCACGTTTCCTGATATTAGTCAGGGTGTAAAATTTTGAAAATCAAAAATCATTGGATAACTATAATCCGTCACTTATTTATAAATAAGCAATTCCATCATTTCAATAGCCGCAGTACGGCCTTTTATTTCAATATAGTCTCTGGGGGTTTCATCTCCGATCTCATAAGTAATACCATTTGCTCCAAATTGAGTCAGAAACCAGTTTTTTGAAACCGGACCACCTACGTTTGATGGTCGCTCGTTAATTTCCTCGTCAATAGCATGGTGTATACCGGTTAACCAAAACTTTTCAAAGTCTTTTAAATGCTTTGAAGGTTCTTTGTTGGTGTAATAAACATCCTTGTAGGTAGAATGAAAATCTAAACCAAGGATTACATGGGATTTGTTAGTCTTACTTTTTTGCACAATATCATCAGCAATCTGTCTGTTTTCTGGCTGACGATAATATGCCCAGTCTCGATTTAGGTCAATTCCACCGGCATTATGCCGCCAGTGACCTAAGTCAACACCATCTGGATTCATGAGCGGATAGGCTAAAATTCGATATTTTGCCCGAAAAGCGTTGGCTAAGTCATTGTCTCTCAATATCTCATCGACAAAAGCACGCATCGCTAACCAACCGGTTACCTCAGGCGGATGTTGCCGACTCAGTAAAACAACGATATCTTTATTCTTTATGCTGCCATTGTGTATGTCTAATAACCAAAGTTCTTTTCCTAATTTACTTTTTCCGATACTAGACAAATGAACATCAGACTGTTTCGCCTTCTCTTGACACCATTGTTTTAAATGAGTAGAATTCTGTAATTCTTGAGCAGCAACCCAGAGGGTATCCGCAGAAACACCTAATTCAATAAATGCATGAGTACTATCCTGAGAGTAAGAGAAATATTCTTGATTGAGTAGGCTCCAGTTTTCACCGTCTTTGCTAATCTTTGGGTGATACCGATGTTTTGCCTTTTCGTAATGTAGTTTTACCCGAATTCTTTGGTCTTTATCAGACCAAATTTTGAATGCGTAATAAGGACTTAGGTTAATAGGGAAGTTTTCTGGAGAGATAAGTACCTTAAAAAGGCCTTCTTCTAATAATGTACAGTCGTTTAATCTTGCACCGTCAAATTGATTGCTAAAGTAAACTTGTGAAGAAGGGAAAGAATAGGTCTTCTTTTCCTGATAATCAATCTCGCGAGTACTCGTATCAACTGGTTTAGGGAAATCGTATGACTTCGCTACAGGTGTCTTGCAGCTACTTAAAAAAGCAGCCACAATAATTAATACTGTGAGTTGATTATTCATTTCTTGATTATCCCAGATTCCTCTATTGCTAATCTACCCGCGTTATTTTTTTATGGATGGGTGATTAACTGCATTATTAAGCTGCTAATATCCGCTTTTCCCCCTAAGTTTTAGGCATCTTAAGTATATTTTTTGACAGATGGGGAGCGTTTTTAGCTTCTTTTACGTGAATAATGTACTGGAATAGACAAACAATCAATCTCACTAAATGAATTTGCAATAAAAGTGGGAGAACGTTGCAATTTTCGAAATTATCGTAGGTGAAGGAAGATGTTAAAATTTGGGAGAGATCCTGAATTTGACCTAAAAAATGATCAAAAGTTAAGTAAGTCACTTATTTCAAGATGATATTAAGGGATGAAATGGTAGATTAATCGTTAGCAAAACCGGGATAATATCGTTTTGTCCCTTTGTCTTTCAACAGATCAATGAAAAAAGCCCAAAAACTATTGCTTTTGGGCTTTTTTCATTGATTTGCTGTCATTTATTGATTCCAACCAACCCGGTCCGTAAAAATATTTACTTCATTCTCTAAAGGAGTATTAGAATTATACTCATATTCATTTGCACTATAATGGAATCTAACCGGAATAGCGCTCCCGCTTACTGGCGTCAAAGCCGGATAGCCTGTTCTTCGAAAATCACTATATACTTCTGGTTGGAGAAACAAAGCGATATATTTTTCTAAGATTACTTCTTCTATGGTCAGTAGCCCTTCTTGCGGAAAAGTTTCGTTATTAAGGTAAGACTGAAAAGTCGTTTCAGGCAAATTTAACTTGCCAAAAGAGGATTCGATACCATTAAGAAATGCAGTATATCCTTCTCCTGTTCCACCATTTCCGTTTCTTACATTCACTTCAGCTATAATGAATTGAACCTCTCGATAGGAAATGAGTTCAAAATAATGATCCGCATTAATAAAAGTATTATTGGTATCAAATATCTGATCATATACCCCAAGTCTGTCCAGGTCTTGTTTGTTTTGCATCAATGTCCGCATATATGGATTAAACTCGATATCGCCAGTACGGTCACGATTGAATCGATACCAATTAAATGCTGCATCCTCACCTGTATATTGATAGCCAAAGTTTTCAGTGGAAGATTCAAAAGATTTTTGAGCAGCAGCAAGTGCCTCATCATATCGATCAAAATGCATTAAGCCTCTGGCTTTAATCGCATAAGCTGTCTTGATCCAAAGATCAGTATTGCCATTCAGAAAAACATCTTCACTTCCTAAAGTGATAGCTCCTGGGGAGGCGTTGAGGAGTGCGATTCCATCATCAAGCAAATCAAAAACCTGTTGGTAAATCAACTCTTGCTTATCATACGTTGGTTCATTATTATCTATTCCCTGAAATGCACTAGAGTAGGGGATGTCGTCCCAGACGTCTGTGATAATCATCAGGGTGAATGCTTCCATTATGTTTAAAGCTCCAAGATGATGATTAAGCTTTTGCTCGCTTGCATTACTTTTTGCTATTTGAATTTCATTGAGCACACTGCCGTATAAGTTTTCCCAAAGCGTGACAAACCTGTCAGGAGTTAATCCGGTATATTGATAAAAAGCAGTGCATCCTCTTGCTACACCTTCTACTTGTTGTGTTAGCATAGAAGTCAATCGGGAATATATTCCGGCATAAGAATCCGCCAATGAAATTTGAATCGAAGGAAATTGAGAAGCCACGGGGACATTATTAGGGCTATTGGGATCTGCATTAATATCACCTCCGATGTAGTCTGCACATCCAAGGAAGAGTAATAATGTTGCGAGGTAAAAATATTTTTTCATAAGCTAAATGTGAGTTGAAACTTAATCACCAAATCAAAACTGCTTTTAGGATAGTTTTTTTTGGCTCGCATCGTTAAAGTATGCTACATTCACTAGCATACACGTAAAAAGATAGGCTAAGGGTTGGGGGGAATGGATAAAACCTTTTTTAATTAGCCCCGAAAAGAAATAAAGCTCAATGGAATTTATTCCATTGAGCTTTATGAATGCTAATCAGCGAATAAAAAATATTCTATCGCTGGATAAGCATTGGTTTTGCGAATTGTCCAATTTTAGTACGACCTACCACATAGTAGTTTCCGACTGGCCAATCATTAGTCTGTAAAGTTTCATTGAAACTATTACCTAAGCCTTGATACTCTTTTTGAGTAATCATTTGACCATTAGAATTGAAAACGTAGAGCCGAAGATCATTAATCGCTTCGGTTGCTTCCAATTGAATCGTAGTATATGTATTTGCCGGCATCGGACTTATCCGAACGAAAGCATTTAAGGTGTTTTCCTGAGTCGAAGTAGCAGGGTCAATCACATTAATCTGCATTACATAATCTTCTACACTAAACGCTTCACCATCTCCAACTCTGAAACGGAAAGCATCGTAAGGATTCCCCGTTTCATCTTGCAGCGGGGTGAAAATAAGGTTTTCGATTTCGGATACAGGGATTATATCTCCTTCGTAGACGTGTGCTCCATCCCAAAGTAAATATCCAATCTGCTCAATTTCAGTGATTAAAATAGAGCTAAGCGAATCTCCATTATCTGTATCTGCAAAGAAGAAATCATCTGGTTGGAAAAAGTAAGGAATATTCACGTCCGTAGTTACTGCGGTATCCTGTGATATTGGTAAGCTATTCGGGATTAATTTATATAAAGTGCCTAAGAAAGTGTTTTGATTGTCATAGCGTAGGTAAAGGGTTCCATCCTGCTCTGTCATAAAGAAACTATAAAACATATTTGCAGGGTTTGGAATCTCAATAAACTCCGTACCATCATATATAAATAATGTACCGAAGAAGTTGTTATCATAATAGCTAACAAACATTTTGTCATTGAGGACAGTAGAAAAGTTGTTGAAAGTTAGGCCAGCAGGACCTTCAACAGCAACTAATGCATTATTTGCTTCATCTAGCTTATAAAGATCAAAGTTGAAGTTTTGATCATAAGCGATATGGTAATCCTCTCCTAAGAGTGAATCAGCATGAAAGGAGTAAATACCATTATTAGGGATGTCTACCTGACCCAATACTCCGGAGTCTAATTTAAACAAAGCCCCTTCGAAAGAAACATTATCGAATAGAGATATATATGTAAAGCCATTAAATACAGAGGCTACATTTGGGAAATCAAAGCCTGTTGGCAATTCTATGGGTGTAAGGCTAGCCCCATCATATATATATAATGAATTGTTAAATGTAACATTATCAAAGTAATTGATGTAGAGTTCGTTTGCATCCTGATTCTCTCCGCTGATAAAAGAAAAGAATAAGCCGTCCGGCGTTTCTATTTCATCAAAACCAGCGCCATTAAATTTATAAAGGTCAGTTATGAAATTCGGATCAGCTGCTGCAAGGTATAAATCTGTTTCATTTTCATAAGCTAGGTACATGAAACTGATGTTGTCTGGCAAGCCTCCAATAGGAGTATAGTTAGTGCCGTCATATGCATACAGCGTAATACTAAATGTCGCGGGGTCAGCATAGGTCAACCACATAGTGCCATCATATTCAGTAACGAAGTTATTAAAGACAAGGTCAGTGGAAGGCCCTACAACTTCTGCCATGTCAGTACCATCGTATTGATACAAGCTTACGTTGAAATTACCATCGTATAGTGCGATGTACATCAGGTCATTAAATTCAGCCACAAAGAAACCATAAGTGAACCCTGCTGGTAAATCTATTTGTTGAGCTATTTCGCCGTCATACTCATATAGAGAAGCATTGAAGTTAAGATCAAAGACCGTGATATAGGCATTATCAGCGTAACTATGACTATAGAATAAAAAAGCAACATTATCCATAGGGATGGGCAACTCGTTGAGGTCCATTCCATCATAATTGAATAATGAATTATTGAAGTTGTTATCGAAATAATTGAAGAATAGGTTATTACCTTCTCCACCACTAAACCAACTTAAATTATAAGCAGGGGGATTAGGGATTTCTTCGAGGATCTGTGCTTTTAAAAGTGTTCCTGATGTAAAAAGAGTACAAACCAGGAGACTAAAAAATAAGCGGGTAAAGCTTGCTTTCATAGAGTTTCTAGATTGGATGAAGAATCGTTATACATTATCCAAAAATAGAAGATATTATTAACAGAATGAAATCCCGTACTGATTATATTGGTTATATGACGACATAGCTTAAACCTTATGCTCTTTCAATACTTCTCTAGTGATCACTATTTTTTGAATTTCTGAAGTTCCTTCCCCAATTGTACATAGCTTTGAGTCCCGATAAAATTTTTCTACCGGAAAATCCTTAGTGTAGCCATATCCTCCATAGATTTGAACCGCATCAGTTGAGACTTCTACACAGGTCTCCGAGGCAAAATATTTTGCCATTGCACCTACTTTGGTGACCTTATCCCCTGCATTTTTTAAGTCCCCTGCTTTACGAGTAAGTAGCTCTGCCGCTTCTATTTTGGTCGCCATATCCGCTATTTTAAAACTAACACCCTGGAATTTTACGATAGGTTTTCCAAACTGCTCCCGTTCTTGTGCATATTTGACCGAAGCTTCATAAGCACCTTTAGCAATCCCCAAAGAAAGCGCAGCAATAGAAATTCGCCCGCCATCGAGGATTTTCATAGCCTGTATAAATCCATCACCTTCTTCTCCTAAGCGATTTTCAACCGGAATACGGCAATCTTCAAAAATCATCTCTGCCGTTTCACTTGCTCGCATGCCCAGTTTGTTTTCCTTTTTTCCACCTCTAAACCCTGGGGTGCCCCGCTCAACAATAAATGCAGTCATTCCGTGGCTATCTAATAATTCTCCGGTACGAGCAATCACTACCGCTACATCACCAGACTGCCCATGGGTAATCCACGATTTCGTTCCATTTATGATATAATGATCTCCTTCTCGACGCGCTACACATTTCATTCGCCCAGCATCACTCCCGGTATTAGGCTCCGTGAGTCCCCATGCTCCGATCCATTCTCCAGTGGCCAATTTACTCAAGTATTTTTCTTTTTGTTCGTGGGTGCCGAAATCCTTAATATGACCTGAGCATAATGAATTATGGGCAGCAACGGATAAACCAATTGACCCACAAACCTTAGCGATCTCTGAAATGACGGTGATATACTCCTGGTAACCTAATCCGGCTCCACCGTAAGCTTCGGGTACCAATACTCCCAAAAATCCATATTCCCCCATCTTATGCATTATGTCCTTTGGAAAATGCTGGCTTTCATCCCAGTCCATAACATGTGGTCGTATGTAAGTTTCGGCAAAGTCTCTTGCACTCTCTTGGATAAGCTTTAGATTATCGGTTGTGGTAGTATCCATATAAATGGTTTATAAATGGAGTCGACGGACTCACATTCTATTGGTTTTAAAAATTGGTTTAGCAGGTCAAAGATAAGTGCTCTAATGCAGTTTGGAAAGAATAGAAATGACAATTCTAGTTTCTATATCAAAGCAAAAGTATAATACTTGCTATTTGACCCCGAGTAGCTCCAAAAAAATGAAAAAAAATGAAAATTTTTTAGTGCTCCTTCTGATCTATTAACGCAATAAAAGGATTGGGGTTGTCATCCGAAAGAAATAAAATTTTGTCTTTTGATAAACTAGCCATATTGCTCAAAGCCGCTTTTGGCTAAGGTGTTGAAAATCAGTAAACTTAGCAGTACTTTTGCGGCGATTTTAGACTTCGTCGATAATTTTCGATGACTCGTCGAACTAAACCAAATTTGGCCCATTATTCGCCAATTACGTTTATCGAGTTTTTGACGATTTACGTCGAGCAGTCTGGTATTGATATGCAACTTTTTGTGACATTTATAGTCGTTAATCGTAACGTACCCAATTTCACTTAAAACCAAATAAAATCTATACACCAATGACAAAGCAATTCATTTTTAGTCTTGTATTGTTGTTATTAGCTTTCCAAAGCAACTCCTTATTCGCACAAAGCTCTAATTCAGCTTTAGAGCTAGAACCTGTATCCATTTATGATGGTGGTGGTGTTCCTGCAGCAAATACAATCTTTAAGAGTCTTGAGCAGCAGGAATTATTACAGATTGTTATTCAAATGGATATCAATCACCTGATTGAGAATAAGATTAAGGATGAGTACCAGGAAGCAAGCCTTACGATTAATAATGATCTTAAAGAGGAAACGTTTCCAATCAAAGTAAAGCCTCGTGGCCGATTCCGTCGTATGAATTGTGATTTCCCTCCATTGAAAGTAAAATTCAAAAAGGGAGACCTTAAGGAACGCGGAATAGCTACCAAACACAAATCTTTAAAGCTTGTAACCCACTGCTTAGAAGACGAGTCTGCCGGGCAAAATGTGATTAAAGAATATTTAGCATACAAAATGTACAATGCCTTGACAGAGGTAAGCTTTAATGTACAATTAGTCGAGGTAACTTATGTTGATGTTAATGATGAGTCAATGTCAATTACAAATTATGGATTCTTAATTGAAGATACCGATGAGTTAGCAGAAAGAATAGGCGGAACAGAGGTCGAGAATGCATATAATATTACTCTAGCTGATATTCAAAAAAGCTATAGCCATATGGTGCCTATGTTTCAGTATATGATTGCAAACATGGACTGGAAGCCAGAGATGTTACAAAATGTGAAAGTCATTGAGAGAAATAGTGGAGAACGAGTAATCGTACCTTATGATTTTGATTTTTCCGGATTAGTTGAAGCACCTTATGCTTTACCAAGTGTAGACTATCAACAGCAAAATATTCGTCAACGCATCTATATGAATAAAGTAGAAAACCTTGATGAATTAAAAGCGACGATCAATTACTTCAAAGTCCATAAGAAAGAAGTAATCAATACTATCATAAACTGTGAATTTCTTTCTAAAGAGAACAAGAAGTCTATGGTAAAGTACATTAAGGAATTCTATAGAACTCTAGATAGTTCAAGCCAATGTATGGAGGCTTTTGTAAAGTAGTATAATCTTCCTGCTTACTCGAAGATTCGCAATAAATATGCAGCTTTAAACTAAAAAATTGAACCCTAGACCTTTTGACTTTTTCGTCAGGTTCAAAATTCAAATTCAATATTCAATGTCCTTTACTTAAGGTAGAATCAATGAAAAAAGATTCTATTTGGACATTGAATATTAATTTATCCACAATTTTCCAATCTATTCTGCTGTAAGAACTGGCAATTTGCTATACTTTTAGTATTTTTTCACTTCTATTGGTCGACTACCTCTGATCACATAACTGCTCCAAAGTATTTTAATAAGCCTAAAAAACTAAGAAATGACTCGCATTAAAATGATGTTAGCCTTCTGGCTATTGCTATTTGTTGTTCTTCAAACTTCTATTGCTCAAGAGCCGCTAAAGGCAAAAAAGGAACGAAAAGAAACGGTTTTCCAGTACTTCTCTAGTCTGGAGGGTGTGCCTAAAATTGTAATTAGTGCTGACTTCTCCAAGATGCGTGGCAATAAATATATGATTGATAAGATGGAGGCTAATATGAAGTTTGAAGATGAAGGGCAAGAACAGAGTTGGGATATTGAAATTTCTATGCGAGGTAAATCTCGTAGAACGATTTGCGATCTCCCGCCTTTAAGACTACATTTCCCAAAAAAGACATTAAGCGAGAATGGAATTCGCAAAAAACACAATACCCTCAAGCTTGTAAGCTATTGTAAAGACAAAGCGACCTATGAGTATTATGTACTTCGGGAGTATTTAGCATACAAAATGTATAACAAAATAACCGATTATAGCTTTAATGTCCAATTAGTAGAAGTAGAGTATAAGGACACGGGGAAAAAATCGGGATCAGTCACCAGATTCGGGTTTATCATAGAAAACACGGATGAAATGGCCAATCGTCTGAATGCCAAAGAAAAATCTAAATACCTGTTTGGCCGGGACTCTCTTAATCATTTCCAATACGATTTATTAGCCTTATTTCAGTATACGATTAGTAATACAGATTGGCGGGTTACAGCATTACATAATACAAAGATTATTCGAGATAAAGATTCCAAAGAATATTTTGCCATCCCATATGATTTTGATTACAGCGGATTTGTCAATACAGAGTATTCTATCCCAAGTCCTGATTTTAGACAAGTAAGTATTTACAGTCGAATCTTTATGGGAGATTGCAGAGAGTACGAAATATTACAGAAAGCCAGGGCTGTGTACATCGATAAAAAGGATGAAGTATTGCAATGTCCTGATGAGTGGCCATTTAAGTCCAAGCATTGCAAAAAGGCTCTAAAGTTTGTAAAGCAGTCCTACAAAGTTTTAGAAAAAGATAAAGCTTTTAAGAATCAGTGTTTAAGGAAAAGTTACTGATCATTGATTAACGATATCGTTTATCGAACGATCTATTGCCTTTTCGATGTTTTTTCTTTTTCTTTTTGTCCTTACGGAGTGGGGTGTTTTCTTCGTTAACCCGAACGGTACGCCCTTCAATGGTATGCCCGTTGAGTCGGTCAATTACCTGATCCGCCAACTCTGATTCAACATCAAAAAAAGCATATTTAGCACTAAGTTCGATTCTGCCAATGCAACTGCCTGGGATATTGGTATTACCACAGACATAAGCTAGGAAACCGCCTTTGCCATCTACATCAACACCTCCAACATTTATGAAAAGACGTTTAAAGTTTTGCGAACGATTAGAACGATCCTTTTTAGGCCTGCCCCCTGTGTTAAGATCAGGTGCATGACGATAAGCTTTAAAATATCGACTGAAAGAAAGAGAAGCAACTCTTTTGATCAGGTCTTCTTTACTAATATCTTCTAGTTGTTCCGTTATTGCGGGCATGAAATCTTCTAAATCTGGAAGTACCGGCATATTTTTAATATGAGACATATGGAGCAGAAGACGTTTTTCGCATATTTCCCGTCCAGTTGGAATATGGGACAACGAAAATTTCACTTTAGTTCTCCGTTCTACCTGATTGAGCAGGTATTTATCCTTTGGATGCATCAGAATCATAGAGATACCTTTTCTACCAGCACGACCGGTACGACCAGAGCGATGCGTATAAAAGGATATATCTTCTGGTATATTATAATGAAAAACATGAGTAATATCATTCACATCAATACCACGAGCAGCAACATCAGTTGCAACTAACATTTGTAAGCGCTTTGAGCGAAAGGCCTCCATTACACGATCCCTTTGTTGTTGGTTCATATCTCCATGAAGGGCATCTGCACGATAGCCATCTTTTGATAACTGTTCAGCAACTTCAGCAGCGTCTCGTCGGGTTCGAGTGAAGACCAGGCCAAAGATATCAGGATCAAAATCTAAAAATCGCTTTAATGCTTCATAACGTTGTCGAGGATGGACCTCAACATACTGATGGTCAATATCAACGTTAGCGGTGTTTTTAGAACCAATACTGATTTCCAAAGGATTACTCATATAAGTTTGAGCGATCCGTCGAACCTCCGGAGGCATAGTCGCAGAGAATAACCAGGTGTTTTTATCAACCGGTGTGTAATCCAGGATTTCATCAATTTCCTCCTTAAAACCCATGTTTAACATTTCATCCGCTTCATCGAGCACCACATAACGTACTTCACTAAGGTCAACAGCTTTACGTTTGATCAGATCTCTTAGGCGACCCGGTGTTGCAGCAATAATATGTACCGGACGACGTAAGGCGCGGATGTGTCGGCTTATATCAGTACCTCCATATACAGCAAGAATATTGATTTGCTTATGTTGCTTACCAAAAAGCTCCAACTCTTTTGAAATTTGTAAACAAAGCTCCCGGGTAGGAGCGATTATCAAAGCCTGTGTTGTCGGCTCTCCAGTCTCTACCAAATCAATCAAAGGAAGGCCAAAAGCGGCAGTTTTTCCGGTCCCCGTTTGGGCGAGTCCAACCAAATCTGTCGGATCACCTAAGAGTTTAGGAATAGCCTGCTCCTGAATTGGAGTTGGGTGCTCAAAACCCATATCTTGAATGGCTTTCAATAAAGGTTGGGATAGCCCCAACGTAGCAAAATTCTGCATGTATCTAATTTAAGCCTGCAAAGATAGCTTATTAATTGATAGGATAGGTTAAATTCCACTTGGCAAGTCATTCTTTTAACCTAATTGACCCATAAAGAAGGGCTTAGCTACGAACCATAATAAGGCTAATAACACATATCTTATAGGTTTCACCTAATATCCATACTTATCTTTCCAGAGCTTGCGAAGTTGTTCACGGGTTCGGGATTCAGCCGAATTGCTTCCTGGATCATAGAATGTTGTCCCTTTAATGTCTTCTGGCAAAAACTCCATCTCAACAAAATTTCCCTGATGATCATGTGCATATTGGTAGTTTTTACCATAATCAAGTTGACGCAAGAGTTTGGTTGGTGCATTTCGTATGGCAAGTGGAATAGGTAGATTTCCCGTCTCTCTAACCAGACTCTGAGCTTTTTTAATTGCCAGATAAGAAGCATTGCTTTTGGGAGAGGTAGCCAGGTAAACAGTAGCCTGCGATAAGATAATCCTTGCTTCCGGAAGGCCAACTGCCGTTGCGGCCTGAAAGGCAGTATTGGCCATTAATAAAGCATTAGGATTGGCTAAGCCAATATCTTCTGATGCAGAAATGATTATACGTCTGGCTATAAATTTAATATCTTCCCCACCTTCAATCATCCTTGCGAGGTAGTATACCGCAGCGTTTGGATCAGAACCTCTGATAGATTTGATAAAAGCAGATGCAAGGTCATAGTGCATCTCTCCACTTTTGTCATAAATGGCCAGATTGGATTGCACCAATTCTTTTACAAGCGCATTATTGATCGTCAAGCTTTCGCCTTCATTGATCTGATTGCAGACCAATTCGAGAATATTTAATAGCTTTCGAGCGTCCCCGCCTGAGTACATAAGCAAGGCATCGTATTCCTCAATCTTAATGTCTTTTTCTTTTAGATACTCATCTCCTACGATCGCTGAATCAACGAGCTGTATCAGCTCTTCTTTACTCAGGTGCTGCAAAACGTAGACCTGACTGCGCGATAGCAAAGCGCTGATTACCTCAAAACTTGGATTCTCCGTAGTAGCACCGATCAAGGTGACTATTCCACGCTCTACAGCGCCTAGGAGCGAATCTTGTTGTGATTTGCTGAATCGATGTATCTCATCAATAAAGAGTATAGGATTCGGACTATTAAAAAACTGCTGATTTTTCGCCTTTTCAATCGTTTCCCGGATATCTTTTACACCAGAATTAATAGCACTCAAAGTATGAAAAGGTCGTTTTAACTGATTGGCGATAATGCCTGCCAAGGTTGTTTTTCCCACGCCGGGAGGGCCCCAGAGAATAAAAGACGGAACCCGGCCGGATTCAATGGCTTTTCTTAAGACAGCACCAGGGCCTACCAAATGAGATTGACCAATATATTCGTCCAGAGTCCGTGGACGCATTCGCTCTGCTAATGGTGCTACCATAAATGTATAATTTTGCCAAAGATACGGGACACAGTGGAACTCTCGAATTTAAGCTTCATTTTCTTTCAGCTACTTTCGCTTAAAATTAGAGGAAATACCTCCATAAAAAATACCAATTCTAAGACCTTCACCCAACGCCAGGTCTTCTTTTTTCGTGTATGTAGTAAATTGAATGATTATGATCCTTGTCAAAAGATATTTTTTATTCCTTTTACTCCTGACGAGTAGTTTTGCCTGTAGTGATGATGAGTTTGTAGATAATACGAGTTTGATTGGCACTTGGGAATTAATCGAGCAATATGCGGACCCGGGTGATGGAAGTGGGGACTATGAGCCAATTGAAAGCGATCGAACGATAACTTTTAATGAAGACAGCACTTTTGACTCCAACGGTACAATGTGTAGTATGACCGGCGAGACGACAGCATCTGCAAGCGGAGATTTTTCGGAAGCAGACGGTACACTAAGCCCGCAGGGCTGTAGTTTTTCAGGATTTGGAATAACCTTCGAATTATTAGACGGTTATCTCTATCTTTATTACCCGTGTATCGAAGGTTGCGGTCAAAAATTTGAAAAAGTTAATTAACCCAAGTTGCGATGAATGAGAGATCGTAAGTAGCATTTTGCGCAACCCCAATAGCTATCGGGGTGGTTTTGCAGTCAAAATGTGACGAATGGGCTCTCTATCAGATGAATCGAAACTTGAATTAATTAGTAATACAGCCTGAACATTTAGGCTTAAATACCAGAATAGATTAATATTTTTTAACCCCAACCTTTGTAGCAGAATATACGTGTATCTAATTGAAAAAAAATATTTCCCCCGTAGGGCCAAAATGGAGATTAGTCAACAACTACTAAAAGACTGTCAAAATGGTGATCGGAGAGCGCAATTCCAGCTGTACAAAAGCTGCTTTAATGTGTTAATGGGGGTATGTATGCGCTACAAAAAGGATGAGAGTGAATCTGCTTCAGTTCTAAATCAAGGCTTCCTGAAAATTCTTACGAATCTCGATAAATATGACCCGAAAGTGCCATTTGAGGCATGGATACGACGGATTATGATAAATACGGTTATTGATGAATTTCGTAAAAATAGAAAGGTGAGAGAGTTAATCGAACATACTGATTTTACGGAGCATAATGCTATAACAACTCAGGTAGACTATAATCTGGCAGATCAAAAATTTGATGCCGAAAGATTAGAGGCTCTGATAAAACAATTACCTCCGGTTTCGCAGAAGGTATTTAACCTGTACGCCATCGATGGATATAGCCATAAAGAAATCGGAGAAATGCTGGGAATAAGTGATGGAACCTCAAAGTGGCACTTATCCAGCGCCAGGAAAAAACTACAGGAAATGATTCAGCAAGCAATTAATGCACATAAAGTGATTTGAAATGAGTGATCTAGACAAATTATTTAAAAAGAAGCTAGAGCATCGTTCCTTCGAATTCAAAGATGCTTATTGGGAAGCTGCCGAGCAGCTTATAGAGAAAGAAGAAGGAAAACGCCGAAAATTCGGATGGTGGTGGATTGGACTGTTCTTAGTATTTGTGCTAAGTGCAGGCGGGATTTACTATATCCAAACTAATACAGAAGCAGTTGACAAAACACCTATATCTGCTTCTATGAGCACACAGCAATTAGCTACATCCAGTGAAAAAGATAATTCGGCTTCCAGGCCTTTAAATACTACTAAAACAGCAAACGAAAATTTAAATATCACGCAGGAAAATACTACTACGACAAGTAATATTAATGAATCAGACCTTTCTTCGATACGAAGCGAACAGTTTATAGAGCCTGCATCTGCCGAGCCAGCCATAGCAAAAGTAAATGACTCGGAAAACATTTCTGCGACTCAAAGCCGCGCTGCAAGTGAGGCGATTATCAGCGAATACAAAATAAAACCCCAAGCTATTGATAATACATCATTGTCTAATTCTCCAGTGGCTATAGAAGAAAGCTTAGCCGCTGATTCGGAACAAGAGGTAAAGGTTTCCGTGCAAAGCTATGAAAAAGCGTCTGCTACAACAACAGACCCATTGACACCCGATTCTAAAAGCAAAGAGACTGTAAATGTTACAGCCTTGGAGCTTTTAGATACAAGGGATTTGTTAGGCATTGAAAAAGAAGAAAGGCCGGAAGAAGATTTAGAACTAATAGTCAACACGCTTAAACCAAAGCGACTTCGGTTGAGTTTAGATATTGCAACGATGTTTAATGTTACTACTGATTTTAAAGGTTTTAGTGGTGATGCATTAGGTTTGGCGGTTAATTATCGGTTAAAAAATCGTTGGTCCATTCAAAGTGGATTACGATATGCGATTAGAGCCCCTCAGAATTTTTCAGACTTGCAGAAGAGTGCAGAATCGAGTGGAGATATAGAAAGCTTCGATCAACAGGCAGGAGCGTTTATTTCTACTACGAATTATTATAATTTCGGTTTGATTCAGGTAAATGAAATCACAGAAGTAAAGAATTTTCACTTTATTGAATTACCGGTAGCGTTGCAATGGCAAGCTAATCGGCATGCTTTAGGTTTAGGGGTGCAGCTCAATTATTTGGTAGGCGTCCGAGGGAGTCAATCATTGGAAACTTCTCAAGCCTCACTTGCATCAAGTACCAACCCTGACAATTCTGAGACCCTGGTTCCCGGATCTACCACCAAAAGTTGGTTAGATCGTGATTTGTATAAGAAATGGTCGCCAGAGATATTTTTTAATTACGGTTTTTCGTTATCCCCTCGTTGGAATATTTATACAGGCGTGCAGTATCGACTTAGTGGAGGGCAGATTTCTTCTGATGATATTCTTCAGGATAATTCGAGCACTTTTGGGGGAGCAAGAGGAACTAGCATGTTTGCGAAAAACTCGCTGTACTTTAGACTTGGTATGCGATATACCATCGGAAAATAATTAAAAATGTTGAATTCAAGAATATTCAATTGGCTAATGATTTTGGGTTGTATGGTACTATGTTCTAGTGCCTGTCAAGAGGAGGATCCCTTTCTGGGAGCAGGAATATATGACGAAAATTATGCGGACTCACCAGTATTTCTGTTTACGAATCAATCAACAAGTACAGAGATTCAAGCAGGAGTGAATGACTTTTACATGTATGCTACTTATGATTTTCTTTCTACAGAAGAGATCGTATTCAATTCACAGTTTATTAAGTTAGAATCATGTTCTGTGGATTGCGAAGAATCTCTAGCTTTCTATATCAAGACCGTTAATGCGGAGTATACGAATGGAGATGTATTGAATAGTCAAGCTTTGGTTCTGGGAAACTACGATTTTTCGGACAGTCAGGACTTTCTGGCCGGAAATGTGACGGTAGAATATACCTCTGTGGATGGAATTACTTATCGAAGTGATCTTGCTGAGCAAACTTCAGAAAGTTATTTCATCGTCAATACTGTCTCCGACTACCTCAAAAATGAAAATAATGACCCTACCAAGCTGGTTGAATTAGAACTTACCTGTGTACTTAAAGCAGTAGATGGAGAACAATTAATTGAGTTTGTGAATGCTACAGGTACTATTGCTATTGCTTTTCCGGAGTAAATACTTAATGATAAGCTTCTACGCTTTGATTAATGCGAGGCAAGAAACATTAAATTTTATATAATATTTCTTGTCGAATACATATTAAAACTTTGGATAATAATTCTTTTTCTTAAATTTGCGATTGCCCAAACAACATTGGATACGAATTTATGAAAAAGACTACCTTTATTTTTTGCTGTTTAGTTACCCTTTTATTTAGCGCGTGCTATACAGATGATTCTTCGATTCCTGATCCGACGCCCTTATCATTTGATACATTTGATGAGTTTTTCGCGGACAATCGTGCTCAAAGAGATACCCTTAGTTTTTCCTCAGAAGAATTAACCATTCTTGCCCCAGCAGGTGGTAATACATTGTCTATACCCGTAGAATCTTTTTCGGAAGCAGGGGACTTATCAATAGCTTTTCTGGAAGCAAGTTCTAAATCTGACTTCATGTTATTCGATTTACCTACCGTATCCGGATCCACGTGGTTACAAACCAGCGAAGCCATGTTTGTAGAAGCTTTTGATGGTAATACCCCGATTGATAATGATAGTCCTTTGATGTGGGAATTAGATATTTTTTCAGGCTCCTCACCAAGCGGGTTAAATATTTATCGTTGGGAGAGTGACTGGAGCCTTGAGTCAGGTATAGAAGTGACCGAAGGCCCTCAATTGGTACAATTTGAAGGAGATGAAGATGCGGGCTTTGTAGCCGCAAAAGAGCTGGATTTGGAATCAGTTGAATTAAATATAACCACTACAGCTTTTGGAAATATCCCGCATGATATGAAAGTGTTTGTGAGTACTGAAGAAGGGAATACTGTGATTGCATTAGATACGGATGTTAGCACGGTGACTGCCAGTGGGAGTGTACCAAAAGGAGTGGATCTAAACGTCGTCATCATGGTGATGGATTATTATCGACTTGATGCAGCAATCGAAAGTATAAACTTAAGTAGTGACTCTAGTATAGAAATTCGCCTATCAAAGATGGAAGTAGATGAGATGGTCAATATGATTCGACAAATTGACTAATCACATCAATGCAGTTTTATAAAGCATTTGTACATCATCTGGAGGGCCATCGCGACCTGGAGCACAGCGAAGCGATGAAAGCCTATATGAAGCATCATTTTGAGTTTCTCGGAATAAAAAGCCCACTCCGGAAATCCCTTATAAAATCTTTTCTACGACAAAATAGCATTCCAGAAGGGGAGGAGCTCAAATTATTAGCTCATCTGCTTTGGGAAAATCCGCATAGGGAGTTTCAATATTGCGCAATGGAATTCCTTGGAAAACGTGTGCGTAGTTGGGATGCTTCTTTTCTTCTGCTCTTTGAAGCACTCATTCTAAAAAAATCGTGGTGGGATACAGTAGACTGGTTAGCACCTAATGGCGCGGGTAAGCTATTTGAACGATTCCCTGATCTATTGATACCTACTGTGGAGAGATGGAATCAATCCGATAATATTTGGCTAATTCGATCTTCTATTTTGTACCAATTAAAATATCGGGAGCAAACGGACTTTGCGCAATTGGGGAAATTTATTTTGCGACATGCGAATAGTAAAGAGTTTTTTATCCAGAAAGCTGCTGGCTGGGCGCTTCGACAGTATAGTAAATATAATCCCATAGTCGTCCGGCAGTTTATAGAAAGTAACCGCGATCAATTATCCAATCTAACCATTCGGGAGGGCAGTAAATATGTATAAAACTAACTTCTCAGGTAACTCGCTCCATTTACATCCAGAATAGCTCCCGTCATAAACTCAGTACCTTCTGCTGCTAGAAACATAACCGCCATTGCTACTTCTTCGGGCTGGGCAACTCTACCAAGGGGACTTTGATTTTTTATCGCTGATCCCTGCGGACCGCTGAGAATGGGCTTGGCCATATCCGTATTTACGAATCCGGGCGCAACGACTCCGACAAATATATTATGTGGAGCAAGTGCTTGTGCGAGAGACTGACTCATGGCATTTAATCCTGCTTTTGAAGCTCCATAAGCAGGTTGATCAGGTTCTCCTCTAAAAGCGCCACGTGAGGAAATATTAATGATTCTACCACCTCCGTGGATCATCATATATTGAGCGGCACAATAAGAGACATTTGCAGGGCCAATAAGATTTACATTTAATGTTTTTTGCCAGGCTTCCTGCCAGTTGGGGTAAGTCACTTTGTCAATTGGATGCGGTTCAAAAATTCCAGCATTATTGACAACGATATCAAGGCTTCCATAGGTGATCGCAATTTTATTAATTAATTGCCGAATAGCTTCAGGGTTTTGGACATCAGCCTGAAAGGCTCGATGATCACCAGGGGGAAGAATGTTAATGGTTGCTTTTGCTTCGAGTTCGTTTTTTACATAAGAGATACAAACGTTGGCTCCACGTGTGGCAAATGCAAATGCAACTGCACGTCCTATACCGCGAGAGCCTCCGGTTACAAGTACGGTTTTGTTCTTAAATTGCAATGTTGTCAGGCTTTATTATTATTGATTTTTAATCTTTTGAGATAGATTCTTCCCTGGCCCTTTTTATGGGCTTTTTTGTTGTAATCTTGCCAGTATCCAGTGAGCCAGGGTTCTCCGGCTTTCATTTCCAGAAATAACTGGTACTTACCTCGGTTGAGGTTTTCTTCTTGTTCATTATTTTTGATTTTGGCATCTACCAGGTTAATAGTTCCGTCTACATTGATGATGCCATAAAAGTTGATGATTTTTTCAAGATCACGATAATCCGTAATACTTCCCTCTAGTCGTGGACAAGCTCTACACCCTAGGATAAATGGTGTTTTTCTCGTGCCTTTCTCGATAGTTATCTCAAATTTGAACTGATCCTTACCTTGGGTAATGATACCCTCCCAGTGGCCGTATAAATCTTGTGCTTTAGTTAGACAACTAATGCCACAGAGCACAAAAAAAAGTATCCATTTTTTCATAGATGAAAGGTACGGTATTTTTGGTTTAAAGGCTATATCTATTGAGTAAAGGACGTTCGCTGAACTTTAAAAGCAGTTGTTTTTCGCTTAAGCCATAATAAAAAAACTGCCTTGATTTATTCAAGGCAGCTTTCAAATAGGTGATAATCAACTTAAGTATTTCGTTATAAGAGGTAAGTTATTGATAGATAATTTTAAAAGTTTTTTGTAGTGCTCCAGTCGTTGCTTGTAGTTCATATACTCCTGCTGGCAAGCTTCCTCGGGCAATATTTAATTGCTGCTCATTGGTCTCAAATGATTGAACTAATCGGCCCTGAGCATCAAGAATATTAATGTTATACGTTATTCTTTCGGAATTGTTCAGTTCAATAACCAAATGATCCTCAGTTGGGTTGGGATAGACATTGATTCCTTTTAGTACAAAGTCATCCAAACTGGTGACTGTTCCTGTCCAGGGATTGGACCATTTTTCGTTGTCCAGAAGATTTTGATCCGTTAAGGTTTTTAGGAAAGCAAGTAAATCTATTTTTTCTCCATCCGAAAATCCATAACCTGTGAAGTCTTCCCCGAAGATCCAATTAAAAACGGAACCTTCATTAGGAATCACCTCATCACTATAAAAATCAATAACATCTTCTAGTGTTTCGAATCTTCCATCATGCATATAAGGTGCAGTTACAGCAGTATTTCTTAAGGATGGTGCGCGAAATACACCGTTTAAAAAATCATCTCCAGTCCAGCCACCCATACCCAGGTCTGTAAAAACTGAATCTAATCCATTATTTCCACCAGGGAAAAAGCCAAAAGGATCCGTAACACCTAAATGTGGAGTAACGTGGCAAAAGCCACAATTCCCATTGAAGAGATCCATGCCAAGCGATTCACTCTCGGTGAGTTCGATACTGCCAGCCAAATGTTGATCGTAGCGAGATTCAAAGGAAACCATCGAATTAATAAAACTAGCAAGTGAATGCGTAATTCTTTGCTGCGTAATTTCATCATCACCAAAAGCATTTTCGAACAAGGTTCGATATTCATCGGCCGCTTCTAGTTTATTGATAAGATCAGGCATTTGCTTTCCTAGTTCATGTGTCGCAAGAATGGGTTGAAGTACTGCATCATTCAAACTAGCAGAGCGGAAATCCCAAAAGAAACTTTGGCCAATCTGCCAACCTAAATCATTTAGCGGCATTGTATTACGAGTGGTGAGTATACCATCAATGCCCTCACTGAATACTTTGTCATCAGAGAAAGCAAAAGCTTGTTGATGACAACTAGCACATGAGAGTGAATTATCATCCGATAAACGATTGTCGTAGAAAAGGACCCGGCCCAGCGTAGCGATTTGATCATCGATGGAATTCAGCGTACCATTATTAGCACCCCAGCCAAGTATAAAATCATTGATGTGTTGTGGGATATCAGGGCTATAGTCAAAGGCAACCTCAGGAAGATTTAGCTCACCCTGATCAGGGGGTAATACTAATACTTTCTTAGGAGGACCGCTTAAAGCTTGTCCGATAACTACTATAGCAAGTAATAATAGGGTAGTGTAGAAAGTTTTTTTCATGGGCTTAGACTTTATGCCATTATTACTGTTTAGACCCTAAAACTGAAATAAGTAACAAAAGTTCGAAAAGGATTAAGCTATAATCCGGGGATTAGCTTGGCTTTATAAGAAATACTCAGGATAAGAACGAAGAAGTAGTATAGACGTTTTAGGTTTTTGAGGAACAGTAAAAATGTAAGTTCGTATTTTAGTTTTTAGCTTATATATTATTTGATAGTTATAAGTTGCAAATTATTTGTCGAAATATCAAGTTGAACTACTTTGCTTTAACGGCTTTTTGACAAAGTAAGTACTATTTTTAGTGTATTTATTGCTGAGTCTAGTATAAAAGTCATTTAATATAACTATATTTGATTTGTCATTATAAGTGTTTTTTATTTTCATCCCCCCTCTTCGAAAATACTTACACTTTACCGTAATTTCCTCTTTGCCTTTACACATCAATCTCCTATTCCGACATTCGTCGGCTTGAATTCTTATTAATTTTTTTAAAACAATTACTGTGGATCAACTAAATATAGTGATCGTAGATGATCATGCATTATTGGGGGAAGGTTTAAAACATTTGTTATCCCGACAGCAGGAATTTCGTGTGCTGGCAGTTGTAAATGATTATCAAAAGTTGTTTAGTCTTTGTGAAAAAGGCAATGTCGACATCATACTGATGGATATGCAGCTCGGGAAAGGGAGTGGAATTGAATTCACAAAGAATATCCTCCCTATATTTCCAGCATTAAAGATTATAGGTTTTTCTGCACATGCACTTCCTGGGTATGTCCAAAAGATGATGGAGCATGGTGCGATGGGATACCTCTTAAAAGAAACAGATCTTGAAGAGATGACTATTGCAATCCGAAGAGTGAAAAAAGGAAAGACTTATTTTTCGAATGAAATAGCGACAGCACTAATGCAACTCGGAAAAGAAGCTAAGCAAAAAGTAATGAATCCTATAAAGCTGCTAACGAGTAGGGAGCAGCAAATTCTTCAATACGTCGTTGAAGAAGAACTTACGAATAAAGATATTGCCGAAAGATTATTTATCAGTCCCAGGACTGTTGAAACCCATAAACGAAACCTTATCCAAAAACTAGATGTAAGAAACATTATTGGTCTGGCAAAGTATTACTTTAATTATTTACAAAAAGAAAAAATCGCATAAGCAGAAATACGGGATTCCCGTAGACGAAAATACGGGTTCGCCGTATGAGATAACTCTTTGATTAAGTATATATTTGTCCATCTACTTATCGTAAGTTTTACACACCGCACCAAAAGAACATACACACAGTCTTACCAGTAAAACAATCTCTCTAGTTATTTCAAGTATGCCTATTTCAGGACTTTGTTGATCTGTTGAATATCGACCTGGGACTGTATTAGATATTTAAAATTCATTAACATTAAAACTATTCTATTCAAAATGAAGAAGATTACACTCTTTGTTGCTGCTGGTTTTTTTGCGATTAATTGTTCTTTCGCACAAACTAACCAAAGTAACGTAAAACAAACCGGTAATGATAATGCTACCGATGTATTGCAAGTTGGTTCGACTAACGTTGCAAGCGTTATCCAAGATTCAGACCTTAATATGACCATGGTTGATCAAGCTGGAGCTGGAAACACAACAGAAATCGAAATGGCAGGAGGTGAGAACACTGTGAATGTAACTCAAATAGGAAATTCAAATCAGGCCGTCTCGCTGATCACCGAAGCTAATAATGTAGCGGCCATTTCTCAAGATGGAAACAACAACTCTGCTCGTCAGGAACTTGATGCAGCAGATAGTGATGCAAGCATTTTCTCTGAAGGAAGTGGTAACACTGCTATCCAGCAACAGTCAGGAGTTGGTGGTAACACTGTTCAATTGGCACAAAGTGGAGATAATAATATCGTTACTCAATCTCAGATTGGGGAGAACACTACTGCTTTTGTAACTCAGGTTGGAAGCAACTCTCTTGCTGTAATGGAGCAAAATGGAGTTTCTAATAATATTGGATTATTAGCAGAAGGTGATAATAACACTGTTGTGGTTGCACAAAACGGAGCGAATAACTTCGCTGGTGGAGAAGGTGACCCTAAGTTATCTCAAAGTGGAAATGACAACACATTGGTACTTTCTCAGAATGGTGATATGAACGCAAGTTCAATCATTCAGGAAGGTAACAAGAACGAAGCAGTTAACTCTCAGCTAAGTGATGAGAACGTTTCTGTAATCCAACAAGTTGGTAACAGAAACTCTGCTAACGTTGCTCAACGCGATAACTAGTAGTAAATACTTTTTTAGTAACTTACCTGGTAGGATTGCCCTGCCGGGTAAGTTGCTTTAATATTAATACTTTTTCTATCATTATGATTTCAAGGTTCTTCTTATTATTCATGTTGTTTTTGTCGGGAGTGACTAGCTTGTCTGCACAACAAGATTTGTCAGGAAGTAATGTAATCCTTTCTCCTGCTGAACTTCTGGAAGAAGAAATATACCAAAATCAAAATGCTGTTAATATCCGTCAAATCGGTAACAGAAATGATGCTGAAGTAATTCAGGAACAGCAAATTGATGCTGCAAACCTTGCAAAAATCCTTCAGGCTGGAGATAATAATTTACTCCAGATTCTTCAGTCAGGAGGAAATAATAGAATTATTGTTCGACAAAAAGGGAACGATAATAACTATCAACTTGACTTAATCGGTACCAATAGCGATATTGCGATTATTCAGAATGGAGATGGTAACTCGATTATCCAACAATTGATTAATACGGATAATGTCGATGCACAGTTCATACAAGAAGGAAATAATAATTCCATTGAACACATCCTTGAAGGAGAATCCAATCAATCTTTTTCTGTATACCAAATTGGAGATGGCCTACAAGTCATTATCCGACAGTCTGACACACCTTTACCAAATAATTAGAAGTTCACTTTACTTCCTGCCATATATCGTCGGATATAGGTAAGCAAAAAGTATATGATAACTCCCCCCTCGGAAAGGAATAAAATTCCTATACAGCCGATTTTTACCACGATAATTAAATAATTTTCATAGTGAGATTTATAGCTCTACTATTCTGTTCGCTTTTATTGACTGGCCCTGTCTATGGTCAGTCTTCGTTGGTATTATCCAGTTTGGATATTCAGCGGGCTGCAGATGGAAGTGCAATAATAACTGGATTAGTACGAAGCCAGGCAGAAAAAATACAGGCATTAAGCTATGCGCTACAACTTAAGAAAATTGGTCCAACTGGGAACGTGATGACCACGCAGTCAGGAAGCTTTACACTGGAGCCTGATGAAGAAAAATCTTTAACGAATGTTACGATTAACCTTGGGGCCACGGCTGCCTTTGAAATAAATTTTAAAGTATTCGATGATGAACGTATTGTCACTACTAAGCAAATGAAAAGTGATGAGGTATTTATGCAAAAGTTTCGTGCTCTACAACCTTTGCCAAGTCCCAATACACCTCAAAAGGAAACGAAACAGGAAACTGAAAAAAAGCAAAAGCCCAGAAATGCAGTTGATGCTCTAGAAATAGACGGATTAATACTTGACGAAACGCGCTCTAAAACAGGCAGAGATTTCTATGATATATTTTACAATAAATGGGTAGCTCCTGCTGAAGCCAGAGACTTTAGTATTACGATCAGAGAGTTACCTTCACGTGGCCGTTCAGCCAGGATTGCTGTAGAAGTAAATGGCAATATACTCTTCTCAAGGTTTTTACAACCTCGTCAGGATATTTTAGAATTACTGGCAGAGCAAACGGTAACGGTTATTCAGAAACATTTAAGTGATTCGGAAAAGCTTAAAAATGATATGGAGGTTGATGATCAAAAGGGGAGTGGAATTTTTTAGAATGAAACTACAAATTGAAATATAACTCATGAAAAAATTACTTTTACTTAGTATCTGTTTATTTGGGACAATGAACCTATGTTTTTCACAGGACTTTGTTTACAAACCAAAAAATCCAGCCTTCGGAGGAGACACCTTCAATTATAACTGGCTTTTAAGTAGTGCGCAGGTACAGGATTTATTAGAAGATCCTGATGCTATTGATCGTTCACAGAGTAGTTCTGTTAATGATTTTGCAGAAAGTCTTAATCGCCAGTTACTAAGTCAGCTGTCACGTCAGTTGGTTACGACTCAATTTGGAGAAGATGGCCTCGAAGATGGTAATTATACCTTCGGAAATTTTCAGGTAGATGTTACTACGACAATCGAAGGATTAGTCATTAATATCCTGGATACAGGCTTAGGGGAACAAACACAGGTAATCGTTCCTTTTTTCTAAAATACAGAGCAGCCTAAAGTTTGATCTATAGCTTGATAGCCTGTAGAATTTCAATTTTGTGCGATGCAAGGTAAATATAACGACTAATTATATTCAAAGCAGCCCTTTCAACTTATGTTGAATATGCTTACTTTTGTACTCGAAGAATTTATACTTTCCCTCCCTTCGGTATATTCCCCCCTTCTTAGTTCTGTTTTAACACACCTTCATAAAAATTATTTCAACGTCAGTTATACGGACAGGTACCTTGTGTACACTGATCACGGATTTAGTTGTTCTTGAACAATCGAATGATGGGACTAATAATTTTGACCTTCCGATATTAAAATGATTCCGTCGAACTAAAAACTATGAATAAGCTATTTGCATACGTAACCTTAATTTGTATTGGACTCTGCGCGATGTCTTGTGCTAAGGTTATGCAGACACCAAGATCCTCAAAAGCACGTCTGGGAGAAATTACGACCTCAACAGAAGAACTGAAAAATCTTCCTCCTCCGAAAGATAAAATCGTAGTTGCTGTTTATAAATTCAGAGATCAAACCGGTCAATACAAGCCTTCTGAAAATGGAGCAAGCTGGTCCACTGCCGTAACTCAGGGGGCAACTACAATACTGATCAAAGCATTAGAGGAAAGTGATTGGTTTATTCCGATAGAACGAGAAAATGTAGGCAACTTACTCAATGAACGTAAGATTATCCGATCAAGTAGATCTCAATATAATAATACAGAACAAAATAATCAGCTCCTACCTCCACTCCTTTATGCGGGGGTGATTCTGGAAGGAGGAATTATTTCCTATGATGCAAATATTGTAACCGGAGGAGCTGGTTTACGATACTTTGGTGCAGGTGGCGGAAGCCAATATCGCCAGGATCGGGTGACCGTTTATCTTCGTGCTGTTTCAACGAGTAATGGTAAGATTCTAAAGACCGTTTACACTTCAAAAACAATCCTCTCGCAGTCTGTAGATGTTGGTCTGTTCCGATTTGTTCGATTCGGAAGACTGTTAGAAGCTGAAACAGGTTTTACATATAATGAGCCCTCTGAAATTGCGGTTACAGAGGCAATTGAAAAGGCCGTACAAAGCTTAATTATTGAAGGGGTATTCGATAATCTTTGGGAATTGAAAGAACCAAGAATGATAGTTGATAAATCAATTATTGAATACAAAAAAGAAAAAGAACTCATCCCACAAACAGATATTTTTGGAAAACAACTAGATAATCGCCGAAGTAAAATTGCGCTTTCTGCGAGTTCTTCTTCACTATTATATGAAGGAGATTATCCCGATCCTATCTTACGGACAGGGATGGAAGTTGGTCTTACCATCTCCCGGCAACCTCATTTAGGATATAGCCTTCGCCTTGGGATGAGCAGCCTGGGGACTAAACAGTTTTATCAATCCGATGTGACATACCTTGATTTTGACGGGACTTATCGCTTATTGCCCTTTGATATGTTCACCCCTTATGTGAGTGCGGGACTGGGAGTGATTGCAGACAACCCGGGCGGGCGGTTTGATTTCTCAGGATCTATATATCCAAAAGTACATGGCGGTTTTGGAATTGAATATTTGATGAATAATCGAGTTGGTTTCCGAGCAGGCGTTGATTATAACTTTATCCTAAGTGACGGGATTGATGCAATCGATCAAGGAAAGTATAATGATCTTTTCTGGCGAGGTAATATTGGACTGACCTTTTATTTCGGAGAAAAAATTAAGAGTGCGCGTAAGTTCAACTTTGGGAATGACAATTAATCCTGGCAAGGATCGGCTGCTTGATGTTTTTAAGGACTCCATATTAAACTATGACAATTTAAACTACGGTAATGGATAAATTCAAAGGCTTATTTTTATTATTCAAAGGAGCTCCGTCCTGGATCAACTTTGTATCCGGGATAGGCGTCAGCTTACTCCTGTTGCTTTCTTGGTCCTGTCAGGAAAGTACAATTGAGCCGGAAGTCTTCGGCTCTGTTTTCGGAGAAGTATTACTTACCGATGAGAATGTTCCCATTGAAATGGCAACTATCTCTACTAATCCGCCAACTAGCTCCATCTTTACAGATGTAGATGGGCGCTTTGTCCTGGAAGATATTCCGGAAGGGACTTATTCTCTACGGGCAGAAAAATCTGGCTTCCTGACCACAGTCTCTACCGTTTCAGTCTTTGGAGATCGCGATGCAAGTGTAATTATTCGACTTGCAAAAGATTCCTTGGAAAACTATCCACCTACAATCCCAATGGCTGTAGCACCAGCGGATGGAAGTGTTTCGTTACCGGTTAATATAAGCTTAGAATGGTCAGCTGAAGATCCTGATGAAGAAGATATCATTACTTACTCGGTTTTACTTTTTAATGAGGATCAGTCTCAGAGTTTCGTAGTGGCCGAAGATATAGAAGAAACCAGTACAGAGTTGACAGCGTTGGACTACGGGACGAATTACTTTTGGCAAGTGATCGCCAATGATGGAAAGAATGATCCGGTATACAGTGCGGTATGGGGTTTTTCTACCGAAACCTTTCCGGATCTTAGATATTTGTACGCAAAATCAGAGAATGGAATTTATGACATTTACGCATCAGATGAACTTGGAAATGCTATCCGACTAACCGAAAATGGGGCGAGCAATTGGCGGCCAAGGATGAATCCACAGCGGACCAAAATTGCCTACATCTCTAACTTTAATATTGATCCGCAATTATATATTATGGATCGGGATGGGAATAATCAGGTGCAGGTTACAGAGATTCCAATAAGTAGTACCGGGAATCAATTTGAATTAGATTTTGCCTGGTCACCTGACGGTACTCAATTACTCTATATGGCGAATGCGAAATTGTATACCATCAATATGGACGGCTCTGGTTTATCTCTTTTTGCGCAGGCACCATTTGGATTTACTTTTGCAGAATGCGACTGGACGGAGCAGGGTAATAACGTAGCGGCGCGTACCGTAGGCGTCAATGTCTATAACTCCAGCATGTTTGTAATTGACGAGGACGGGGAGTACACTTCGCAGTTTTTCTCTGATATACCAGGGAGTAGTGGAGGACCTATGTTCTCGATTGCAGGAGATAAAGTACTATATACGCATGATGTATCCGGATTTGAGTCCGCAGATGGACGTCAGCTGGACAGTCGAATCTTTATTCGGGATTTGAATAATAATACTGTTTTGGATATTTCCTATGGAAAAGAAAACGGGACGAATGATCTTGATCCACGCTTCTCTCCTGATGGCAGTAAGATTATCTTCTTGAATACCAATAATGATGGGATATCTCAAAGAGATATATGGATTATGGATGTCGATGGATCCAACCGGGAATTATTATTTGAGAACGCAGAAATGCCAGAATGGAAGTAGGAGAGTAGCTCGATAAACTCAAAGACGGCCAGGTAGGTAGAGATCGCTGAGGCACTTCGATAACCTAAAAATCCAATCCCATGCTAAAAGCAAAGTGCTCCGCTACGCTCCAATGAGATTTGAGAATAACTCCTGCAAATACTCGTAGCTCCGGATGACGAAGTAGCCGAAAGTAGTATCGATGATTTAATTTTAGGTAAAAGTCATTAGGGACTAGATAAGAGAAGTCCCCTAAGTAGTATCCTGCCTGTAGAGCTACACTGAAACTGCCAAATAGAAATTCATCTTCGGCAAAGATAGAGATACGGGATGCGCCCCAAAATGCTTCGCGCTCAGAATTAAATTCAAACACCGCATTTCCAAAATCGTAAGCTGCACGATTATACTCATAAGCTAATCCTGCAAAAACACGGTTTACTTTATTCAATGAATATCGCCCGGCCAAACTGAAGGTATGAACCGGATAGCGAGGCCCTCCGATGGTTTGTACTTCCCGATAACCAATTGCATATTCGAATCGTATGCCCCAATCTCTCGAAATTGATTTCGGAATATTATGATGAAGAAAAGATTCCGGCTCGAGAGGCTTAGGCGTGTAGGCAACACCCAGAGTAATACTTGCAACATTGATCCCTAGGTTGGGCAGCTGAGCAGCGCCATTACTATAATGCGAAAGGGCAAGTCCACCCACAGCCGTCCAATGTTTGGATAGTTGATAATTTGCTTTGAAAAACAAATTCGCATGCATATTTAAGGAAGAGCCGATAGCGGTATTTCGCTGATTGCTTAGTCGATTAAAGGGCCGATCCAGCCAGGCAAAGCCACCACCAAATTCAAAATCAATTTGCCACTTTTTACTTTGATATAGTTTACGGGAAATTAAATATCGGATTGCGGAGGCGTAGCCGACTGTGTCGCGTTCGCCCAGGTTAAAATGAGAGATGGCGAGTCCTAGCTTAGGGAAGGCTTGCCATTCCTGCCATTCTTTTCGGCCATAGCCCTGCCAATGTAAAGCCAATTCATAACCTTGACTTAAGGAGGGCGGATCAAAAAGAATATCAGGGTTGTGTTTGATGATTTTACCGGTGTAGAGACGACCATCGATGGTCCAGTTACCAGGAGCCTGGCTATTCGCTTGGAAACAGCAAAAAAGTATTAAAATTAAGCATACATATCTAACCAGCTGTCGTCTGTCGTCGCTTTTCCTACCATTAAACTGTTTCTTAAGCATGCCGTGAAATTTTCATTATCTTGGCGAAGATTAAGCTTTTAGAAGCGAAATCAAAACAACTTTACATAGACTGTCAAAAAAACGCTTAATATGTTTTTTCAAAATGCATATAAAGGGGAGAACGAATGGTGGAAGTGGTTACTGGTACCTTTTTTAGCTTTTATGGGGTATTTGTTCGGACAAATTCCTTTAGCAATAGGTATCATTTATTATTCGGCTAAAAACAAACTAGGAGAGCAATATACCCAGGACGAATTAGAGGAGCTATTGAATCGCCTGGATTTTCAGGCATTGGGTATGGACGCTAATCTCGCGCTCTTTCTGATGCTGCTGATGTTTGTTTGTATGGCTGCTACTTTAATCCTCTTCGTTAAAGTTTTCCATAAAAGAGATTGGAAAAGCCTGATTACGCCTTTTGAGCGGATTGATTGGGCTAAAATTCGCTTCGCTTTCTTCTTGTGGGGTGGTTTTTCTATTGCATTGGAAGCAGTATCCTACTTTAGCGATCCAAGTGTTTATACCTTGACTTTTGAGCCCATGCGCTTTTTGCCCCTATTGGTGATCGTGCTATTATTGATGCCCATTCAAACGACAACGGAAGAGCTACTTTTCCGAGGCTATTTGATGCAGGGGATTGGTCGATTAGCAGGAAATAAAATAGTCCCTTTAATCATTACTTCAATTTTATTTGGTTTGATGCACATTATGAATCCTGAAGTTAAAGAGTTTGGCTTAGGTATCATGATGACCTATTATATCACAGTTGGCGCGTTTTTGGGTCTTTTAACCATAATGGATGATAGCCTGGAACTCGCTATTGGTGTTCACGCAGCAACCAATATGTTCAGTGCCCTGTTTGTTTCATACGAAGGAGGCGCTTTACAAACAGATGCTATTTTCCGGACAGAAGTCGTTAATGTTGGGTTAATGCTACCAGTATTTATGGTAGTAGCAACATTGTTCTTTATAATATGCTGGCGAAAGTATCGTTGGGAAGGGTGGAGTAAGTTAATGGAGCCAGTGGTTCCTCCACCGCCGCCACCATTACCTTCGACAGAAGCTGTGTCAGTTTAAAATATTGAATCGAAGATCAGCGAAGCGTTTGGATCCTTAATCGATCAGCGAACGTTTACTGCCGCCTAGGCAGGATAGCATCAGCGAATAAAAAACAAAAAACCACAGAACGGAGAAATTAAAATTTTAATTACATCATATTAATATGCAACGAATTATTTTTATCGCCTTGTTACTGATTTCAAGTAACTTATTACACGCTCAAGCAGACCGTTGGCAACAACAAATTGAGTGTACCATGAATATCGACTTTGATGTGAAAAATCATCAATTTGCCGGAACACAAAAACTGGTCTATTATAATAACTCACCGGATGCACTGGATAAAGTGTATTACCATCTTTACTTCAATGCATTTCAGCCAGGAAGTATGATGGACATGCGAAATCAAAGTTTACCGGATGCCGATGGTCGGGTAAAAGGACGTATTGGAAGTCTTAGTAAATCAGAGATGGGATACTTGAAGATTAAGAGTCTGAAGCAAGATGGAAAAGATACTCGCTTTGCTCATGAAGGTACCATCCTTGAAGTGACTTTAGAAAAGCCTATTCTTCCCAATAGTAAAGTAGTATTAGATATGGAGTTTGACGGTCAGGTTCCTGTTCAAATCCGACGAAGTGGTCGCAATAGTTCAGAGGGAATTGATTATTCGATGTCTCAATGGTATCCAAAGATGTGCGAATATGATTATCAGGGCTGGCATGCGAATCCTTATGTTGGACGAGAGTTTTATGGTATTTGGGGAGACTTTGATGTGACGATAAATATTGATAAAGATTACATTGTCGGTGCGACAGGTTATATCCAAAATCCGGATGAAGTAGGTCATGGCTATGGAAAGGGTAAGTCAAGAGCTACTGGTGATAAGATTAGCTGGCACTTTGTAGCGCCAAATGTACACGATTTCGTTTGGGGTGCTGACCCGGATTATAAGCACGTTACCAAAAAAGCTAAAAGTGGGGTGGAGATGCATTTTTTCTATCAGGAGACCGAAGATAATAAAGATGCCTGGGCTCAGCTTCCGGACATTATGGATGAGGTGTTCACCTTTGCAAATGAAAACTATGGTAAGTATCCATATAATGCTTATTCTTTTATCCAAGGTGGAGATGGCGGGATGGAGTATCCAATGGCTACTTTGATCACTGGTAATCGTAACTTGCCAAGTCTGGTTGGAGTATCTGTTCACGAGTTGATGCACTCCTGGTACCAGATGATACTAGGTACAAACGAAGCGCTCTATGCCTGGATGGATGAAGGATTTACTTCGCACACCAGTGCAGAGATTATGAACCATCTCCGATCTAAGAAAATGATCGGTAATCAGCAGGCAATTGATAATGTTCATGCAGGAGCAGTGAACAGTTATATCGGATTTGCAAAAACGGATTACGAAGAACCGCTTTCTACCCATGCGGATCACTTCAAAACGAATAGTGCTTATGGTGTAGGTTCTTATGTGAAAGGAGCAGTATGTCTGACCCAGTTAGAATACATCCTGGGGAAAGAAACTTTTGACCGCGCCTTACTTCAGTATTATGAAACCTGGAAGTTTAAGCATCCGAATGTCAATGACTTTTTCCGAATTATGGAAAAGGAAAGTGGTTTGGAGTTAGATTGGTTTAAAGAGTATTGGGTAAATACGACAGAGACGATTGACTATGGTGTAAAAACAGTAGAAAAAAATAGCCGGAAACAAACGAAGATTGTACTGGAGAAAATTGGCGTTATGCCAATGCCTGTCGATGTAGTTGTGACGGATAATAAAGGAAAGACAACCACCTATACGATTCCACTTAGAATTATGCGAGGTGAAAAAACTAAGGATGGTGAAGCGAAGATTGAAGTTGCCGAAAATGACTGGCCCTGGACCAACCCTACCTATGAGTTAATCATCCCAGCAAAAATTAAAAAGGTGGCAAAGGTTGAAATCGATCCATCGATTCGTATGGCGGATATTAATCGCGATAACAATAGTTGGGAAGATTAATTAAGCTAATTAGTGATCTGATTGATTACAAATACAAATGAACAAAACATACTTAAAAGCCATTGGAGCCTTATGCTCCAGTGGCTAATATTTTTTATTCACGGAGCTAGCCCTGCCTACGGCGAGGGCGACGTCTAAGAAACCTTCGTTTGCGTTAATTACGAAAATTGGAATATGCAATTACGCTTCTACATATTTTTATTGGGGATTTGGGGGGCAGTTAGTCTGGTCTCTGCACAAAATAATTTTACTGAATGGCCTCGTTATTCATTTAAGGAATATGCTGCAAGTAATGCTTTTCCTCAAATGCCAAAAACAGAAAGTCTGGAGCTTTATCATTCGTACTCGAGGTATGCTTCTGTTAGTTGCTATGATGAGGAGTCAGAAGCCACCTATCGCTTAAGCATAGTACATCACGCGGGTATCTATGAGCGTAATCCGACGCAGGTATTTTTCAAAACGGTGGTACGCAATTGGAAAGATCAGGAAGCACACGAGTTTCTGAGGACTGACTTTATGGAGCTTAATGGTCGTAAGGTCGTTCGGGTGATTTCAAAGCATGAAGAAGAAGGCTTTAGTATCTGGCAGATTTCTAAAGAGGGGGCCAATTTATACGTGCATGAGGTAGTTAGTAAGACTGGGGATTTCGATAAAACCAAAGTCAATTTTTTTGCAGCATCGCTTAAGGTGGATGACCCCGGTGAGCCGGTGTATTATCAGATGCAAGATACTCTGGCGGCGATCGCTTACGAAATGCCGGCGAAGCCTGAACAGAAAAGACGAACCTTTGATGCAAGTCATTTTGGATTGTCCAGAGAAATCATTGTAAAGTCTTATTTGCATGCGGATGATTACCAACACTTTAATTATGTCGTATTGTTCCGGGATAA
>JAHDHW010000220.1 GCA_020631105.1 Saprospiraceae bacterium | reverse complement strand
AGTTATTGGTCATGAGCTTGATGCTTTGGTTTTAGAGGCTTTTGAACTTTCTTTTTCATTCGCTGAGTTACAGCTAGGATTTGGGGTTCCATGCCGTGATCGGGTCACCAATACGGATCATGTTTTCAGTATTGGAATCTTGGAGTATCAGGTTTTGACCAAATAACACTTTGTTTCCAGCTTTGCGATAAGCCGAAAGCGTTTTTAAAGGTTCTTTACCAATGCTTGGATTGGCTTGGTCAATCGTAATAATCTGACAACGCCCACACGGCTTAACCGCTATAAAATCTACCGCTCCAATTTTAATGTTTTGAAACTCGTCTTCAATGTGGGGATGTCCACCCTTAAAGACCAGATTCGGCCTAAAACGATTCATAAGAACCGGAGCATCCAAGCGCTTATTCAAGTCATCCAGGCTTTCTTCACTCAAGACCAAAAATGGGTACCCGTCAGCGTAACTCACCTCCTGCGGAGCGGCGTATTTTGGAGGAGTTAACCGGACGGAGGATACGCCCTGGTAGGCTAATTGACATTCGGTATTTAGCTGTTCGGAAAACCATTGGTTAATGTCGGGCGAAGCGATCAGCGAATGAATAGAATCATTCCAGACGGTAATTGTGGCACGGGTTTGATAGGCAGTTTCCCTAAAGGGAATATCAACACTAGTTCCTTTATAACTGATATGAAGGTGGTCGTTTTTCAGGCTAGGTTGGAATAAGGCTAAGTCGGGAAATTCTCGCTGTGAAATGAAGCGAAAGTCTTTATCTACAAGGGTCCAACGTCGATCATGGGGTAGACCGCGCTCTTCAAGTTTGCTGCTTTCAAGGCTAATTCCGCCCATTGATTTGATCGGATAAACGAAAATCCCTGTAAGTGTCATATGAATAATTTTTTTAACATTTCTTTAAGGAAATAGCTATAATCCTTAACAAAATTCGATTTAAAAATATAAATATGTTTAAATATTTGTTATTCAGCTGTTGAAATATATGTAATTATTACTTTTAGTAGTTTTTATCCTACACTTCGAACATTCCCCGGAATCACCCACTTTACAAGCCCTTTATGGGAGATATTTTTAATGTTATTGGCATGGTTTTCTCTTTATCTATTGGTGTTACAATTTTGGTATAAAGACTTTGCCTAATACATAACTTACAGAAACGCCCATTCTCTTATTTTTCCAATTATTCAGTCCACCAATTTTGTGTAAGAACGTAATCGTTTGGCTAAAAAACAAACAGAATGAGAGCAATACTACTGCTGTTATTAATTAGCACATTAAGTCTGGCTTCATCCCCCCAATCATACGGGCGATCGGATGCCGGATTAGCTGAAGAAAACTTTTTCTTTTTCACCGATACCATTCTGGATCTACCAGATACGGTAACCTATCACCTTGATGACTGCGCAATGGTCGCAGAGGTTTGTATCGGAACCCCACTTGAAGATATCAGTAATTATCAAATCAACGTCAATGGAATGGCTTATACCAACGGTATTGGCGGTTGTGATTATGATACTACAAATATTTATAGTTACTCTACTTTATTTGGTCAGGGGAACGTAGGAGATTACATCCTGCAGTCCTGGGAAATGAACGGTTCTATATTTTCTGCACCATTTTCCAGTATTGATCAATTGGTAGATAGTCTGAATGTATGGGATCCTACCGGAAACTGGATGAATAACCCCGGAGATGAGACGATTTCAGGAGGAACGCCTGGCAATACCTACTCAAATATGGTTATTTGGGTATTAACGATTGCGGCGAATAATGTACTTAATGTAACGGAAACCTATGTTTCGCAAGGTACTCAGCTACTAATCAACAGTGGAATAAATGAATTGATTGTAACCGAAAGTTTGACTGGAGCTAGTGATACAGCCATAATAATTGCCCAATGTATACAGAAAGATTCTATGATGCTTGGGAATATTGTCGTTGGAGATACGGAAAACTATTGTCTGGACCTGAGCCAACTCCCGGGTAATTTTACGAATGCAACGAATGAGTGTATTACGAATAAAGTGATCCTTGAATTTACAAATGGAAATACCTGTGTTGAACTCACCGGTGCTTCAGTAGGAAGTGGAGAAGCCTGTATCGTAGCCTGTGATGATCTGGGCTTTTGTGATACCACAGCTTTATTCTTTACCGTAATGCCGCCAGCAGGGTCTACAGAAATATTTGACACGATTTTTTGGGGAGAGACGCAGCAATGGTGTGTTGACCCATCTGTATTTGCCGGAGTTCCGGATACTATATACAATATTTGCCCAACTGAAGGAGGATCAATCAGCAGCTACGGAATTGATGCAACCAATTATTGTGTGGATTATACCGGACTTACGCCGGGAGGCACCGACAGAGGTTGTTTTGTAGTTTGTGATAATCTGAACACCTGCGATACTACGTTTATCAATGTAACGGTAAAACGGATAGGTCCTGCCTTGTATACAGATACGCTTTTCATAAACCAGGAAGGATCTTTCTGTGATTGGGATCAAACCAATCTTTTTGGACCGATTACTAATATTCAGAATGACTGTCCGACTAGTTCGGGGATGGAAGTTTTCTATGATTTAGATGTAACTAATTTTTGTATCACCTACGATGCGATGATGGTCGGTAAGGATTCAGCTTGCATCATTCTAACGGATGATCAGGGGAATATGGATACTACCATTGCGGTAGTTTGTGTTATCCCTCCAATGTACCAGACGGTAACGGAGACGATCAGGCTCACTACCAATACCCGACTTTGTGTTGATACTACTGAGCTGGCAGGCACTATAATTAGCATAGAAAATATTTGTGAAGAAGAAGGAGGAGAGTCGGTTGAATTTACCATTGATACGCTGAATCTATGTGTTGACGCAGTACCAATTGCGCTGGGTACAGATTCTGCCTGCATCGTGATTTGTGATGATTTTGGAATATGCGACACTACGATATTTGAAGTAACGGTAAGCGAAGAAGACCTAGGGCCTCCAATTACCTTTGATGATGTTGATACGACTAATCAAAATATGTCGATTGTAATTGATGCTTGTATAAATGACACGATTCCTTCGGCTTTACCGCTAACTAACTTTTTTGTACTTCCTGTAGCGGCAGGAGGGGCCGGACCAACAAATGGGACTGCCTTTTCGAATGCTGATTGTACAGTAAGTTATACCCCTATTGATGATTTTTGTGGTACAGATCTGGTGACCTATGTCGCTTGTAACGCCATGGGCTGCGATACTGCAACGATTACAGTTGAAGTCCTTTGTCCACCCTCAGAGTTTGAGATATTCAATGCTTTCTCTCCAAATGGCGATGGGATAAACGATGTATTCAAGATAAATGGTCTGGATCAGTTTCCTAATCATGAGTTAAGAGTATTCAATCGATGGGGTAATGAGGTTCTGGTGATTGCAAACTACCAAAACGACTGGGAAGGCCAATGGCAAGGCTTAGATCTTCCTGATGGGACCTATTTCTACCTGTTTGATACCGGAGAAGGAGAAACGAGGACTGGGTATGTTTATATAAGTAGATAAAATGTAATGTATTAAAATTTGATATATAATGAGTTACAATTATAGTGTCAGGATAGGCTAAACCTAGCATTATTTTTGAATTCTTTAAAAGTTGTACATAGAGCTACATAACCTTTAAATAACCGGAATTCTATTAATTATGAGAAAAAACTATACACTGCTCATTTTGCTGGCTTTTGCGTCATTGACCTATGGCCAACAAGATGCAATGTTTACCAAGTATATGTTTAATAGCTTGGCATACAATCCTGCTTATGCAGGGGCAAAAGATCATGCTGTTATCTCTGCGCTTCACAGAACGCAGTGGTGGGGCATTGACGGAGCTCCAAGTACTCAAACGTTTACTGCCCATACTCCGATGAGAAATGAGAGGGTAGGAATAGGGATCAACCTGATGAATGATGTCATTGGTCCAACCCAGACGATGGGGGCTAATATTTCATATGCTTATCGAATTCCATTTGGTAAAGCACGATTAGCCGTTGGTTTGCAGGGAGGTGTGATCAATTGGCAAGCGGATTGGTCAGAACTGAACCTTGAGCAAATCGATGATGAAGCTTATCAGCCTATGGAGAATCGTATCGTTCCAAATTTTGGGGCAGGATTATACTTTTCAACACCAAGCTGGTATGTAGGATTAGGTGTACCGCATCTGATTGAACATGATCTCCGGGAAGATAATATTAATACGCCACAATGGGCGAAGCAATACCGACACTACTTCTTTAGTGGAGGAGCAGCAATTCCGGTAAAGGGAGATGCTATTATCTTTAAGCCTTCTGTTTTGGTAAAAAGCGTTGGCTTATTAAGCTCTTTAAATAAAGATGAGTTTTATCAGAATATCGGAGCGCCGACGGAGTTTGACATCGATATTTCATTTATGTTTTACCGAACGCTCTGGATAGGTACTTCCTTCCGTTCGTCGGTTGAGGCATTTACAGATGATACCAGTTCTTTTGATTCTGTAGATTTTTGGGCAGCGTATTACCTGACTAATGGTCTGCGGATTGGAGCTGCATACGATTATACTTTAACAAAATTACAGTCACCGGCACAAGGTTCATTCGAAGTAATGCTTAGCTACGAATTTGACTATGTGACGAAGCAGATGGTGACACCAAGATATTTCTAATAAACCAAAATTTATCCTAAGCGTCCAATAAAAAACGATCCGAAATGAATACTAGAAAATTGTTTTTCGTAGCTGTTTTTGCCACCCTGGCTTGTAATGTCAGCTTTGCACAGTTTAACAAACTAAAGCGAGCCAATCAGCATATGGAAGCACTTAATTTCCAAGAAGCCATTCAGCTTTATAACGAAATCCTGCAAAAAGGAGATGATTCGGAAGCTAAAATGAATATTGCAAAAGCTTACCGAATGGTCAATGATACCGAAAACGCTGAATACTGGTATGGACAGGTAGTCCGACTTCCAGAATCTAAGGCATTTCATAAATTATACTATGGTCAAATGCTCCAAAGAAATGGAAAGTGCGATCTGGCCAGAGAGTGGTATCAGAAATATGTGGATGATAATCCTTCCGATATGCGGGGGCAATACTTAGTTAAGGCTTGTGATTACGAAACGGAACTAAGGACAAAGAACGAAGGAATATACGATGTTCAGAATATTTCTATTAACTCTGGGGTCGATGACTTTGGACCCATGTTTTACCAGGAAGGTTTTGTTTTTGCGACAGAGCGTGACAAAGGAACTGCCATCAATCGCAAGCACGGATGGACCGGTAATCCGTTTTTGGAGTTATACTATGTAAAAGCAGAGCCTGTTGATCGAGATGATAAATGTGGAGAGCATACCTTTAGCGAACCTGAAAAATTCTCTAAAGATTTGAACTCTAAGTTTCATGATGCAGCAGTTAGCTTTTCCAGTAGTGGAGATATTTATTTCACCCGTAATAATTATGCGGAAGGAAAAATTGGTAAAAGTGACGAAGGGGTAGTTAAGCTTAAAGTTTACTACGGCACTATGGGCGATGATAATAAAGTGAAAGAATTAAATAGTTTACCATTTAACTCTGATGAGTATTCGGTGGCGCACCCAACCTTATCAGGTGATGGAGAGTTACTTTACTTTACTTCAGATATGCCTGGTGGATTCGGAGGTATGGATTTATACTATTCCGAAAAGCAGGATGGACGCTGGGGACCACCGATGAATATGGGACCAGATATCAATACAGAAGGAAATGAAATTTTCCCTTACTGGCATAATGGTACTCAACGTCTTTACTTTTCATCTGATGGATTGATTGGTTTAGGAGGTTTGGATATCTATTACATCGAAAAGAAAGAAGGTGGTTCTTGGGGAACCATCGAAAATATTGGTTATCCAATGAATACTATCTCTGATGATTTTGGGATCGTATTTAATGAAGAAGGAACTTGTGGATACCTTTCATCTGATCGTGATGGTGGAGTAGGAGGAGATGATATTTATTCTTTCCGAAAAATGGCTTCGCCAGTTAAGATCTTTGTGTATGACGAAGATACCCGCGAAGGAATTCCAGAAGCGATGGTTATCAACGGCTGCTCGGGTGATACCTTATTGACGGGAGAAGACGGATATGTAACGGTTGATCAAAAAATGGACATTTGCTGTACATTCTCAGCGAGTAAAGAAGAATACAGCGATAACGAAAAAGAAGGATGTACTAAAGATATTGCAATCGGAGAAGAAGTACTGGTAGAGATTCCACTGAAGAAAGAATTGGAATTCTTACTTACAGGTGCTGCCTTTGATGCCTTAACTGCTTTACCTCTGGATGGTGTTGAATTGACGCTGACAAACGATTGTGGTGATTCTATTCAAACTGCCGTTACCGATGAATTGGGAGTATTCTCCTTCAAATTGAAAGAGGAATGTTGCTATACTTTGAAAGGAGCAAAAGATGGTTACCTTTCTGCAACTGCAACCGATCAGTGTACCAGAGGTTTGACAGAGTCAATGACCTTACAAGTGAATCTGAATTTGACTCCGGTTGAAATGACCGAGCAAATTGTGGATATCATCAATAACCCAGATCAAGTTGATGAACCTGGTGATGAAGGTGGTTTAGATTCCCGACCAGGACAAGATGTTGGCCCGACCGGACCGGATACTCAAATTGGAGATCCAATTCCGTTCCTCGTTCACATTTATTATGACTTCAATCAATCGTTTATTCGTAATGATGCAGAGCCTGAGTTAGAAAAATTATTACAGATGCTTGTCGATAATGAGAAGTATGTAGTAGAGATTGGTTCGCATACGGATTCTCGTGGATCACACCGATACAACCGTAGATTATCACAACGTCGGGCAGAATCTGTAGTCCGTTGGTTAACGAAGCGCGGAGTGTCAAGAGAACGATTAGTTGCAGTAGGATACGGAGAGACTGTCAACGTGAATAACTGTAAAAACTTGATTCCTTGTTCTGAGAAAGAACACCAGTTGAATCGTCGTACGGAGTTCCGGGTTATCGGAAAAGTCGGAGATTCAGATTATATCGAAAACTCCAAACCTAATCCAAATACTCATGTAGATGTTTGTGTAGGTTGTCCTTTCTAAGGGAGGGGA
>JAHDHW010000219.1 GCA_020631105.1 Saprospiraceae bacterium | reverse complement strand
CCGTTGGTGTTTGAGTAGTGACGGAGATGGTATTGCTGGCACTGGATTCATTACCTGCGGCATCTGTGGCAGTTACGTAGAAATCATAACTTGTGGAAGCCAGTAATCCAGATATACTAACTCCGGTAACAGTTGCCCCGGTAGAAGTTACCAGGATACCATCCTGATAAACATTATAACCCGTCACTCCAATATTATCCGTAGAGCCGCTCCAACTTAAATCGGTGCTTGATTCGGTAGTATTAGAAGCAGTCAAAGCAGTCGGTGCAGTCGGTGCTTGTGTATCGCTGCTTCCGCAATTTTGCCAAATTAAAGCTACATACTCAGGGTGATCGATAAACGGATTTCGATTGAGTTGATAATTGAAGATGTCATTATTTCGATCGATTTCTTTTTGACTGACAGGATCATTATTATGCCAGTCGATAAGCATATTAATTAGCCATGGCTCCATACCCGGGTAGGTATTGCCATCTAGTACTGCATTTGATTCAGAGGTATTATTTTCCCAACCTGAGATACCATCTTCATAACGGGTAATCATATAGAAGTATCCCCGTGCAAGATCACCTTTGTATTCATCAATCGGCTCGAATACATTGCCTGTATAACCAGGTATTGATAAGGCTGATGGTCCAAGCTTACTGCCATTATTTGTAATGGTTGTTTCTGATCCGGCAAGTACGACTCCGTATGGATTATTATTACGTGTACCATTAACGGAACCATCGGCTGGTATCACGGTAAATATATCAGTGTACTGTGGAACGCTAGTAGAGCCACCCCACCATGATTTAGGGAAGGTATGCTCTCTGTTATAACAATCTCCTTCACCGCTGTAGGTACCACACTGGTCCGTGACAAAGGTGAATTCATTTTCAGAGCCATTTGGGTTATCTGAGTACATGTCCCAGACGATGGTCGCATTACCTGCATCGTTTTGTCGATCATCAGTTGTTTGGTAGATGTTCCAAAGGTCACCGTAACTATAGGCGATATGATCTTTTATCAAGTTATGCAAAGCGGTTTTTAAGGCAGCACAGGTTTGGTTATTAATACTGGAGTAATAATCTCCGTTTTGTTCTGCTTCAGTCGTAGCGGATGCGGAAAGCGGATTTGTGTTTAGATAGTCAGGGCCACCGGTACAATTATCATTCGCAGAGAATACGAAATAATTATAAGTAGTAGAAGCACTTAACCCAGATGCTGTAAAATTATTAGTATTGCTGTACTGGATTACAGTACCATTCCCAAGAATACTTCCTGCTGAGTAGTTGCTTCCATCATTGGGAGTTGCTCCGAGTGCACTATTTGTACTTTGTACTACGAGGTATTTGTCGGCACTTGCAGTGGTGAAACTTCCCTGAATGGAATTATCCGTGATTGTACCAAATGCAAGGTTGCTTGCCTGCGCAGTTGGTTCTGTACAATTAGGAGTGCTGCCTGAAGTAGTAAGTGTAATGTCATCCAGTGCAAATTCATCTCTGCTACCGCTACCTCCGGCGTCACTACCAGACCATCGAAGATATAATGAAGCGCCAGGGCTAAGAGAAAGATTACTTAAAGATAGACTTTTGGTATCCGCCACCCAGGAAGGATTTGCATCTGGGTTTGCTGGAGAAGTAAGTGCAACGGCGTTAACCGAAGTATAATTAATATTATTCAGAGAGTAAGCAAAGTTAAAAGTGTTAGATCTGCTCTGATCGTTTCGTACTAATACGGTGTAGTCAATGTCAATGTCGTTTAAAGTAGTTGAGCGGTTATTGACAATACGTAGACTAATTGATCCGGGAGTCCAGTCGCTACCAGTTGGTTGTATACCAATGGCGATTCCGCTTCCAGTATTGAAAGCATAAAGCCCTCCGGAGCTGACCCCTCCATTTGAGGAGCCTCGAGCAAAATCTCCTGCAGTATTAGACTGACCAAAAGTTGTACTTCCATCACTCATACCTGCAACGGCCCAGGCATTGCTGTTGAGTTGACCAGAGCTGGGAGGATTGTTTAAACCGGTGCCGGTAAAGGCTCCCTGATTTACGCCACTAAGCGAAGCGTCAAAATCAATGGTGTAGATGTTGGTCCCATCGACCAGGTTTAGTTGTGCGTATCCGAAAATTGAAAAGCTAAGAAAAATAAATAATAGTAAGGGTTTGAAGTTCATAGTGGGTTAATATTGGTTAAATAAATGGTTGATCCATCTTATGTTATGGTAAGATGAATGTTTCTTTAGCTAGACTAGGGGAGAGACAAAAAATAAGGAAATCTATTCAATGCAATTTAAATAATAATTTCTACTAATGTATTCTCTTTGGAATCTTTTTTATTCGTTGATGTCCTCACCTGTTGCACAGGATCGTTTGCTTAGAATAAATAATCCGAGGAAATGACCGGAAGTCTCTAAAATACAAAAGCCGGAGATACTCTTACGAGTACTCCGGCTCTTAACAATAAACAGTTAAAATTATTGAATCTTGAAGCTTACGCCAGCTGAGAAGTTGATTCCTAAGTCGTTTTCCTGAACGAAGTAATCTTCTCCTTTGAATGTGATGGCTTGCTGATATTTTGCATTAAGAATATTGTTCGCTGCGAATTTAACTCCTAGGCCATTTTCGAAGTTATGGCTAACATTAAAGTTAACAGAGTGACGCGGCAGCTCATAAATGTTTGGTGTACCACCGATTGAGATATAGCTGATCTTTGCACCACTTACATTATAAGACAAGTTAGCAGATGTACCTGTTTGGTTTTTATATGAAACCAAAGCGTTGATTACATATGGAGATTGTCCAAACATTTCGCGGGTGTCATCAGCGTTTGGATTCGTTGCACGAATCTGAGCAAGCTCACGGGCATCGATATCACTTTCAGAATAGATGTAAGTAAAGTTAGCACCTACGCTAAGTCCCGTAAGTTTTTCATTTATGAAATCTAATTGTTTCTTCACTTCAATCTCTGATCCCATTAAGAACGCATTTTCAACATTTCGGAAAGTAAACTCACCGTTTGGTGCTTCCGGGTTGTAGGTTCTTTCAATTGGATTCTGGAATCTTTTGTAGAATGCACTTACACTAACGATCTCGCCACTTCGTGGGAAAACCTCCCAGCGTAAATCAACATTGTCTGTCAATGTTCGCTGTAGATTCGGGTTACCGATCAGGATGAATCCACCCATGAAATCGAAAGACTCAAAAGGTGCTAGCTCCCGGAACGTTGGACGAGCCAAAGTACGGTTGTAAGCGAAGCGAACTTTCATGTTGTCCGTAAGTTCGTAGTTAAGGTTAAGTGATGGTAAGAAATCTAATTCATCAATTATATCATCCTCTCCGTTCAAGTTAGGATAGATTTCTTTGATGTCATCACTAAAGCTGAAGAATTGAATATTGGTCTGCTCCGCACGAACACCAGTGATGGCACGTAGTTTATTCGTAAGTGGTAACTCAACCATTGCGTAAGCTGCACCAACTTGTTGACTAGCATCGTAGTTATTAGCAGGCTCATATGCATCTACTAAGAATACACCGTTTCCGCCATTCGCATACATTGATTCGGTATCATCGTAAGTTAATACGTTATCACTGTTTAGGTATTCTGTGATATCACCTGAGAATGCTGCTGTCTGGTTATCATAGTTATATCGATCTTCTCGGAAGTCTCTGCTTTTAGCAAGGTAGCTTGCTCCAAACTTAAATTTAGAACTAAAGCCATTCCATTGATTAAAAGGGATTGAAACATCTACTTTATTATCCAGGTTGTTTTGCTCCATGTTTCGGAAGTACCGAACTGGAAGACGATCACTGGAAGGCTTGATAAAGTAGGTACGTTCTCCGCTAGAGTTTTCTCTGTATCGATTTGTGAAGAATCTTAGGTCCGGCTCATCCTGAGAAGATAATGCGTAGGAAGTCATCCAGTTTAATTCGATATTCTTTTCGCCGAATACATGCTTACCTTTTAATTGAGCAGTAGATAATCCACGCTCTAAGAATTGCCAGGTACGTGTTTGATAAATATCATCCGGATCATCTACTTGTTTTTTACCTTCCTGGAAACGGGCAGTAGAGATTGCACTTTGATTGTGCATTAGAGAAAGACCAATTTTGTTATTAGAGTTTAATTTTAAACTAGTATTAAACATAGCACCCCAAAGCACTTTGTTCGAACTCTTCGTATCATCAACGCTCAACTGAGTTGTTAGTCGACTCGCTGTTTCATAGTCAGAAGTTAACTGGTAGATACCAGAACGTCCTCCTTCGTAGAATTCATTAGCATTCTGGTAGGTAACTGCGGCAATCATACCAAGTTGCTTTCCGAAAACCTCTTTCTGATTACCTATGGAGAATCCAAGGTTATAGTTCGGCATTGCAGCGTCACGTTGGAAAGTCAGGTTATTTGCGAAAGAGTTGGTTGCCTGGGTAACCTGATTAGCCTGTGCTGCATTAATATTTGCACCACGCTCTGTATCCGGAACTCCATTTTGCTGGATGAACTCAGGAATAGCCCGAGTACCATCATCAAAACCTAGCCAGTCATTGGCGCCTCCCTCGTAAGTGAGGAAGTTGTTGTTGAAGGTAGCGATAGAGTTATATCCTACAGAAGCATTCAGCGAAATCGTTTTAGCAGTAGGGAAGTCTTTCGTTGCAATGTCTACATATCCTCCGGTAAAGTCTCCTGGTAAGTTAGGAGAGAAAGTTTTGTAGACTACGATGTTGTCGATTAAGTTCGTAGGGAAGAGGTCCATTTGAACCGTGTTCTTGTTGGGATCTAAACCTGGGATGGTTGCACCATTCAGGGTTGTTTTGCTGTAGCGGTCGCCAAGTCCTCTAACGTAAATATATTTCCCACCTTCAACGGTTACACCGGTAACCCGTTTTACGGCGCTTGCAACATCATTGTCACCACTTTTAGAGATTTGTGCAGAAGAGATTGCATCCAGTACTACAGCTGCTTTTTTCTGAATAGTAAGTACTGCAGCTTCTGTATTCGTAGCGCGGCGAGCAACAACTGTTGCTCCCAGGTCCAACTGAATAGCAGACTCTCCCATGCTTACATCAATGGTGGTGACTTCACCAGCTTTCACTATTACGTCTTTAATAATAGCGTTTTCAAAACCAATGTAAGAGCATTCGAGGGTGTAAGTACCCGGAGCAATTTCCAGGCGGTACATACCATCAAGATCGGTAGAAGCACCTGTTGAAGTCCCCTGGATAAGCACATTACCACCGATAACTTCGAAACCAGACTCGGCTTCAATAACCTTTCCGGTGATGGTTCCCGTTTGGGCAAATAAAAAGCCAGCACTAAGTACTAGCATCATTGATAAAATAAATCTTTGCATTTCAATAAGTTTTTAACTGTTTAGTGCAAAGGTCTATTAAGCGTATAAATTGAGAATTAAATCAGTGTTAAGTTAATGTAAATAGTGTATGGGATAGAGATTTAATAGTTCAGTGCTAGGTATTATACCTATGCTTAAAATTTAAACCTATGGAAGATTAGCATCAGAAAATACTATGGATGGACTGGTAAGTCTAGTCTTTGAGCATATTCTGTCCAGGAGCCATCGTACAAACCTAAGGATGTTGATCCCGCAAGTTGCGCGGCCAGGTAAATGAGGGCGGCGGTGACCCCAGAGCCACAAGAACATATAATAGGCTGGTTGTCAGCGTTTAAGCTTTGAAATATGCTTTGGAGTTGCGCTTTGGATTTCATTTTACCATTTTCAAGTACTTCTGAGATTGGAAGACTTTTGGATTTAGGGATGTGGCCTCCTCTTAAGCCGGCTCTGGGTTCTGGAGCAGTGGCATGAAACCTTCCATTTGAGCGTGCATCAAGCACTAAAGCCTCCTCCGTTTTTAAGTTTTCAATGATATCCTGCGTATACTTGATAAGTTGTGGTCGAAATTTAGCTTGAAAATCACCAGGTGCTGATGGGTTTGAGATTTCTGTTGAGAGCATCATCCCAGCTTGTTGCCAGGCTGGTAAGCCTCCGTCTAATACCGCTACTTGCTCATGCCCCATAATATGGAACATCCACCAGGCGCGGGCACTGGAATAAATCCCCCAGGCATCATAGACTACGATAAGACTACTATTAGAAATACCTAAAGTTTGAGCAGCCTGGCTAAAGGCTTCCGGATCAGGTAGCGTATTGGGCAGTTCACTATCTAGATCAGAAAAGGTGTTTTTGATATCGAAGAAACGAGCTCCCGGAAGGTGTACTTTGCTTTCGACCGGAGGGGCAATACCACCTGGTTTTTTTAGGGTTGCATCAAGGATGACAAGGTCAGGATGATTTATGTGCTCAATTAACCACTGTACAGAAACAAGAGGAGTTGGAAGCTGCATGATCTTTTCTTCAGTTTAGCTTGAATTTAAGAATAATAATGAGCGATAAAATTACAAATTTTCTAATTCCATTTGATAGTCATACTGGAGATCTTCATGTAAGGTTGGAATGATTTTTTTGATGGCGGCAATTTGTCGATTATACAAATTAAGTAGGGTAGTGTTTCGGCTAATTGGTGGGTTTAGCTCTTTGAGTCTGCCCGAAAAATGTAATAATAATTCAACTTCCGTTGGTTTTTTCTTCGAGTATCGGATGTACTTTTTCACACCTCTGAGAATTTTGCGTACATTTTTTTTGACGATATAATACCTTCGACTACTGATTTCGTCAAACTGTCGATCAATCTCCGATTTGACACTTTCAATATATCCAGCTTCATTGCTTGCTTCGTAAAGTAAGTAGGTGAGTAATTCTTTATTCTCTTTTTTGAAGCGGGCTAAAGCCAGGCAGAGCTCATTTAATTCTTTAGGAGAACGTAGCTTGAGTTCTTTTCGGATGTCTGCTAGTGAGGCGGCTTGCATAGTACAAGAAGGTTAAAATCGTTAAAAATAGTATTGTGTTTATGATGGCCAATCTGGGTTCTGATCGGATAATTTTCTTTGCCTGTCTCTTTCCAGTTTTTTGAGGGGCTCTAGAAGTTCCATCAGGCCATTGGTCTTGATTACATGCATTGTTTGCAGTAGCATTCCAAGTTTACCTTTGGGGTAGCCTTTGCGTTCGAACCATTCCAGGTAAGAGACCGGCAGGTCACATAGTAAGCGACCTTCGTACTTTCCAAAGGGCATTCGCATACGTACAACAGTTAGCAATATTTCGGGATCGTAATGCATTTTT
>JAHDHW010000218.1 GCA_020631105.1 Saprospiraceae bacterium | reverse complement strand
ACAATCACCGCCCAAGCCATCAAATCATCCTTCAAATGCATCCGCAACACCTTCAGCGCCTTTCCCATCTGATTCTCCACAGTTTTTATAGATATCTCCATCTTTGCGGCTATTTCTTTATAACTCATCTCTTCCTTACGGCTTAAAAGAAACACCATTCTACATTTAGGCGGTAGAGTATCAATAGCATTTTTAATTTTTACTTGTAATTCGGCTCCTTCCATTACTTGAATGGCACTACTTGCACCATCCGAAAAACTATAGCCATCGATATCATCCTCCTGAAATCGTTTTTGTTTCCGGATATAAGATAATGCCTCATTGATCCCCATTCGGTATAGGTAGGCACCAATAGAGGTTTTTACCTCGATCTGATGTCGACGTTCCCAAAAGCGCACAAAAACATCCTGCGCCAGATCTTCTACCGTATTAATATCAGGGATAAATTTTCGAATGGTTTTACAAACCGAAGCATAGTGTGCTTGGAAAATAGACTGAAAAGCTGACTGGTCATTAGCTTTCAATTGCTGGGAAAGGTATTCGTCTGTTTTCTTAGCTTCCAAAGGCTTATTGATGTGGTTTGTTCTCGTTTGGCGCAAATTAGGATCAAAGTGATTCTATTTGGTCAATGGTACTACCAGTAGAAATAATTAATGACAAAAGTATTGTACCACAGCGTCTAGAATAATTAAACTGGTAGTACCATTTTGTTATAAAAATTTCACCAAGTAAACTCATTTAGCATCGTAAATTAACGTAAATGCCTAAACAAGTATACCAAGAATTCGACTAATGATTAAGAATAAGCTACGTTTTAGTAAAAATTTAAGAATCAAAATACATAAGTGGCCCTTTCCGCTTCGCTTATTGATATCCGGAAGTATCGACATTCAAGATTTTACAAACAATCGACATGGGTATATCCGCTTCAAAGGAGGTTTTAATTTCTTTTTGTAAAATCGGCATGACTTGATCATAGGCTCCAAACACTTGGGTACTCATTCCATTCGTACGAACTTCTAATTCAGGATGTTGATGGAGTCGATTAATAAAATCAAGAATTGGTGCTTCATAATGCTCCTTTAGTGGATACATACTGAGTTCGATAGATGTTTTCATGAGATTTTTTTTAGCGTAGCAGGGGAACAGATAGCAATATAACAGGTGTAAAAAGAAACAATATCCTGAAATGATGGATTAAACAAATTCACCTTCCTCCTACTTAATAGTCCTATTCCTCCCCCTGTTACTCTGTTCCCCTGCTACTCTGTTACTCTGTTCCACTCTCCCCTTGCCGTAGCTCAGCGAATAAAAAAGAAATTAAGCGAAAAGTTGTTCCTCAGCGCGGCGTTTGGCGATTCGTTTCTTCGTTTCCAGCCATTTTTCACCCATCAGTTTATTCATTCCTTTGTCTACAACGTAGTGACGAGCAATGTTTACAACACCTTTGATTCTACGTACATAAGAGTCATTTGCTCTAAGGCTGATGGAATATCCACCATCCATGTATTCGATAAAATGCCAATGTCCGCTTGGCATAAATAAGGTTTCTCCGGGGTTTACGACACACTGATATCCCCATACATTTTTAAGTGCCGGAAATTTATCGTAGTCCGGATTATCCAGATCCACATAACTGGCAACTGTAAAAGGATGTTGGTAAATAGCTTTTGAGAATTGTGGAGGAATGAGGATTACGCGTTTTCGACCATGTAACTGATTCAAAAACACATGTGATAGGTCAACATCATAATGTAGCGTCACCGTTGAGCCTTCTCCCCCAAAGAACATGTAGGGAAAGCTATTATAAAAGCCATCCATGATGTCGAAGTTTGAGAAATCATTACACAGCTCCGGTGCATGACGGAAGATATTGAAGAGGAACATTCTCAGGTTGGTAGGTCCTGCTTCCAGAAGTTCTAGATAATCTTTGAAAGGTATTTTTTTGGCGGGCTCCATGTATCCATCACCAAAATGCGTAACATTAGTCTGATAGACGGGAACCATCAATTGCCCATATTGCTCTTTGAAAAAGTCAATAGTCCACTTATTCTTTCCCGGCCACGAATCCATCAGGTTAGTGAAAACGACCGGTTTGAGGTCATTCAGGTACTCGTCAGCAAATGAGGCACGATTCAAGTCGGATCTTTTCTCAACTGGCCTTAAATCTAGCATAGTTCTCTGCTTTTCTAAAAATTTAAATGGGCGATGCTGTACAATGAGCAAAAATAAAAACTATTCCCTAATAATTAGCTGCTCCATGTAAATATTAAAAAGGAAAATCAAACGTATAGCTTAAGCATCCCTCAAAGTACTAATCTCGATAAAGATGTTTGATCTTCTATAAAGAAAATCCTTTTTTTGGAACACTTCGTCGAAAATAGGCGTATTTACTCCATATTTGGAGCTTCATTGTCGCATATGGTTTAGTAAACAGACGTAATAAGGCCTGGTAAAAGTTACTTTTTCCACCGGATATTGACTAATTTTGTGGAATTAGGCCTATACCTTTGGCGCAAACTATACTATAGAAACACTAACTCCGCACAATCGCGTGCAATAAGAACAAATTTTACCATGGCCAAAAAAAGGAATACTGGAAAGAATCAGCTTAAGCTGAAGATGGGTATTAATGATGAACGTATCCCTAAATTAGTAGGTGTCCTCTGCCTGTTTCTGGCACTATACCTTTTTATTGCTTTTAGCTCATATTTATTTACCTGGCAAGAAGATCAGGATCGGGTATTACAGCACTCCTGGAGCTTACTTTTTCAGGGAGATGTCGAGATGTCGAATTGGTTGGGCCGTTTAGGTGCTATTGTTTCTAATATGTTTTTCTATTGGGGCTTCGGAATTGTTTCGTTTATTTTCATTCCTCTCCTTGTATATATTGGATTAGGTAGAATCAAAAGAGAACCATTCCGTCAACATGTCCCATTACTTTGGAGAAGCTTTTGGTTATTGATCGCAGGGTCCATATTGATGGCTTTTATTACTCAGGGCAGTCAATTCCCTTGGGGAGGAGAGTTTGGAAATTCAGTTTCTGGATGGCTGATCAATTTTGTTGGTAAAATCGGACTCAGTATTTTAATATTATTCGTTGCGATTGCATTGGGTATATGGTCCTTCAATCCTAATTTCAATGAGCTAACTTTTGGTGGTGTTTTGCAAGAGGCAAAAGAGTACATCCAAAATATCATTAACGGTAAACCAATCCCTCGTCGCAGACCAAGGACGACTACACCGCCACCAAGTGCTCAACCCAAAACACTAGAAGAGCATAACCCAGCTCCAGTTACAACCCTACGTCCAGGTTTCGAACGAGTAGAAGATCGGCCAAAAGCCCCTGTAGGAAGCCCCGCAACGGATGAAGGAAAAGCTCCAGGTGTAAAACCTACTCCGGAGGAGCCTCATAATCCACTGAAAGACGGGCAGCTTTCTTTTGAGCTGGCAGAAAAAGCAAAAAGAGAAAAACCTGCAGCCATTAAACCTGGTGATTCAGATTTTGAAATTGCTAAACCTACCGGTGAGCTTACCACGCAGGATGGTAGTTCCCTTGCCCCGGGCAATCAAATTGTTTCTGAAAATCGTAACCACTCAGAGCCTTATGATCCTACCCTAGAGCTTTCCTCTTATGAAAATCCTGTACTTGCACTATTAGATGATTATGATGAGGGAAATGTAGAGATCGACCGTGCAGAGTTGGAGCAGAATAAGGATCAAATTATTGAAACGCTGCTCAACTATAAAATTGAAATCATTAAGATCAAGGCGACTATTGGACCTACTGTAACCCTATATGAGATTGTACCTGCCCCTGGGGTGCGTATTTCGAAGATCAAAAACCTGGAAGATGATATTGCCTTGAGTTTAGCAGCTCTGGGTATTCGGATCATTGCTCCAATCCCTGGAAAGGGAACGATTGGTATCGAGGTTCCAAATAAGAATAAGCAAATCGTATCACTCAAAGAGGTACTGATGAGTGACAAGTTCAAACGGGCTAAAATGGACCTTCCGATTGGGCTTGGAAAAACCATTTCCAATGAAGTTTTCGTAGCAGACCTTGCAAAGATGCCTCACTTACTAATTGCTGGTGCAACCGGTCAGGGTAAGTCTGTTGGTGTCAACGTGATCTTGATGTCGCTCCTTTATAAGAAGCACCCTTCGCAAATCAAGTTTGTATTAATTGATCCAAAGAAGGTAGAGCTCTTCCCGTATAGTAAAATTGAAAATCATTTTCTCGCTTATCTTCCAGGACTGGATGAACCTATCGTAACAGATACCACCAAAGTAGTCCATACCTTGAATTCTCTAATCATTGAGATGGAAACTCGGTATGATCTACTGAAAAAAGCTAAAGCGAGAAATATTCGGGAATACAATCAAAAATTTGTCGATCGCAAGCTTAATCCAAATAACGGCCATAAATTTATGCCTTTTATCGTTTTGGTCATTGATGAGTTTGCGGATTTGATTATGACTGCGGGTAAGGAGATAGAATTGCCGATTGGTCGTCTGGCCCAATTATCACGGGCCGTTGGTATTCACCTGATCATTGCTACTCAGCGACCATCTGTAAATATTATTACAGGTGTAATCAAAGCCAACTTCCCTGCCCGAATTGCATATAAAGTAACTGCGAAAGTCGATTCCAGAACCATTCTTGATACCGGCGGAGCGGATCAGTTGATTGGACGTGGAGATATGCTATTATCATTCGGTAGTGATGTAATTCGCCTTCAGTGTGGATTTGTAGATACCCCGGAAGTAGAACGTGTACTTGAATATATTGCCGGACAACCCGGTTATCCGATGCCATATTTCTTACCTGAATTTCATGGTGATGATGATGGCGGAGGTGGTACAAATGGTCAACTCAAAATGTCCGATGTCGATGAAAACTTCACTGATGCTGCCCGCTTAGTGGTCCAAAATCAACACGGTTCTACCTCTATGATCCAGCGTCGCCTCAAGCTGGGATACAATAGAGCTGGCCGAATTATGGACCAATTACAAGCTTTTGGCATTGTTGGTCCAAGCGAAGGAAGCAAACCTCGTGAAGTTTTAGTGTATGATGAAGTAGAATTGGAACGATATTTGGAAGATTTGAAAACTAGGAAATAGGAGGCAACCTTGTGAATTTATTCACAGGGGAACTTAAACCTAACGGATCAAGGTGTTCGTTGGGTTTTTTCTTTTTATACCCTATTTAAAGCACTTAAAGCCTCTATTTACGGTCCTACCGAGTAGTTTTACCTATCTTTAGTTACGCAAATATTCAAACAGATCACCTGTAAAAGGCATGATCTATCACTTGATTAATTACTTTTTTACAATCAACCCTAAACTTTATGAAAAATCTTTTAGTCTGTTTTTGCATCTCTTTATTTCTTTTGGGCTGCAAATCTGATCCAGCTACAACGGAAGCGATTACTTCCGTAAAACAATACTCCATAGAAGAATTCATGGATAATGAAGGAATCTTTGGTAGTTCTTTCTCTCATGATTACTCAAAAATTCTAATTGGCTCTAACATCTCTGGCACCTATAATGCTTATACCATTCCTATCGGTGGCGGAGACAAAACTGAACTTACAAAATCTGATGGCACTGTTCGACCAATGTCTTTCTTCCCGGAAGATGATCGAATCCTTTATGCTTCCGACAATGACGGAGATGAAATCTATCATATTTTCCTCAGAGACGAAGATGGCACTATCAAAGATCTTACCCCTGATGAAGGGGCTCGTGCTTCTATGTACGGATGGACCGAAGATTATAAAAGCTTTTATTATGGCTCTAACAAACGTAATCCACAGTTCATGGATGTCTATGAAATGAGCATCGATGATTTCGAATCCAAATTAATCTATCAGAATGATGGTGGATATAACTTCGGAGGGATATCGAATGACAAGAAATACATGGCACTTTCCAAAACCATCAACACCAATGATTCTGACTTATTCTTATACGACATGGCGAGTAAAACCATGACTAAAGTATCTGAAGAACAAGCGGGGTACGGTGCTGCAGACTTTAGCAACGACAGCCAGGAATTGTATTACACGACGGATAATGGCGCAGAATTTCAATATCTACGCAAATACAATATTGCGACTAAGACACACGAAGATGTCCTTAAAAAGGATTGGGATATTAGCTATGCTTACTTCTCCAAAAATGGTAAATACCGCGTAGTGGGTGTAAATGCTGATGCTAAAACGCAGATAAGTATCCTCAATACAGAAACAGGTGAAGAAGTGGACTTCCCGAATATCCCAGGAGCGGACATTAGTTCGGTAAATATTTCCAGAGATGAAAAATTGATGGCTTTTTACGCAGGAAGCTCAAAGTCTACCAGCAATTTATTCGTTTATAATTTGGGAGATGGTGAATACAAGCAGCTAACTAACACCCTTAATCCGGACATTAATTCGGATGACCTAGTAGAAGCTGAAGTCGTTCGATATAAGTCCTTTGACGGACTAGATATTCCGGCTATCTATTATAAGCCTAAGACGGCTAGCTCAGCGAATAAAGTACCTGCATTAGTTTGGGTACATGGAGGTCCGGGTGGACAATCCAGAACGGGATACAGACCCAACGTACAATATCTTGTCAATCACGGCTATGCGATTCTGATGGTAAACAACCGCGGTAGCTCAGGCTACGGAAAAACATTCTACCAAATGGATGATCAAAATCATGGAGAGAAAGATCTTCAGGATTGTATCGAAGGCAAAAACTACTTAGCATCTTTACCCTATATTGACAAAGACAAAATCGGTATCATTGGCGGTAGTTACGGAGGATATATGGTGATGCGCGCCATGACACATACGCCAGAAGAATTTAAAATCGGAGTTAATATTTATGGCGTGACCAATTGGCTGCGTACTTTGAAATCTATTCCACCTTGGTGGGAGTCTTTCAAGGACGCTCTTTACCAGGAAATGGGAGACCCGAATACAGCAGATTCGGTAAGACTATATAATATCAGCCCTCTTTTCCATGCAGATAAAGTCAAAAACCCTGTAATGGTCCTACAAGGAGCAAAAGACCCAAGAGTCTTACAGGTAGAGTCGGATGAGATGGTCGAGGAAATTAAAAAGAATAATGTCCCGGTAGAATATGTACTCTTCGAAGATGAAGGACATGGATTCGTCAAGAAAGAAAACCAGATCGAATCGAATAGTAAAATTCTCCAATTCTGCGATAAATATCTAAAAGGAGATCCTCCGGTAAAGGATTAA
>JAHDHW010000032.1:26653-39175 GCA_020631105.1 Saprospiraceae bacterium | reverse complement strand
AGCTGCTTATCTTTTTCAACCATCAATAATGATCTAAAAACATTGGCGGACAAAGATGGTCCGCCAATGAATATCAAATGTATGAAACAGAGATACAAGCTAAGTTACAAAACCGCTTAATCTTTAAGTAATTTTCAACGAGCGTCTAGAAATTCATCGTCGCCGTAAAAAATAATCTTCTAGGAAGTATCGGTCGTCCAAAGAAAAATGCGCCCTCTCCTTCAACTAATGCTCTTGGGTTACCTTCTGTTATTCCCTGGCTATCTGTCAAATTAAACACATTGAATCCTAAACGTAAGGTCTCCTCATTGTCTCCAATACCAAATGTATAACCTGCACCTAAACGCATAATATTAATCGGATCTAATTCAATTGTATTATCATCGCTGGTAAACTTAGCTCCTGTATAATTGGTCGTAACGAAAGCATCAAACCCACTTTTGTCATAGTACAATCCAAGGAAAGCAAGGACATTTGGTTGTCGTGCTAATTCATTTCCTTCATTCGTACTTTCTGTTGTTCCGTTGATTAAATCTTCTCGCTCGTTTTTAGTGATTTCATGGTCTTGAAAAGTAAAGCTTCCTCTTAAACTCAAGCCATCTACTAATTTGTAATCCCAGGTTGCTTCTATACCAATCGTTGCAGTATTTTGCTCATCTCTTCGTACTTGCTCTAATTGACCATTGACGAATGAATTCGTGATGCTGATTCTATCCTGTAGCGTTACGAAGTAAGCAGCAAGAGAACCACTTAGTTTTTCATTACCAAATTTCACCCCGGCTTCCCCCTGGATAATAACTTCAGGAGCGTAATCTCTTCCAGTCACCCCGGTTGCAATCGGTGCAAAACCTCTGAATTGAGGAAAGAAATATCCTCTCGAAAAGTTTGCATATAGATTTGTAGATGTAGACATCTCATAGAGTGCGGCTAATGACACTGCCAGGCCTGAAGCATCAATCGAAGCTCTGGTAAAGCTACCATCCGCAAATTGTACATTTGCCAACTCAGGGCTTAAGGCTGGATCATCATAAACCTGCGAAGAGACAATATTTCCTCTACTAAAGTCTCCAGTCGTGAATTCATATCTAGCACCAATATCTATTCTCCATTTATCTGCGATCACCTCATCTGTCAAATAAAATGCGGTCCTGTTTTGACGCAAGTAATTATTGCTGGTTTGACCAATACGATTATTAATGCCTCCTTGTGAGAAAACCACACTTTGACCAGTTGTATCCATATAGGAAATATCTACTAATCTCGGATTATTATTAAACTCTGATATCACTCGGTATTGAAAGTTAATATCGTCCGCTTCGGAGCGACCAATAAAAGTTCCTAAAGTGATATTATGACTTCCATCTGTAGTTTCAATTCGTTTGGTCAAAGAAGCTTCTCCTGAATAATCAGTCATCGGACGAATTCGATCAACGTGTAAATTTTCTACGACTAAATCAGAACCTCTCATCTCTCCATTTACTCCATGATAGTTAGCAGTGAATCCTGTATTATCCGGAGCGACTACATCCATGAATCTGTCTAAGGTTATCGGGTTTCCTCCATTCGCGCCATTACCACCTACATATAAAGCAAAGCTATGCTTATAATTCGCTAGTCTTGCCTTAGATTTAAACTTTAAATCATTCGCTAGTTTATACTCAAACTCTCCCAATGCGTAACCACCTTTTGTATAAACTCCATCTTCATAGGGGCTGTTATAAACGCCACCGGCAGTTAGGAATGAAGTATTACTCAACTCCCCGGTCATTAACTGAGACACCGGTTCTCCATCGTTTCCATCTAACCGTTCGCGGCTACCCCCCTCTAATGGAAGTGGCATTAAAAACTGCGCTCTATCATTTATAAATTGGGTATGAACAGTAAAGGAACCTTTATCAAAAACTTTCTTGATGTTTGCTCTTAATTGTCCTCCTCTAGTAGGTACTCCGGTATCGTAAGGCCCTTCATCGTATCTCATAAATCCAGTAATCGCATAATAAGTGTCAGAGTCTTTTCCTCCTAATTGTCCTCCACTATAAAAGTCTGTTTTTAATCTTCCTTGATCCGCTACTTCCAGGTTAACAATATTCCCCGGATTCGTATCTCCTGTTTTACTTGTGTAGTTAATTATACCTGCCGCAGAACCTGCTCCATAAAGTATTGCCGCGCCACCACGAACAAATTCTACCCCTTTGAATCCGATATCCGGGCGTGCATAAACATCATGTGCAGACGAATTCAAACCAAAAGTTGTCATTAATGGAAGTCCGTCATACTGTAATGGGTTAAAAGTGTACTGACCACCAGAAGGAAGTCCCCTTACAAAAAGATTGGTAGCCGTTTCACCACCACCACCTTCTGCAGTGATCCCAGGGATACTTCTAAGAATATCTGCCTGGCTATTTGCTGATAGTTTGGTAATTTCTTTCATCCGAAGCGAACTAATTGATAATGGTGCTTGCTTCTGCGATCTAAAAGTACTAGACGCTGTAACTACCACCTCATCTAAACCAACACCTGCATTAAGTACAAAATCCTGTGATATAGATTGCCCCCCACTAAGCGTCAATTCCATTACCTGAGTGATATAGCCAGTATAAGATGCAACCAATGTATACGTTCCATCTTCAAGCGTAAGGGAATACGCTCCATTAAAATCTGTTACAGTTCCTCTTCCGGTCCCTTGTATCGCTACACTAGCTCCAATCAAGGTTGTCCCATCCTGCGCATCGGTCACAATCCCTGAGACGGTATTTTGCGCAGTCAAAAAAATTGGAAGGATAACACTGCAAAACAACAGTATTATGTGCCTAAAATGGCGTAGTATATTTTGTTTCATAATCTTAGTTTGAATTGATTAAATAAATAGACTTAAAATTTTGCAAAATATTACAATAGCAATATTACATTGGGTTCCGAACTATTTGTTTGCATAAAACTGCCTAAGTATGACACTATTCTATACTTTATAGCTTATATTGATACTTATTTAATTTGTTATTGTACGCATGAAACCGGAATACGAAAAAATACTAGACAATCCTGAGCGGTCTTTTATGGCAAAAATTGTGACCAGACAGAGTCGTCCTTTACTTAGCCAGGCCTGGCATTTCCATCCGGAAATAGAAATTTGCTATACCACTAAAAGTAATGGAAGGCGATTCGCCGGAAACCAAATCTCTGACTATCAGGAGAATGATCTGGTCATGTTTGGTTCTAATCTACCACACGGATATACTACAGATGTATACAGCCGTCAGATCGTTATACAGATGAATAATGATTTTCTGGGGCTTGATTTTATAAACAGCCCAGAGCTGCGTTCTATCAAATCCTTATTCGCTCATGCCAAACGTGGACTGGAGTTCAATGGCCGTACAAAGAAAAAAGCGGCGAAGATTATCCATAAAATCCTGGAGAGTGGAGGCATGAAACAGCTACTCTATTTACTAGAACTCTTACAATTACTAGCAGAATCCAAAAATGTAGCGATGATTTGCTCAGAAGAGTATGCCTTGGATTTTAATGTCGCACAATTGGGGAGAATCAAAATTGTCTATGACCACATCATGGATAATTTCATGAATGAGGTTCGTATCAAAGAAATTGCGGACAAACTAAATCTCTCGGAAGCGGCTTTCTACAAGTTTATAAAGAAGCAAACCAAAAAAACGTATACACAAATCATCAACGAGTTCCGCATCAACTTTGCAACAAAGCTTCTAATGAACACAGACAAAACTATCTCTCAAATATGTTTTGAATGTGGTTATAATAATCTTTCCTACTTCAATCGGAAGTTCAAAGAAATCATGCAGCAGACTCCGCATAGTTTTCGAGGAAACTATATGAGTAAAACCTTGCAGTAAATTTATCTTTTGATAATTTTCCGGATACCAATTTGCCCGTTTTGTCCAGTAACTTTACACAAATAAAATCCAATACTTAAATCGGAAACATCTAAAACGCTTCGGTAAGAAACAATTTGGATTTGCCCTACCTGATTAAAAATCTCTACTTTTTGAATGGGAATATCTGATTGAACACTCAAAGTGGCCCCTGCCGGATTTGGAAATAAGTTGAAAAAAGAAACCGGTATTTCAAATACTGAAGTAGGATCCTCAACCGTCGTCACTACGGTATTCGTCAAAACCGCTTCATTAAAATCAAAGTAAATATCTGCCCGATTACTTATGGATTCGCCAACTTGTATTCCTGCCCTAGGTTTGATCTTATACGCAATAAATCCATGAGACTCAGGCTCATTATTAGTACTATCCGGAAGATTAATTCCATCGAAGATAAATGCCACCTGTTTGCCATCAGCGATCTCTACTCTACCTTCGTGACTCATGCTTAATAATTGAATACTGCTCCAATTCAGATTATCATCTAATTCATTTTCTACCCGAACATTAATAGCCGATGCCGTACCTGTATTTTGAAACCGAATAACATAGTGTAAAAAATCTTCTGCTTGTTCCGGGCTAATGCTCGCTCCTTCAAGGACGGTTATATCATTAGGATCGTATGATCCGATAACTAATTGCTCCAACTCAAAGACATTATCCTCCGGCGTTTGATCTTCAACGGTAGGATTAATCGTACAGACGAAGCTCAGCGAATCATCAATATTAACTATTGGCGGAGGCAAAACATTGAAATCCAAATCAATGGTTCTACTTTCGAAAGGATTCAGATCCAGGTATTCAAAGCTCAAGGAATTGTTTGTTTGTTCGCTGACTGCTTCGCTGGCGCTGAGCCAACTCAACTTCGTTTCGTCGTATTCCATGGTAAGGCTACCGCTTAGCTGTGTCGTTCCAACATTCCGATAAACCAGTTGATATGAAGCATCAAAGCCAGGTCTGGCCTCGCTGGTTGGCAACAAAGTAATATTAAGATCATTGATAACTGCAATAGGTTCCAGGCAAAAATCGAGGGTATCTAAGGCCCCAACTCCTGAAAATTCTACCATTTGAGTAGCAGGTGCCAGCTCGTAATATTCCGGTGCAATAGCTGTGACGGTAAAAACTCCCTCTTCGGGAAATAATTGGTATAATCCATTAGCCAAACTAAAAGTGGACAATGTATCCATCCCTTCAAACGCTTTTACCATCAGATTAGAGGCTCCTGTTACATCTGTTTGATCGCAACCATTTCCTTCCAGATCAATTCGCAAGTGGCCAAAAATTTCATTACCTCCGGCATTTCGGTTTTCGTACCAGACCAACTCATTTCTGGGATAACTAACTAATAACATAATATCCTGATCGCTATCACCATCAATATCTTCGGCAATAACTGTACGTACGCCATATAAATCATCTTCAATTTCCTGAATAGCTCCGAAGGTCCCCTGCCCGTCGATGTGTTCCATCCAAATCAATTTACTCTCACCATTTGCCACCGCTATAATATCCATGTCCCCGTCACCATCAAAATCCGCAGCATCTACTGAAGTAGCCCAGGTAATGGATTCACTGATCACTTGCTGAGGACCATAACTGCCTTGTCCGTCTGTATTTTCGTACCAGGCGATTTTGTTATCCTGCCCGGAAGCACTTAAGAGATCAAGATCACCATCATTATCCAGGTCTCTTGTATTTAAGGCTAAGGGTACATCAAGTGCGCCACTAATTGTAACAGGACTTGCGAAACCGTTTTGGCCACCTAAGTTTTCCAAGCTAAAAATTTCATTTATTGAGGTGTAAAATAAATCTTCGTCCCCATCATTATCAAAATCGCTATGGTGCAGCTTACTGACAAAATCAGCATCAGACAGGGTCGCAGGCGTTTCAATAAAGTTTGCCTCACCATCTAGATTTTCGAGCCATAATAACTCCTGCGCTTCAAAAGGCACATAAACAATATCTAAGTCTCCATCTGTATCTACATCAATTACTGCAATTTCAATATCTGTTTCGAAAGCTACTACTACTTTTGGACCGAAAGTCCCAAGACCATCCGTATTTTCTAACCATCCGACCTCACCATAACCATGGGAGGCAAAAACAATATCAAGGTCTTCGTCACCATCCAGATCTGCTAATTTGAGCCCAAGCAACTCTTCTACTTCTGAACCGCTATAAATGATGTTTGGGATACCGTAAGTACCATTTCCATCATTTTCGAACCAAAGGATTTTATTATCAAAGTATGTAATTGTCACCAGGTCTTTTATTGAATCACCATTGATGTCTCCTATAGCCATTCGATTGGGTTCTTCAAGCTGGTAGGTTACCGGATGCGTTTGATCAAATGCTGTTGCTTCATTTTCGGACCATACGATTTGTCCAGGAATGCGTGTACCGGAGACTACGTCCAAATCCCCATCATTATCAAAATCCGCAGTGGCGAGCGATTTAGGCCCTTCAACGGATCTAATGGTTTGTTTAGAACCGAAACTACCTGCCCCGTCTGTATTTTCAAACCAGGATACACGATCATCAACATAACCTGTACTTAAGACATCAAGGTCATCGTCCCCATCTAAATCTGCCACATGTACAGCATTGGCGCCGTTGGTATTTCCGATTTGGTTATAAAAGCTAAAATTACCTGCACCATCCGTATTTCTATACCATTGTACACTCCCACCATTAACAGTAAATACATCAAGATCGCCATCATCATCAACATCTCCGGTAGTGATCGCATTGACATCTACACTACCTGTTTCGATATAATTTCCTGCATCAAAAGTACCAGCGCCGTCTACATTTTTATACCATTGAACAGACCAGCCAGTAGGTGAAGCAGACAGCACATCCATATCGCCATCGCCATCAATATCTGCGGCATGTACATCAGATACGTTTTGAGCCTGGCTTGAAAGTATTTGCTCTGGTCCGAATAGGTTTGTATCATTTAAGTTTTGAAACCAAACTACTTTATCATTTCCGGCAGAGCCTACGATTACATCCATATCATTATCCCCATCCAAATCTGCCGCGAATACTGCACTGGCACCTATGGCACTATCGGAGATAACCTGCCCTTGTCCAAAGAGACCATTGCCATCTATATTTTCATACCATTGAACGGTATGGTCCGAGGCAGAAGTAGACAAAACATCTAAATCGCCATCCCCATCCAGGTCTGCTGCAAATACAGAAGTTGCTCCTTCGGCAGTTCCAGAGATTAATTTGAAGTAGGAAAAGCTACCCAGGCTATCTATATTTTCATACCAGGCGATTTTATTATCGTTATAGGAAGCCGATAGCACATCCATATCACCATCGCCATCAATATCTGCAACGATTACTTTCTCGACACCATTGGCCCGATGAGTATAATCGATAATTGCTTGTCTTTGGAAATCAATTTGGCTGAAAAGTACTTGAGTAAAAAATAGGCAATAGCTGAGGAGATACAATTTAGTTTTCATTCAAGGATATTATTATGAGCATTATATTTTATAAAAGTCCATCAAAGAAGGTACCACTATATAAAACAATACGAAATACGTAAGCATAAGGTTGGGAAGTGACAAATTAAGGCAAAACCAGGGTTCATTGTTAATTCAATGTTTTGTTTGCAACATTTTTTATCAATTTTCATTTTTCCTTATTCAGAAAAAATATACCTTTGCGCATGGAAAGCATAAAAGTACAGAAAGAAGCCCTTGAGGCTAAGTTTTTAGGAGAAGCTTTAACCTACGACGATGTCCTACTCGTTCCCTCCTATTCAAACGTTCTCCCACGCGATGTAAATACTAGTGCACAGCTAACCCGATCCATTCGGCTGAACGCGCCTATTGTATCTGCTGCAATGGATACGGTTACGGAGAACAAGCTCGCTATCGCCATTGCTCGCCAAGGCGGAATCGGTATGATCCATAAAAATATGACGATTGCTGAACAAGCAGAGCAGGTAAGAAGCGTTAAACGCTCGGAGAGCGGTATGATCATCGACCCGGTTACCCTAATGGAAGATGCCAAAGTAGGTGACGCTTTAGCCCTAATGAAAAAGTATAAAATTGGGGGTATTCCTATCGTAAATGCAAAGAATACCTTAGTTGGTATTTTAACGAACCGGGACTTACGATTTGAGGTACACCTAAATCGGCCGGTAACGGCCTTAATGACCAGTACAAATCTTGTTACTGTACCTGTAGGTACTACCTTAGACCAGGCAAAAGAAATACTGCAAAGAAATAAAATCGAAAAACTCCCGGTCGTCGATGACAATAACAAGCTTGCCGGACTGATCACTTACAAGGATATTATGAAAGTTGAAGACTATCCGAATTCCTGTAAGGATTCTTATGGTCGATTAGTTGTCGGAGCAGCAGTAGGCGTAACCCGTGATTTACTAGAACGCGTGGATGCATTAGTTAAAGTAGATGTTGATGTAATCACAGTGGATACTGCACATGGTCATTCACAAGGAGTATTGGATGCTATCAAAGAGGTAAAACTTCAGTACCCTGATCTTCAGGTAATTGGTGGTAATGTAGCAACCGGTGCGGGCGCAAAAGCATTAGTTGATGCAGGAGTGGACGGCGTAAAGGTTGGTGTTGGCCCCGGAAGTATTTGTACAACACGGATTGTAGCAGGTGTCGGTGTTCCTCAGTTATACGCAGTTTACGAATCTGCAAAAGCAATTAGAAATACGGGGGTTCCTATCATCGCAGATGGAGGAATCCGTTATACCGGAGATATTCCGAAAGCAATAGCTGCCGGAGCAAGTACCATTATGGGTGGTTCTCTTTTTGCGGGAGTTGAAGAAGCTCCTGGTGAGACGATTATCTTTGATGGTCGAAAATTCAAAGTATATCGCGGAATGGGCTCGCTTGGTGCTATGGCACTTGGGTCAAAAGATCGCTACTTCCAGGATGTAGAAGATGACATCAAAAAATTAGTGCCAGAAGGTATCGAAGGACGTGTACCTTATAAAGGTACCCTCGCAGAGGTTATGGTGCAATACATTGGTGGATTACGCGCAAGTATGGGTTACTGCGGAGCAGGAACCATTGAAGAGCTGCAAGGCGCTCAATTCGTTAAGATGTCTGGAGCAGGTATCCGCGAAAGCCATCCTCATAATATTACCATTACTAAAGAGGCGCCTAATTATAGCCGTCGATAGTATGCATTAAGAACGTTAAAGGGAGTTACTTTCCCTTTAACGCTCTTAATTAACCTAACTTTCTCTCCCCTTTTGTCAACTCGCTTACCCATTGATTTTTACCAATCCACTGATGTCCTAAACATCAGTAAAGCGCTATTAGGGAAAGTACTGGTCTCTAATTTTGCAGGTCAAAGATGTTCAGGTATCATCGTAGAGACGGAAGCTTATCGTGCACCGGATGATAAAGCCTGCCATGCTCACCTTAATCGTTTTACCAAACGAACCAGTGTTATGTTCAAGCCCGGAGGGCATGCTTATATCTATTTATGTTATGGGATTCACCATCTGTTTAATATTGTCACTGCGCCCGAAGGCGTAGCACATGTTGTCTTAATCCGGGCGATTGAACCACTCGAAAACGTAGAATTAATGCTAAAAAGACGAGGAAAGGATCAACTTCGCCCACAATTAACCGCAGGACCAGGCGTTATGTCTAAGGCCCTAGGTATCACCAAGGCCCATACTGGCACTGATATGACCATGCCGGATAGCCCCATTTGGATTGAAGACCATGGAATACGTATATTGCCAGAACAAATCATTGAAAGTCCTCGTGTTGGTATTGATTATGCCGAAGAATGTGCATTATGGGACTGGCGTTTTCGAATTCGGGATAACGCATACACCTCCAAAGCCAAATAATTTTGCTGAAGTTTTACTTTTTTAAAATGATTAGACAAACCATCTTTTTAGTTTTCGCCCTCCTTCAATTTAGCGCCTGTAATAATAAATTAAGTGCAGCTCCTGTAAATACAGACGATGGACTTAAAAATTACGATTACATCTATCAGGATAATATCAAATCTGTTAAATTTCATTTGGACGGCGTCTTTTTAAGTTACCCTATTATTGACCTCAACTCCAATGGACAGCTGGTACTTTCCTTTGATGATATGAATGAGGATGTCATGGACTATACCTATACCATAGTTCACTGCGATAAAGACTGGACCGCTTCTGATCTGGATGAAATTGATTACCTGGATGGATTCAATGGTGAAAGAGTTGATAATTATGATTTCTCGTTTAATACCTTGACAGAGTATACGCATTATAGAATACTACTACCGAATGAAGATCTACGATGGATGGTATCAGGCAATTACCTTGTTCATATTTTTGAAGATGATGAAGACAAGAGACCTGTGCTGACCAGACGATTTATGGTGACTGAGTCCATCATGCGAATCATTCCAAACTTTGTCCCTCCTAGTCGAGCGAATAAATATCGTAGTCACCAGGAGATTGACTTCGTGGTTAACTTCAAAGGTCAATCAATCGCCAATCCCAGAAGAGAAATAAGTGCATCGATTCTTCAAAATGGTCGATGGGACAATGCAGTCACTGAAGTACTGCCAATGTTTACCCGCCAGGAAGATTTAATCTATGACTATCAGGATAAAATAATTTTCCCGGCAGGTAAAGAATTCCGTTTTATGGATATTCGTTCTTTCCGATATCCACGCCAGGGGCTTGCAGATGTACAAAGAGATGATCAATATTGGGATGTTGTTGCGAAACTTCAAGAAACTCGTGCTTTTGAAACATTCGAATCCTATAATGATATTAATGGAAAGTTTGTCATCGAACATATGGAGCAAAACCGTCCTAACCTGGAAGGTGATTATGCAAAGGTTTTATTTCCGCTGAAAGTTTCGCAGCCACTGGAAGGTAAATCAATTTACATCATTGGTGACATGACCGACTGGCAATTAAAGGATGAGTTTAAAATGGTTTACAATCCAGCTATTGGTGCTTATGTCGCACAACCTATCCTCAAACAAGGTTTCTACAATTATTATTATGTAACCATTGACGAAGATGGTAAGGAATATACACATGACGAATTTGAAGGAGACTGGCACCTTACCGAAAACGATTACACTATATTAATCTACTATCGGCCATTTGGTCAGCGTTATGATCGGATTGTAGCAGCTCGTACCTTTAACTCTAACGACAACTAATGCCTCGTGCGCTAATCACCGGAGGCTCAAGTGGAATTGGTTTAGCCATTACTCACGCCTTTTTGAAGGAAGGCTATGACCTGATTATTATTTCAAAGGAGGAATCAGAGATTGCAGCAGTTACCCCTGGCTTACATCAGCAGTACCCCAAGTCTGAAATTATTGCCTGGGCAAAAGACCTATCGAAGCATTCCGCCGCGGATGAATTGCATGATGAAATCTCTACAGATGGTTTGCATATTGACGTTTTGGTAAACAATGCGGGTTTTGGCACCTTTGGATATTTCCCGGAAACAGATCCTGAGGCAGAACTTGCGATGATTGATCTCAATGTGCGAACTTTATATCGATTGACCAAGCTATTTTTGCAAGACATGGTCTACAGGGACCAGGGTTACATTATCAATATTTCTTCTGTCTCTGCATTTTTCCCAAGCCCCTACTTAGCCGCTTATGCTGCGACCAAAGCTTTTGTCCTCCACCTGGGACAAGCCATTCAATACGAATTGAAGCAACAAAAATCAGCGGTAGGCATCTCCACGATCTGTCCTACTCCGGTAAAAACCGGATTCCGGCAAAACGCCCGGATGGAAAACTCCACCCTGTTTGATCATTGGACGGTTACTACCCCAGAGAAAGTAGCAGCTTCAACGATGAAAGCCATGAGACATCGGAAAGACTATATTGTTCCAGATTGGAAATTTCATTACCTGAACAAGTTGATTAAACGATTTCCAGGTAAAATCAAACTTTGGCTGGCACAGGATTCTTTGGTACAAGGCGATCCCAAAAGAGGAAGGAAATAAATTCTATTTAGATTTCTTCAATTGTGCTTCACAGGATTTAACCGTTTTCAATACCTCTTTATAAAGTTCAGAATGACCTTTGTCCATTCCACTCAGGATTTGATGAGCTTCTTCTAAATAACGTCGGGCAAAACCAGGATCATTATTACTTAGATCAACCGAATTATCCTTAATGTCTGCATACTTTACAGTCTGAGCTTCCGGACTAACCTTCCAAAGTCTTTCCGCTTCTGCCTTTTTTCTTTTTCGCCGATTCCATTCAGGATAATCATCCTTAATAAATACATCGCTCAGATCTTTCACCTTATCATTGATAAAATTGATTTCTTTTTTGACGAAACCAAGCTTCCCAAGTTCTGCAATTAGCGCCGATTCTGTACAATCTGTATCCTCATATAAATCGTGACACAAGGCTACTGCCATCAACTTCTCATCTTTTGTATACTCCTGGATAGTCTTAGCTACTGCGACAAGATGATGAACATAACGTAAGCCGGAATACTTCCGGAATTGTTGATCATGACACTGGTCCACAAAGGCCACTAATTCTTGAATTCGTTGCGGGAAAAAAGAATAATCCGGTAAAATTTTATCTTGCATACAAAAGAAAGCTTCTATTA
>JAHDHW010000032.1:0-26553 GCA_020631105.1 Saprospiraceae bacterium | reverse complement strand
AAAATTCAGTCTACTACTCTCTTCCAGAAAACCTACGTTTATATATTCAGCTAATTTCCTTAGAATTCGTTCCAAAAGTGCTTAATATCCATAAATTAATCCTATTTATCTGAGATTCTCAGGTCTTAATATAAATTATCCTTTTTTATGGCATTCACTTTTTAATATTGTAGCTGTAATTCAAATACCAATAAAATGATCAAAAAAGCTTTACTCTCAACCTTACTTTGCGGCCTATTTACAATAGCCCTGCAAGCTCAACAGCCGTGGTCTCTTGAAAAGTGCATCCGGCATGCCCAGCAAAATAGTTTAACCATGAAACAGGCACAAGTGGGTGTCGAAAACACTAAGCTCAACGAACAGCTTAGTAAAGCGGAACGTCTACCCTCCTTAAGTGCTACCGTCTCTGGAGGATACTCGTTTGGTCGTACTATTGACCCGATTACAAATACTTTTGAAAATCAAGCTCGGGGTTCTAATAGCCTTAGCCTGGGAGCTAGTTACACCTTATACAATGGTGGACGAATCAGTAACAGCATCCAACAGAGCAGGGTCGATGTCGCTGCTCAAAAAGCAGAAACAGAAGATATCGCAAACAACATTGCATTAAGTGTGGCTGCTGCGTATATCAACATTCTATTTGCGGAAGAATTATTGGCGAATACACAAAAGACCTTAGAGTTAAGTCAAGATCAACTCGCACAAACTGATCGCTTGATTCAAGCGGGATCATTACCAGAAAATGAGCGTTTACAAATTTTAGCTCAGATCGCTACCAACGAGCAACAAGTAATCGCTCAGGAAAATACTGTAACATTAAGCTATCTTGATCTCAGAAACTTATTACTTCTGGATGATAATGAAGATTTTCAGATTGTCAATCCTGGTGACTTACCAGTTCCGGAAAATGCAAATCCTGAATTATATGACTTTCAATCTATTTTCAATCAAGCTTTACAAGCTCAGCCGATAATCCGCGCCGGAGAATTACGACGCCAAAGTGCAGAACTAGGTATTGATATTGCAAAATCTGGTATGTTACCTTCTTTATCTCTGTTCGGAAATATACGAACGGATTATGCTACCGGTGTTCCTGATTTTATGAATATAATTGGTGACCCAGTAGAAACATTAGGAGATCCGACCATTTTAAATGTCAACGGAACAGATGTAGAAGTACGGCAGTATGTAACCTCCGGTTTAGAGTTTGCAGATCGCAAGTATTTTGATCAATTCAATGATAACTTCGGTCAAAGTGTTGGACTTAGTTTAAATATTCCAATCTACAGCCAGGATCGTAATAAAGTAAATATAGAACGTGCGCGTCTGAATATCATTAGTACAGAAGTGGCGAATGAACAAAACAAGCAAACCCTCAAAGCTAATGTTCAACGGGCAATCGCTGAAGCTAAAGCTGCAAAAAAACAATTGGAAGCTTCACAGCGTTCCGTTGATGCCTTACAAGCAGCTTACGAAAATACAGGCAAACGCTTTGAACTTGGTGCAGCAAACACCTTTGAATATACCTCTGCTAAAAACCAATTAGACCAAGCCAAAGTCAACCTTACCATTGCTAAATACGATTACCTTTACAAATTGAAGATCGTCGACTTCTATAAAGGAGAAGAAATCTCAATCAACTAACAAACAACTACTAATATTTCTAACAACAATTCACTGTACCAACTAAACTAACATGGCTAATAAGAAAAACAATAAACTTGTTTATATATTGATCGGAGTGATCGTTTTATTGATTATTGCCGCTCTCGTGTTCCGAGGAGGAAAATCAAAGGGTGAAAAGGTCAGCGTAGAAAAAGTCGAAAAGCGAACGATCAACGAAACCGTTTCTGCCAGTGGAAAAATATACCCTGAGACAGAAATCAAAATGAGCTCTGATGTTTCCGGAGAGATCGTTGAGCTTCATGTAGAAGAAGGAGATTCTGTAGTAACCGGGCAACTACTTGCTAAAATTGATCCGGACGCTTATCAATCTCAGGTCGAACGTGCAGTAGCAAGTTTGAATAATACTAAAGCTCAGGTAGCAAATGCAAAATCAGGGATTGAGCGGGCAAGAGCCCAGCTTACTCAGGCAGAAGCTCAAAAGGAACAAATCCAGGCTCAATTGACCAACAGCAAAGCTATCCACCAACGAAATGAAGGTTTACATAAAGACGGTGTAATCTCAGATGCAGAATTTGAAACCTCACTTTCAAACCTTGAGGGCCTCAAAGCAAATATCAAATCTTCAATTGCGAATGTAAAAACGGCAGAAGCAAGTTTGGAATCTGCCAAGCAAAGCAAAGAAGCAGCAGATTATAATGTAAAAAGTGCTGAAGCAACATTGAAAGAGTTTAATACCAGTCTCCGTAGAACGGCTATTTATGCTCCAACTGATGGTGTCGTTTCTCTACTTAATGTTGAACAAGGAGAACGCGTAGTAGGAACATCAATGATGACTGGTACGGAGATGATGCGAATTGCGAACCTTAGTTCAATGGAAGTTCAGGTTGATGTCAGTGAAAATGATGTACTTCGAGTTTCTGTAGGAGATCGAGTAGATATCGAAGTGGATGCTTACATCGACCGAAAGTTTAAAGGTATCGTTACGCAAGTCGCTAACTCTGCCAGTAATACCGCAACTGCTTCCTTGACAACGGATCAGGTAACTAACTTTACGGTAAAGATTAGATTGGATCAAAGCTCTTATGCTGATTTGATCTCGCCAAGCAGCGGTTTCCCTTTCCGCCCCGGAATGTCTGCATCTGTTGAAATCTTTACGCATTCGGAAGAAGGTGCAGTGAGTGTTCCGATCCAATCGGTAACCACCCGAGAAGATGAAGATGCAAAGAAAAAGAACAAAGCCAAGAAAGGTCCTAAAGCAGACGAGGATGACACCGATAATGATGACCTCAGCGAAGTTGTTTTTGTAGCTCGTGGTGACTCCGCGATTATGGTAGAAGTAAAGACGGGTATTCAGGATGATTCCTATATTCAAATTCTTCAGGGAGTTGAGGTTGGTGATGAAGTAATCACGGGACCTTATAATGCCGTTTCTCGAAAACTGGAAGATGGCAAAGAAATTCAGGTCGTTGAAGAGGACGAACTTTACGGTCGAAAGGAAGATTAATAAATCATTGTGCAATCACTCTCTATATTTGACATAAATTAGTACCTCCATCAGAATGAACTAATATTATGTCATTACAAATGTTTTTTTCCGGCAGATAATTTTTTCTGCCGGAAATCAACATTCAATATTCTTTCCTTACCTTAGCTTCATTCATCACCTAAATGATAAGGCTATCGCAAATCAAGATTCTGCACTACTAATTTTCATTAAAAACGCTGAACTGGGAAAGGTAAAAACCCGACTAGCCAGTACACTTGGCAATGAACAAGCGCTAAAAATTTATTTATCCCTCCTAAGCCATACCCGTCAAATTGCCTCTGACATCAAAGCTGACCGCTTACTCTTCTACAGTAATTTCATTAAAGAAGAAGACCAATGGGATACGGATACTTTCGAAAAACATTTACAAAGTGATGGTGACCTTGGCGATCGTATTCAAACGGCCTTTCAAACGGCCTTTACTAATCATAACAAAGTAATCATCGTCGGAAGTGATTGCCCTGGGCTGACCGTAGAGATTGTTCAGGAAGCCTTTAAAGCTTTAGATACTTTTCCGTTTGTCATTGGTCCTGCAATGGATGGCGGTTACTACCTGATTGGAATGGATAACTATACACCACAAGTGTTCGAGGGTATTGAATGGAGTACCGATAAGGTTTTCAATCAAACCATGGACATCATCAAATCAATGGATAAATCTTGTTATTTACTCCCTGAATTATCTGACATCGACTACGAAGAAGACTGGAACGAGCATGGCTGGAACCTTTAGTCCAGTCCATCCCGTTCAATATTATTAATTCACTTCGGACTCAATATAAGCCCTAAGATCTTCTAATTGCTGATCACTCATTTTCTCCTTGGTATACTGTGGCATGTACGCCCTCTTACCAGGAATTGGTGAAGTACCATAACGAGCTACCTGATAAATAGAATATCGGGTATAACGATCAATGTGCTTCGCTAAATGCCTGAAAGTTTGTTTGGAATCATCCAAGCTAAAATAAGAGTAGCGCTCCTGCTCATGACAATGCTGACAGCTTAATTCATAAATAAGTTTGCCTCGAACGGGATCTCCGGTCAAACCATATCCTCCTTTTCGATCCTCCGGAGGCTTGACAAAATGAACCGGAGCGCCTTGGCTGTATTTCGATTGAATTAATTCCAATGCTTTGTTTGCTTCAGTAGCATTCGTCTTTGAAGTATTTTCTATCACTTGTAGTTCCTCCTCTGACAAAGCCAGGTCTCCGACCTTCAATTCCAGGGTCCAGAGGTATTTCAACACCGACTCGAGTTCCCAATCCTTGAGGCGACGACCTTGAGAACACTCCACTGCACAAAGCTGAATCGCTTCGCGAAGATCCTCCCGAGCAGGCTCTACCAGGTCTCCGTATTTTTTTTCGTAATCTCCATTATAAAAGGTGGATCGATTAACTGCTCCGTAAAGACTAGTCCCCTGTAAAAAAGGAAGCCCCTGCTCTTGTACATAAGTCAGTCGTGCTTCCGGATCAGGATTAGCCAGATCGGGATCTTCTTTTTGAATATTATGGCAGGAAGTACAAACGAAGTGATTACTTTGCTTTCCTATCTTACCGCCAGTAGGCTTTGAAGTAATACCTGATATTACGATCTGTTCACCTCTTTCTGCACTTGCACCATTGACACTTTCATCAGGCATATGATTTGGAGCAGGCGTACCTAATTCCTGCAGTACACTCCAAACAGTCGTCTGCTCATCTAGGCCTTCTATATTTGTTGTCGTTCTTAGACTCATAGACAAAACAACAATTACTAAAATCGATAAACCAAAAACTATCTTTTTCATAATTTTTTAATTCCTGAGGGTTAATTTTCACTAAACATCAAATAAGGTCTCCTTTACTAAAGGTTAAACATTCTAGAGATGGTAAACCCTAGACGAAACTGCCCCTCTCCCCAGTCACTCGTTGTATTCGGAATGTAATCCGTTTCTGAGATTGCAGTTGCGTTCGTGAAGTTCAATTGAAAAACATGCCCCCCAGTATCAAACTCCAAACCTACCCCAATAGCAGGGAAGTATCCATTCTCTGAAGTTCGAATATCCGAGAATGGAAAAGTGCCGTCTACAATCAGTCCCATTACTTTGGTTAACTGTACACGCGTTGCAAAACCTAAACTGATCAAGCCATTCTCATCATTAAATCCGACGACATTTCGGTGGGTATAAGAAGGGATTACCTGAAGAGAGAATCCATCAGAAAATTTCCGTCCAATCAATAATTGTCCCGTATACATCCATCGATGCGCACTCTTTTCAAAAAAGTGTAGCACTTCCGGATCATCGCTTTTTTCCATTGTCGAGACGGAAGCAACTCCCAGAGCAGTAATCGTAAAAGGCATTGAGCCATCTTCTTTCTGGGCCAGCAGTTTATACTTAACGATACCATTTACCAAACGCTTTAATGGCCCGGATGCTTTTGTTCGGTTAATTCCAACTGTTAACGCATCTGAAACACCATATTCAAAGCCTATCATAATATCCGCTGCATTCTCCAGACCGTAAAAGGTTTGCCATCCTCCGGCATCTCCGGCAAAATCTCCAAATCGATGGCCGATGCGGACATCTAATTTGCGGCCAGGAAGCGTTTCTACCGAGTGTGTATTAATGACACGAGTATCCTTAAAAGTTTCAAAGGTATTTTGACTATAAGCAGCAGTACTAATTAACATTACTGCTAGAAAAAAAAGTGAGAATTTTTTCATGTGGGTTTTTTCATAAAATTGAGAGAAGAAAATCATAATCTCAAAACGAAAGATCGCTTGATTAGGTTACTACATTATTAGCAACATTTTTATTGTTCGGGATAGCCGGCATCCGCCCAGCATTTTACAATTTCTAGTTGCTCATCTGTCAGATTAATCGGGCTTGCTGCCGCATAATCTGGTGGCATCCCAGAGCTCGCATCTGTCCTTAATACAATGACACGATCCCGAAATCCATTAGGTGCATCATTTAAAAAAGGCTCCAGCCCAGCGAAGTCTGAAAAATTCCCGGGAGAACCTCCTCCGGCCACATGGCAGCCTGAAACAGCGCAGGTCTCGTCGATTATCGCTTTAACAGCCCCATTATACGTCGCATCCAATGTCAAGCATTCGTCTCCTGCCATAGGCTCTGGTAACTTATCCTTCGTACAGGCACTAGTATAAAACACACTGAAAACCAAGGCAAAAGCGCCAATGATTAAATTACTTTTCTTTAACATTTTTCTTTTGGATTTTTAAATAAGTATGTAGACGAAAACTATTATTATATGGAACTTAAGATCAAATATAAAACATAATGGATACTTATAATGTACTTATAAATACAAAAATGGATTCAATACTGACCGAAGCGGTTTGTTTTTAAAATAAACCAAGTTTTGCGTTCATTTGCGTATTTTTGTATAATAAAGGCAACTGATCTTGCTTTTACTTGTTATATAAACGCTAAACAACTAAAAAGATTTAGCTCGTATTGATCAAAAAAACTTAATACTATGTATCCAGCAGATTTAGTAGCTCCGATGAGTCGTGAGCTGAATGATATGGGAGTTCAATCCTTGACCACTCCTGAAGCAGTTATTGAAATGCTTGAAAAAGAAGAAGGAACAACTTTGTTAGTTGTAAATTCAGTATGTGGATGTGCAGCAGCTAATGCTCGTCCAGGTGTTCATATGGCATTACAAAATGAAAAAACACCATCAACCCTGGCAACCGTTTTTGCGGGAGTTGATCAGGCTGCTACGGCAAAGGCAAGAGAGTTCTTATTACCTTATCCTCCTTCTTCTCCATCTATTGCTTTGTTCAAAGATGGAAAGCTCGTTCACTTTTTAGAGCGTCACCACATTGAAGGAAGAACAGCAGATATCATTGCTGCCAATCTTAAGATGGCATTCGATGCTTACTGCTAGGTAATTCCTAAAGTTTCTGGATTCGTTGTTTATTAGATTAACAACGGATCCAGAATTATATAACTCCTCTCCTTTTGCTATCTAAGCTCACTTGAAAAGGATTATTCCTTTATCCTCTTATACTTCTTCAATACCTCTATCAATAAATCATGTGGAATAGCATGTGCTTTATTCCCGTTGATCCCCTCCATAGTCTCTGCTGCCACCATTGCATTAATAATAGCTTCTTCAACTGCATGTGTAGTAGCATCAAACAAAGATGTTAGTTTATCATTGGGTAATGTATTTACCTGAGTACTTACATCCCTACTAAAGGCACCTTCATTCGCAGTAGAAAAGGCAAGAAATATATCTCCGGATCCATTACTCCCTCTTCCTCCGACGATTCCAATTCCCAGTGGTACTCTTTGCGCAATCCGTTTTAATTGATGCGGTAATAACGGAGCATCTGTTGCGACGATAACAATTATGGAACCATCTCCTTCCTGACGTCTGGACTGAGGTGGTGCATTAAATTCATAATTTAGGGTATCTCTTAATTCCATTCCGACGGGTACACCAGCTATACTTAATTTAAATTTCGCCCCAAAGTTAGACTGGACCAATACACCTACGGTATACGAAGAGTCATTAATGGCTACCATTCTGGAAGCAGTCCCAACTCCACCTTTAAAACCAAGACAACACATTCCTGTTCCTCCTCCAACGTTCCCTTCTTCAATTTTTCCAGAAGAAGCATTTTCTATGGCTTCCAGAACGTGTTTTTCCTTAACGTGAAAACCATAAATATCATTTAGAAATCCGTCATAAGTTTCTGCAACTACCGGATATGTATACCACCAGTCTTCTCCTTTATACCAATCATTGTCAACATACCATTTTAGGACAGCATCTCGAACAACACCAACACTGTTTGTATTCGTAATCATGATGGGTGTTTCTAAAAATCCGGATTCCGTTACCCAGGTTGTTCCGGTCATTTCTCCATTTCCGTTTAGGCTATACCAATTTGCATAAACGGGGCTAAACTTCTTTGCCTTACCCCTCGGAAAAATAGCGGTAACACCAGTCCTTACCGGCCCCTCTCCTACTTTGTTTTTTCCATCTCCCGAAATAATAGTACTATAACCTACTTCTACCCCTTTGACATCAGTGATGGCATTCAATGCTCCAGTTTCACCATAGAATGGAATACCTAAATCTCTTGCTCTTGGTTTTTGACCAGACGTAATGAGGTGTAATAATAAGACAGGAATCAATAAGGCAATTTTTTTCATTTTAAGGTTTTTTGAGTATTTTTTAATCGAGATCCTTTCTCTCTTCTCCTAATAACACTTCCGCATATTTCTGATACAGGTAGGAAGTCACCAGTAATAATACGCCAACAGCTACAAACAAAAAGATTCGACTCTCTGTTGAAATATCAATTAAATCCACCAGGAATATTTTCAATAAGGTAAGTGCGAATAAAGCGATCCCAGCGATTCGTAACAACTTCGAACGCTTTCGAAAACCAATGAAAATTAACATCAACGCATAAAGAGCCCAAAGTATACTATAACCTACCCGATGTGCCAGGCTATCGATATCAACCCCTGCGATGATAGCCATAAACGTCGTTAACTCGTTTGACAAAAACACAAGGATCAATCCGTGCATCCCCAGGTTCAGCCACTCCCTAGATCGTTCCCATAAATCTAACTTATGTACAGTTTGAAAAACTAGATAAGCGATCCCAGCTACCAAACCGTAACCAAGATATCGTATCCATATCCATTTGGACGTTTCCTCAAATTCTGGTGTATAGGCAGGAGTTAAATAATTGGTCCTCAAAAGGTTCAATTCGTAGAGTCCCATCGTCAGGAATACCGCAATTAATAATAAGGATAAAATTAAAGTCATCCAGGTCAAAGCTTTTTGCTTTAACCAGAAATGATTGAGGAGCCCCATTCCCAAGACGAAGCTCAGCGAATAATATAACAACCAAAGGTTACGGAAACTTAGTAAGTCGGATTGATATCGATTATTGGTAAAACTATTCAGATATGACATGCTCGCCTGATGGTAAATTTCATTAAACATCATGGCATAAAGTAATATTACAAATACAGATCCCACTATTGCATTGGAAAACGTTCCGATCTCCGTATTGCCTTTCCAGCGTTGACTAATCCACAACATTACTCCTATCCCCAACAGCGCAAGACAGGAGGTCCCAAAATAGCTATTGGCCAAGGGACGTAAATGTACCAGACTCTCAAAGTAACCTTCATCCCAATAATTGACCAGCATAATCCCCCCTAAAAAAAGCAGGAGATAAGAGCCAATTTCGAAAGCAGCAACTTCCGAGCGCCGACCAATGTAGAAAAGCAATACTGCTTCCCCCAACCACAGTAATGCAAGGTTTGCAGCATCAAACTCTACACCAATCGCTATCGTTAAAAACAACCAAAATAAACCCGTCAGGGTATAGAAAATCAATTTATCAGAAGGTGGTCGGTACAAAGCATAAGCCAGGCCTAAGTGAACCAATCCATTCGAAAGCGTAAATAGCCCCTGAAATCTTTGCAAATCACTATTCTCCAAAAGATACATTCCAAGTCCATAAAAAATGAACGCGTTCAGAATAGTCATCATAATATTATCTACAGAGAACTTTCGCTTATTCCGAAGGTTGTATGCCACCAGAGCGGTATAAAACAGCCCGAAGAAAAGTATATTAAATATCCAGGCACTAGTCGTTTCTACTGCAGGATCGTATTCTACCAAAACCCAAAATGCGAAGGTAATCCAGGTCAATATCAATGAAACATAAAGGGTTCCTCGCCAAAATTGGCGAAGGCTTACCAATAGTATTCCTGTGTTAATAATGGCGATATACCCTAAGAAAAAGACATAATTCCCCGAATCATTACTCAGGAATAAAGGAACTGAATACGCCCCGACCATTCCCAGCAACGCAATGATTTGAAGATTATACATGAGGGCCGCCAGTACCGTAACGACCGTAAATACGACCATTAAAATGAAGGCCGTTGTACGAGGTAAAAGCGATGGATCGTAAAACGCATGACCTCCATAAGCAGAGAAATATAAGACGGCCATTCCTCCACTAAAAAGGACGGCACTATAGGTTTTGTATTTGGGTTTTAGACGGTACCCTAACAAAACGAGTGTTAAGCCTGCCAAAAAACTGCCGACCAATCGTACAATCGGAGGAAAATATCCATTATCAATGGCATATTTGGTAAAAAGGCCCAGTCCGATTATCAAAATCAGAATCCCAATTTTATTAATCAGGTTACCACCGATAAATCGCTCAAGATCAAATGCTTTATTTTTATTCGCTGATCCTTTTATCGTCGGTTTCACCGACGATTCGTCCGCTGAAACGGGTTTTACAGGCAAAGGTGGAGGTATGGTTCGTTGCTTTAGCTTTTCAAAATCAATCTTAATCTCTGGAATCTCCGTGGTTGGAGTACTACTTTCTGCCTCCGGAGTAGCTTTCTCCTCTTTTTTAATGATCCCCTTTAATCGATTGATTTGGCCGCGAAGATGGATAATTTCATTACTCATCCTTTGCTGTTGCAAACTAAGCTGATCCAAACGAGTGATTAATTCTTGTAATTGCTCTTGTGGCGTCATATAAGGACTTTGTACTTGTCTAAGATAGGAATATTGGTAAGACATGTGTCCGTACAGGTCAAAAAAAGAGTATTCATCTTGCCAATATCACAAATACCAAAATCAAAGGAATTGAGCTACAAATCTCCACTTTTAACTTGTTGAATTTTGCACTGATTACCAGCGAATTAGCTGCATTTTTTGATTTCAATTAACATTTTGATTTTGAGTAATAATGCCTTATCTTTGCAGTCCGTTAGAAAAACGGTAATTTTTTAATTTATTTTATCATTTAAATATACCATCCAATGTACGCAATCGTAACTATAGCTGGTCAACAATTCAAAGTAGAGGAGGGTCAGGAGATCTTCGTCCACCAGCTAGAAGCCGAGGAAGGTGCGAACGTTAATTTTGATCAGGTTTTGATGATCGAAAGAGACGGAAAAGCTTCTATCGGCACGCCGGTGCTAAGTGGCGGATCAGTAAGTGCTACTGTCTTAGGCCACCAAAAGGGAGACAAGGTAATTGTCTTCAAGAAAAAACGTCGAAAAGGCTATCGAGTAAAGAACGGACACCGTCAACACTTTACTAAGCTAAAAATTGATAGCATTAAAGGGTAGAATTTATAATTTCTATCGCTATCATTTTCAATTTTCGTTATTGTATCTTATTTTTAAACGTCGTAAATTAGTCTATAATGGCACATAAAAAAGGAGTAGGTAGTACGGATAATGGACGGGACAGTAATCCTAAGTACTTAGGCGTCAAATTATTTGGCGGTCAAGCAGCAAAAGCTGGTAGTATCATCGTTCGTCAACGTGGTACACGTTTCCACCCTGGTTTAAATGTTGGAATCGGTAGAGACCATACACTTTTCGCATTGGTAGAAGGTACTGTTACGTTCCGTAAGCGTCGATTAAATCGAACTTTCGTTGATATCGTACCTGCTGGCGAGGTTAAAGAAACCATTGCAAAAGTAAAACCTACTAAAAAGAAAAAGGAAGAAACGCCTTCTGTTACACCAGTAAAAGCTGCTCCTATAGTAGAAGCTTCAGCTGATGATTTGAAAAAAATCGAAGGAATTGGTCCAAAAATCGCGCAATTGCTTAATAACGCAGGAATTAGTACCTTTACAGTACTTGCAGGAACTGACGTGGATAAGCTAAAAGCAATCCTTGCAGATGCTGGCCCTCGTTACCAAACTCATAATCCAACTACCTGGCCTGCTCAAGCAGAAATGGCAGCAGCTGGAGAATGGGACAAACTTAAAGCTTGGCAAGATGAGTTAGATGGTGGGAAAGTAGTCGAAGCAAGTTCAGAGGAAGAATAAAATAGTTTTAGTTTTCATAGCTTTATATTTTTTGTTGTTAGCCCTATCTCTCCGATAGGGCTTTTCTTTTGTCCTCCAATAAAGGGGATTCCGCAAAACAAAAAGCCTCTGGATGCTTTCAGCACCCAGAGGCTTTTAAGTTTAAACAATGCTGCATTTATATAATCCGCGCCTGCTTAATATAACTTAGAAAAGTATGTTTTACGGATTTGAAAATACCATTCAAAGGCAAAGTCTTTAAGGTCTTGACAATCTGATCTCGCTGCCGACTATCAAAATCTGTTAGTTGGTATAAGGTTGAAAAGTTAGTCCCATACTTTGCATTGAAATAATCAATCAAGTCTTCCTGTACGAGGATATGAAATTCGTTAAAGTAATTAAAGGCTGTTTTACCAATCCCTTCCATTTGCAGAAAGCTCTGGAGGACGCGCTGTTCAAATACATGCTCTACACAAGGAATGTAATATCCTTCCTCTACCCTAACACGACGTTTGAATACTTCTTTTTCATCCATATAAATCATCGAGCGATAAGCAAACTTATGGATAAAGTTGACCATCATTTCAACATTATCTTTAAAACTAAGAATGGTCTTGGATTTGCTAAAACTGGATGCAACACGAATGGAATTTAATCCGACTAATTTTTTCAAGTTAGGCAATACAGCCTGCATTGCTTTTTTGTCGAATAGTACGTTTAATTCGATACGGTCCTCCGCTAATGTGATAGGGTCGATCAATACATAAGCAGAAGATTGTAAATGCTCTAAGATGGTTTTTTGAAACTCAAGTTGTGTCTTCATTGTAGAATGCTAATAGATGTCTGTTACGGGCGGGTATATACCCTAATACAAAAATGCTGCCCATATTTGCACAGAAGCTTATATATGCAGCACTTTTGTCACGTTTCTTAGCAAAACGCGCATCTATGTAGAATAATTCAATGAAACAGCACTTTTATTAAAAAGTAGAAAAGGCTTAAACTAATTCAAGGGTGTTGATCTCTAACCATCCTTCTTCCCCGTTTGATAGTCTGACTTTGTACCAATCTCCGATCTTGTCCACAATGGTAATACTTGTCCCTTCGTGCAAGGAAAACAGATTTTCACTTGCTTTATCAGGAGCACTTCGAAGTGCGACCTCTTGTTGCATGATAACAGCGCGCCCGGGTTCTTTTAGGTATTTTTGTCCACTAAAACTTAGACAGAAAGGCAGGATACTTAAAAGCAACAACAGGATTCCAATCACAAATCCTTGCTTTCGCAATTTTCTTTGAGCACCACGTTGCCAGAGTAATAGCCCACCGATTCCAGCCCAGAGGAATAAGAGTCCGAGGATTCCCCAGCCCGTAGGGCGTAGCGCAGCTCGGAGGCCGTTCCACCAGCGAGTCATAAAAAATTCAGGGAGTACCTCTATCTGATCCGTTAATTGATCTTTGACAACCGCAAGATTATGCTGTACATCCTTATCATTTGGAGAAAACAGTGCAGCACGTTCCAGGTGCAAAATAGATTTCCCTAATTGTTTAGTTCTGAAATAAGCATTCCCCAGATTGAAATGAAGATCGGTGGAATTAGGGTACTCGGAAAGGAGTGTTTCGTAAGATTGAATTGCAGTCTGATAATTTCCATCCTGATAAGCTTGATTTGCTGTATTTAACAAGTCATCAGAAGTACTTGCAAAAGATACATTCACCGCATTCAACAAAGCAAAACTACAAAGTAAGAATCGTAAAAAACGCATTTAGAACAGGTCTTTAAGTGATTTTGGTTGCTTATCAATATTCCATTGAAATCCTTCCAGTGCCATATCCGTTGATTTTGCTTTTTCAAGCGGGATATTGCTCCCTGTAGGCTTATTATAATAGCGTATATCTTCTACTTCATTATTACCGAAGTATATCAACATCTCGCTACAGATCGTTTTGTTCAGACTAATATAAGCACCTTCATCATCCCGAATATAATAAATAGTCTCGGCGCTCCCTTCAACTTTCATTCTCCTGACGTCTCCCTCTTCAAAAAATGCAGTAGTCTGACGGCCTTTGATCTGATTAAAAAGGACTTCGTCAGGCGAATTTATAATAAATGATTTATCCAATAATAATATCTGGTCGATTTTATTGTCTACCATTTGAATCTGCATGGTATCTGCCATAAACTGAGTGGTATCTGACCAGATAATTGGATTCTGATAAAAATTAAAAACAGAATCCGCGGTACTATACACCAAAGAATCACAAACGCCTTGCAAGTCTGATTTAAAGATGCGGACATCTTTATAGGCCAGCAAAGTTCTTAAAGAATCTTCCGGATTCTCTCTTAAAGAAACCAGGGTATCCGAAGTCATGAATAAAGAATCGTCATCCACCAGCGTAATTAATAATGGTCGCCCCCCTCTGGCGAGAATATAATCTGTTTCTTTTTGATAATCTGCTTCCTGACAAACAATGGTTATCTGCTCTGCCGTATCTACCCAAATGACATTGCCTTCAGCATAGCCTAGGCCTTTTTCATCATCAAAACTAATACTATCTGCATTTAGTATGCTGGTCCCGTCGACTACCGTCGACCTTCCTTGTGTAGAATAAGTATTGGACTTTTTATCATTCACAATGTAGTCTGATTCGATGTGTTGCGTCTCGCTATCAAAGACCGCATTACCAATCATCCTGGTAATTTCGCTTTGTTCCTCATACACAATTACATCTGCGCGGGCACGTTTATCATTTTCCCGAAAACGGGCGTTCCCTTTCATAATAACTTCTTTGGCCGCGCCGTCATAGATAATGGTATCCGAGACCCCTGTCTGCTCATCTTTAATAAATTGAGCGTTATTATAAAGTTTGGCGTACCGGGTTTCTGTATTATAAAAGCCACTTTCGCAGTAGATCTTACTTTCGTTTTGATCGATTCGGGTTGGTCCCAGAAAAGTCGCCCGCTTGGATTTTACATTATACTTGAGGGTATCACAAACCATTGAAAACTGGTCGTTGATCACGAACACGGTATCCTTAAAGAAAGCTTCATTTGTACTGACATAGAAATATCCGCGTCGACTGGTTAATTGTGTAGAATCCGCCATTAATGTTGCCCCGGTAAAGTAGGTAGCGACTTTAGTATTTAGGTTATAGCGTAAGCGATCTGTAAATAATTGCTGGCTATCACTAGTCAGACTTACATTACCAAAAAGGTCTGCGATCTTGGTATCCCCGGAATAGAATAGCGAATCAGCATATACCGCCAGAGAATCTCCTTGTTGAATAAGTACTTCTCCATAGGCAATTACATTATTATCAGAAACGAATAATACTGCAGTATCACACGACATAAAAGTCGTGCCTTGCCTCAATGAAACCTCTCCTTTCAGATAACGAATCTCTTCTTCATCCTCCAGTAATCCCTGTACTACGTTTGCATGTTCTACAATAACCTTTTCAGGGGCAGAGGTATCTTGTTCCTCTGAATCCGGAGCAAGTTCCTGCGCTTTAAGTGCTCCTGCGAGTAGCAAGAAAAAACCAGTTAAGATAAATACGTAAGATTTCATTTATAGATTAACGTAAAAAATGCTAGAACATTACTTAGCTAAAACCAGCTCTGCTGCTTCCTCCCCTACTAAAGAACCGATGGCTACTCCCATTCCTCCAAGTCTAACAGCCACGAAGATATTATTTTCTATTTCTTTTATGATTGGAACTTTCTGGGCGCCTACTCCAAGGATTCCGCTCCACCATTGATCAATCTCATATTCAACATTCGGCAAAATGGTATTCCGCAATAAATCCAGCAAAGCTGATTGTATCAAATTGGTGTGCCCAAATTCGTCTGTTTCTTCTGCTAATTTAGAAAGGTGCCTTCCTCCTCCAAGTAGAACACGGTCCCCAACATTCCGAAAGTAATAATAGCCTTCCTGATAATGAAAGCATCCTTTAAACGGAAGTTGGTTAACTGCCTTTGTGATTAATACTTGATTTCTCGCTGGCTGCACAGCTAAGCCAGGATATAAACGTCGGGTAAAGCCATTCGTTGCTAACAGGACGCTATCTCCACTAAATATTACATCATTCGCCGTTCGAACAGCTATGCCTGCTTTACCCGACTCAAAACCAAGAACTTCTACCCCCGTAATAATATCTACGCCAATAGATCGGGCATGAGTCCATAATGCCTGCATCATTTTTCCAGGGTGCAATTGTCCTTCCAGTTGATTAAAAATTAACCCTTGCACACCTTTGAAGCCGTAGTCTTTAGCTTTGTCCCGCTGCACCTGGAACACCTCTGAGGTCCCGGTGATCTTTTTTAGTATTTGGTTGAATTCGAGAATACGATCTTGACATTCTTCAAAAGCCTCTAAATCCTCGGAGGCGAATAATTCATAAGCACCATGCTCAAAGTAGTCCATGTTTTCGTCGCCGACTCTTTCTCTTAATCTTAGGAGGCCCTTCCATCGCTTTTCGACTAAGTTAAATACCTCGTCCTTGTTTTGTGTTTTTAGATCAGCGATTAATTCCGTCATACTTCCAAAGCAGGCAAAGCCTGCATTTCGGGTACTGGCGCCCTTGGGTAATAAACCTCGCTCTAATACTATAACCTTGCTTTTGGGGGATTGCTCCCTAAGTGTTATCGCTGCATTGATACCAACGATGCCTGCTCCAACAATAATCACATCTGCCTTTTTAAGGAAGGTCTGTTTTTCCCAAAAACTTGAATTATTATTCATTGTTGTGATTTTCTGATCTAAGAATTTATCTATTTATTTGATATTCCTTATAAGTGTAAAAGTACACACTCGCTCCATTTCAGTATATTTGCGCTTAAAAATTATTAACATGATTCAGCGAATTCAATCTTTATTTTTATTACTTGCAGCGGCTTGTGCCTTTTGTCTATTTGCCTTTCCTTTTGGAACGACAAGCTCTCCTGTAGCTGATAATACTCTTTATCAAGATGCAGAATATAACATTATGGATAGTCCTGCACTACTTGGACTATTCTGTGTTGCCGGAGGCTTAGCATTTATCAGTATATTTTTATTTAACAATCGTAAGACTCAGATAATGCTGGGCCGTTTTGCGATAATAGCTAATATTATCGGATTTGTGCTAGTTATTGTATTCTACATCAATAATTCTGAGGGCTTAAGCCCTGGGCAAGATCAGGAAAATATCGTTGGTTTTAGCCTTCCTGTTGCATTTTTAGTCTTTGCTTTTCTTGCGCTTCGTTTTATATCCAAAGATGAAAAACTAGTAGATTCTATGGATCGATTACGTTAGAAAACAGACTGTAGATTTCAAATCTAAGACATGCTTAAATTAAAAAAGCCAACTTACAGCTGTAAGTTGGCTTTTTTGTACTCTTTTATTTTCTATCGCTATTCTTCTGCTTTTTGTTTTGCAGAATAGTTAACGATCAATTGTCCGGATTTTCGGAGCTTAGTCTTAACATCCTGAACAATCCCCATAGTTACATCACCATCTACTTTAAGAGAAGAGGTAATACGCGTACGTTTATTCTCAGGAACTTTAATCTTATGCTGCTCCAGGAAAATTGGAATATCATTGATAGTAGAAAATTTATCTCCTAGCTGCAATCGCGGAGCGGTACCATATTCCGATTGGTACTTTTCAAGTGGCCGACCGATATAAAGGTAGTTTACCAGAGATTTCTCTTCAAGTTTAGTTAGCTCTGTTGCTTGCGGAGTGGTTACTTTAAGTTTGAGCTCCGAGTCCCGGAGTACAGTAACTACCATAAAGAAGAACAGAAGCATGAAGATAATATCCGGCAAAGACGCTGTTGAAATTGCAGGTTTTGCTTTACCTCGCTTTTTCTTAAATTTAGACATAATTCACAATTTTTAAACGATGAGTAAAAAAGGTAGTTTTCGACGATTACCTATGATTACTCTTCTCCGAAATTAGTTGGTTCTGCCTCTGAGATTACTAGAGGAAACTTATCCCGCACAGCCTTTTTCATATTCTTGGGTAAATCATCACTATATGGTTTTCCATACATTCGTTGTGATTCTTCATTCCACAATTCTGTGTAGGCCGCTTTAAGTTCATTATAAACCGTCAGATAGGTTTCGTAGTTAGTCCCCCTATCGTTTTTCAAAGAGATAATAGCTTTGTTAGGTGCCTCAGCTAAGTCTTCTCGTTTTTTCGGATTAGCGATAAACTCTTTTGCGCGCTCCCGTAATTCATCAATTCGAGCGATTTCACCACGTACTAGTAATTGATTTTGAGCATTAGCCAATACTGAGAATACGTTACGTGTTTTCAGTTTGGTAATATCAGGCTCTTCTTCAGACCAGACTGGTAAGGCTACCCGAATACCTTTATCCTCAACGATTTGCGTCGTTACAAGGAAGAAAATCAAAAGCAAGAAGGCAATGTCCGCCATAGAACCTGCATTGATTTCGGGTGCTTGTCTATTTCTACTTCCTGCCATAATTGATTATTTAAAGAAGTTTACAATTTCAAGGATAATGAAAGACGCCCAGGCGATACCAAAGAGTATTACTGCCGTAAAAATACCACCGACGATGAAGCCATTAGCTCCTGCACCGATATTATTTTTTGCGAGTAAATCTCCAAGTAAAGTACCAGGTGCTTCGAAAGTTGCACTACCAGAGAAGATAAAGTAAAGCGCTAGCATAATCACTAAGCCGATTACTAGTCTTATGTTCCCTTTGATATTAAGCAAAACGTTTAACAGGATAGCAACAATCATAAAGATAAAGGCAAGGATCACCAAGCCAGCAGCAGCAGTAATTCCGAAATTAAAAATATCAGAAGTACGACGGGTATCTTTATCGAGCATATTAAACTCTTCCAATCCTCCGAAGGCAGTTACCAAAAAGATCACGGTAATCACTAGCCCCACGAGAAACGAAATCGTCTGCCCGTTTTTTGTCAAAAAATTATACATAATAGGACCTTTTTGATTTAATTATTTAAATACGTTGTTTGTAGCCATCACATCAACCAAAGCGATTGAAGCATCTTCCATTTTGTTTACAATGCTATCAATCTTAGAGATGATATAGTTGTAAAAAATCTGAAGGATAATAGCTACGATCAAACCGAATACAGTAGTCAAAAGTGCTACCTTAATACCACCTGCAACAACAGAAGGAGAAAGGTCACCGACTCTAGCGATCTCATCGAAGGCCTGAATCATACCGATTACCGTACCCATGAAACCAAGCATCGGAGCAATAGCGATGAAAAGAGAAATCCAAACAAGTCCTTTTTCAAGGTTACCCATTTGAACGGCACCATAAGAGACGATAGCTTTTTCGACAGCTTCAGGGCCTTGGTCTGCATTTTTAAGTCCTTCGTAAAGAACACTAGCAGTAGGGCCTTGAGTTGACTTAGCTACTTCCATAGCGCCATTAATGTCGCCAGCCTTAAGGTTTTCGTCAATTCGGTTTAATAATTTCTCGGTATTCGCACTAGCGATATTCAAGGTAATAATACGCTCGATACAAAAAGCCAATCCAAGAATAAGACAAATCAATACAAAGCTCATGAATCTCCAGTCACCATCGATGAAGTATTGTTTCAAAATTTGGTAACCACCGGCTTCTGCATCTGCAGCTTCCTGAGCAATAACTTCAGTCGCTCCAGAAAACATAGCAACACCGAATACAAGCAAGAGTGCTAATAATTTTCGCATAATCAAAAAGGTTTTACGAATGTTTAAATTAGTTAGTTAGAAAATATGTTTGTTTTAAGGGTTTCGTTTCGTTGCGATAACCGATAAAGACAGTTCTCTTTAATGGCAGGTCAGTCAATATGATTAAAATCCCTGCTGTTGTTTTCTCTTAGAATAAAATGTGATAATGGTTGAGATGATAATTTCCCGATTACTCAGTCCCTACTTATCTTCTTCTCCATGTTCGCCGCGGAGAGAGAGGGATTCGAACCCTCGGTACGGTTTTGCCGCACACACGCTTTCCAGGCGTGCCTCTTCAGCCACTCGAGCACCTCTCCTAAAGTTATTCAAGCAAAGCCTCCAAGAAGCTCCACTAAGATAAAAAAATCGTGCAAAACAAAGGAACGCATTCGTTCCTGACAGACACAAAAATTGTAAATTAAAGTAACTTTTCAAAATTTTTCGGGAAAACATGCCCCCCATCCGTAATATTTATTGGGAAAGTAGAAACATTTGAACAAATTGAGCGTAGCGCGTAGCGTTTTAGCTCATATTTTAGCTCCCAAATAATTTCAAAGCATTTGAGGTAGTCACATTTGCTACCTTCTCAATATCCGTTTCTTTTACAGATGCTAATCGTTCGGCAATTTGGTGTATGTAAGCACTTTCATTTCTTTTTCCTCTAAAAGGAGTTGGTGCCAAATAAGGTGCATCCGTCTCCAAAACCAGATGCTCCAGGTCCACTTCTTCCAGTGTCTTATCTAATCCTGCTTTTTTAAAAGTTAGGACTCCACCAATGCCCATCAAAAATCCAAGATCAACAATTCGTTTTGCTTGTTCAACTGAACCTCCAAAACAATGAAAAATCCCTCGCAGGCTTCCATCTTGTTCTTCTTTTACTATTTCGATTGTTAAATCAAGTGAATCGCGAGAATGAATGACAAAAGGGATGGCAAGATCCTTTGCCCAGTTGATTTGTCTACGAAATGCATCTTCTTGTTCTTTCTGAAAAGTTTTGTCCCAGTATAGATCAATACCGATCTCTCCTATTGCTACGAAAGGTCGTTTTTGTAACCATTCCTCTGCAATATTGAGTTCTTCTTCATAATTTTCTTTAATGGAACAAGGATGCACTCCCATCATGGCAAAACAAGCGTCAGGATGATTCGCCTCTAGGTCCAACATTGCATCAATGGTAGTCTGATCTATATTTGGCAGGTATACCCGGTTAATATTCAGTTCTTTAGCACGCTGAATAACAGCAGGTCGATCTTCGTCAAATTGTTCTACATACAAATGTGCATGTGTGTCAATAAATTCCATTCTCTCTATATTCTGCGACAAATGTAAATATTTCGTTTTAGTTTATTTGTATAAAGGCAATGATCTTTTGTCTTATAAAAGGTAAAGACATTGGATATTTGATCAAAGTGCTCCCGATTTTTATCGGGAGGGTCAGCGAATAAAAAAAATAATAAGCATTTGAATAAGAGTGCAAACGAATACACTTTCTTTGTTTTTGCTACTTTTACTTTCAAATAGAATACAAACAGCTTCATGGCGAAAAAATATTATGTAGTCTGGGAAGGGAATAACACCGGGGTTTTTGACTCCTGGCAAAAATGTCAGGCACAGATCAAAGGATATCCCAATGCGAAGTATAAATCTTTTAAGACTAAAGAAGCAGCCGAAGCGGCTTATCATGGTAACTTTTCGGACTTTATTGGGAATAAGGTAAAGAAAGAAAAAGCAGTTATCAGTGAAGCTGAAAGATCTCGAATAATCTGGGATAGTATTGCTGTTGATGCAGCATGTAGCGGCAATCCCGGAGATATGGAATACCGTGGTGTCCAAACTAAAAATGGTGACGAGCTATTTAGAATTGGCGTCTTTAAAAAAGGGACTAATAATATCGGTGAGTTTTTGGCCCTGGTTCATGGTTTGGCTTATTTGCAAGGTATAAAGGCTTATACTATGCCTATTTACTCTGATTCACGGACAGCGATGGCCTGGGTGAGAAACAAAAAGGTAAAAACCAACCTAAAACGAAGCAGGGTCAATGAGCAGATATTTGATTTGATCACTCGTGGTGAAACCTGGCTTAAAAAGAACACTTTTAAAAACCCAATTCTCAAGTGGGAAACCGAAAAATGGGGCGAAATTCCTGCTGATTTTGGCAGGAAATAATTGGGCTATCTTTGAAACCTAAGCACCCCAATTATAGTAAAATCTAAATGGTACATTGACGATTAGCGATATTCAGTGGTTCAAAGTGATTGTATTTGGTCAATGGTACTACCAGTAGGAATAATTGATAACAGAAACATCGGCTATCTCTAGATAATAGAATCAAACTGGTAGTACCAATTAGTCATAATTATTTTCGACCAAGTAAAATCATTTAGCACCTATTCAGTATCATTGGCATTATATCTGTTGTTAAATAATACTGATTTCCCATAAACAGGGGCAATCACAAAGTACCTACCTCGTGCTCTCAAATTAAGTTTACTCCGTAAGTTTAACGCTAACTAAGTTACGAAAATCACCGCCATGTCTAAACTTTTGGTCGATCAAGAGCGCTTAAAAGAAGTGTATGATGCGAGGTATATCAAATTGAAGTTATTGAATAACTTCTTTAAGATGATCCTTTTTGTATTGGTTTTATTCAAAATCATAACCAGTACAGTTTTTATAGATCAAAACATTGCATTCCCTTTTATTCCTGTGACTATTTTTGTTGGTCTTCAGTATCTTATCTTTAACAAATACAAAAAGGTCTATTTCTCAACGAACCTATTATTGCTGTCCTTGTTTGTACCGATGGTTTTTGAAACATTGAATACCGGCGGTATATACTCGGATAACCTTTTATACTTCTTGTTAATTACTCCAGTTTGTTTATTACTCTTAGACATCAAACAAACCGCTATCTGGACTTTCCTGACGATTGCTTTTGTTATATTTCTATATATTCTGGAAAGGAACAATCCAGGTCATTATTTTCAAGCTGCTAATTTTGAGCCTTTCTATTACTTCAATGCGATTTTTTGGCTTTTTGCTTTGATTTCAGGTTTTATGATAACCTCAGGGATGATTATTAGTAAAGTTTTTAAGCAACTTGAAAAGCAAAAAGAACAACTAGTCCAGCAACATAGCTCTTTGTTATCGGTAAATGATAAGCTAATCGATACCGAGAAATCTTTGCGGAAATCCAATAAGGCATTAGAGCAGTTCGCACATGCGACGGCTCATGATCTGAAGCAACCTTTACGAACGATGGCCAGTTTTGCGCAGCTTGCTAATCGACGAGTTAAGCAATTGGGGATTAATGATGAAGCGCTGGAAGAATACTTACAGTTCATTCAATCTGGTAGTGGAGAGATGAGCCTTCTGGTAGAGCAATTAATGGCCTATGCAACAATAAAAGCGAATCAAGACCTAGAGCAAAAAGATATTAATATTAATAATCTTGTTGAGCGGATTCTCTTACAACTTAATTTAAAAGGAGAATATCCAAAAACGCAAACCAATATCGACCTAGAAAACCTCGTCCTAAATGGACAACCAGCCAAAACCAGGCAATTATTTCAAAACCTGATTGTAAATGCATTGAAGTTTAGTGGTAAACAGGAGCAACCACTCGTTACTATTTCTTCTCAGGAAAAAGAAAAAGACTTTTGGTTTTGTATAGAAGATAACGGAATAGGTATTGATCCGGAAAACCACGAAAAGGTATTTCAGTTATTTACAAAGATGAATAATGGGAAAGAGTTTAAAGGTTCGGGAATAGGCTTGTCTACCTGTAAAGAGATAGTCAGCCAAATGGGAGGAGATATCTGGCTGGAATCAAATTTAAACCAAGGCTGTAAAATATTCTTTAGTATTCCGAAGTGTAAAATCTCAAAGTCAACTAAAAATCAGCATCCTTTAGCTGTTGTGCAAGCAACTTAGAAATACTTTTATTTAACGCGAGCAAACTTCATTTTATAATCCGCATTTACCTTACCTTTCTTTATATTCTCTAGCCTTCTTTTTAGCATTCGTCTTTTTAAAGGAGACAGGTATTCTGTAAATAAAACACCATCAATATGATCGTATTCATGCTGAATTACCCTGGCATTGAGTCCGGTGAAAATTTCTGTATGCTCTTGAAAGTTTTCATCCTGGTATTTTATTTTTAGTTGCGCTGGTCTCCTGACGTCTCCTCTGACATCGGGGATACTCAAACAGCCTTCTTCGTAATCCCAATCATTCCCCCCTTCTTCTATTTTCTGCGCATTAATAAACACTTTTTTGATTCCCTCGTCTTCCTTTCCTTCTTCCATCATTTGAACGGTATCCACCATAAACAAACGTATAGCTCTTCCAATCTGAGGAGCAGCAAGTCCTACTCCATGAGCATTATACATCGTCTCCCACATATCAGATAATAATTGCTCCAGGCCTTCATAATCTGGTGTAATTTCTTCCCCCACCTTCTTAAGTACAGGTTGACCTAGTGCGTATATCGGTAAAATCATCTTATATTAAATTATTAGTGTTTAGCAGAATAAGGCAAGACTATTTATATCGAAGTGATTCCATATAATCTTGTAGAATTAGCACAGCAGCTACTTTATCTACTAATCCTTTATCTCTTCGTTTTTTCTTTTTTGCTCCACTCTGAAGGATAATTTGCTTTGCATCCTCAGAAGTAAACCGTTCGTCTCTAGTTTCAACCTTAATAAGCGGAAAAAGTTTTTCAAATTTTTTAATAAAGGCTAAAACCTTATCTGCAATCTGAGCAGGGCTCCCATCAAGATGATATGGCATTCCTACTACTAAAGTTTCGACTTCTTCTACTTCTATATATTTTTTAAGGTAATTAAATAGCTCAGCAGTAGCAACAGTATCTAATCCTGAGGCGATAATCTGTAAAGGATCAGACACTGCTAATCCTACCCTCTTAGTCCCATAATCGACTGCTAATATTCTTGCCATACTGCAAAGGTACTTAACCTATTACAATATTAAGTGCATTTCGGGGTGCTAAAGCATGATTTACAAGTGTATTTACATTGGAGGTGATCAGAGGCTCCCGATCATTATCGGGATCAGCGAATAAAAATAATCCCTAGAAAAAGCAATCCCCCTTCACACTTTAGTGAAGAGGGACTATCCCAAAACCGTTTTAAAATAAATCTCTAAACAGTTACCATTAATATAATTACCCAATTCTTTTGTCGATAGTGTATACAAAAATCAGCATGCATATCATACAATACAATCCATCACATTTTGCCATTGAATCATCAAGGCAAAGCCAACCTTTGTACAGACAGATAAATGAAAATAAACTATTAGAAAATTAATCCGAATTGGATTAATCCATAAGATAAGGTAGCGACAACCTATAAATAGGTTTATGCATTACAAACTTTCCAAGAGGAGCAATAAATACGAGATGCTAATAGAGAGCTGGTTTGTACATGTTCTTAACTAAATCCTCTTACAAATAGGGAAAGTAAGGGTTCTTATCATACAAGTTTTTTAGTTACTGGAATTATAATCTGTCTTAAAAATTTGTTCATGTTGTATCCCTAAGGTTACATTGCAAATATACATTATATATCTACACTATTAATACCCTAAAACAGGTATTTTACATATTGGAATATGAATAAACTAAGTTATTAAGATAAAATCGGATGAATTAACTAAAAACAAGGAAGCACTTCCTCCAAAGAAGAAAGTGCTTCACTTGTCAAGAGCGTGACGAGTCTCTTATTTTATCGTTTAATAAACTTCTTCGTCATTACTTCTCCTTCAAATTCAAGCATCACTAAGTACGTTCCAGTAATGAATTCTTGGGCAGGTACTATAAAAGTATTCGTTCCTCTTACTGCAGTTTCTTCTGCACGGTAAAGTTCTTTACCAAGGATATTGAATACTCTGATATTAACCGCTTGCTCTTCTCCTATGTCGAAATACAGGTTGAGTTGATCAACTACAGGATTCGGATTAATTGATAAGCTCAGAGGCATATCAGTAGTATTAGATGCTGTAGCTCTTTCTGCATTTAAAGTAGCAGTACCATCATCATAATTACTAAAAGCTCCTGCATCAGGTCCTTTACCTGGTTTAACCCATGCTAAAGTTACTGCTGTAGTTGTATTACCACAGAAATCTGTAGCAGTCCAAGTACGTTCAATATCATATCCATAACCGTTACCACAATTCTCAGGTGTAGAGATAAACACATCTTCGAAAGTAATGGTTAATCCTGTTTCGCAATTATCAGTTGCGGTAGCCATTGGTATTTCGAAAGGCACCTCACAGTAGAAAGTTAAATCTACAGGTACGAATGTAAATACTGGTGGCTCATTGTCAGTTACCGTAACAGTAGTGCTAGCTGTAGAAGTATTTCCACAATCATCAACTGCAGTCCATGTACGTGTCATTGATTTACAACCTAAACCGTTCATCATATCTTCATAAGTAACGGATACGTCTCCATCACAATTATCTACTGCCATGGCATCAGGCATTGCGATATCTTCAGTACACTCTACTGTAAAGTCTCCAGGTACAAAAGTGAATTCAGGAGCAGTATCATCATGTACTGTGATCACTTGTGTAACACTACTTTCGTTACCGCATCCATCAATAAAGGTCCAGATACGAATTACACTTACCTGATTTGCACAAACTGGATTTTCCGGTTCAATCTTAGTTACCGGACTTACTGTGATATCTCCATCACAATTATCTACTGCTGTTAAATCTACTGGTGCTGGTACATCATCTATACATTGTACAGTCATATTCGCTGGTGCTGCTGGGGCATCTGGTGCAGTGGTATCGTTTACATTAATTGTCTGCGATACACTACTTGAGT
>JAHDHW010000031.1 GCA_020631105.1 Saprospiraceae bacterium | reverse complement strand
GTAGGGTTTAGCCTTTGGCTTGGATTGCCTTTCGTACGCTGCCATGCGCTAATAATAAAGACTGTGCTTGCTCATAGGATACTTCGAGTTCTTTCATTACCATCTTTGTTCCGCGATCGAGGAGCTTATCATTAGAGAGTTGCATATCTACCATTTTATTATCTACCACTCGTCCTAGTTGAATCATTACTGAGGTACTAATCATGTTTAGGATTAACTTCTGAGCTGTTCCGGATTTCATTCGTGTACTTCCGGTGACGAATTCCGGGCCCACGACCACTTCGATAGGGTGATCTGCTTGTGCAGCTAGCGGCGAATCCGGATTGCAAGTGATACAGGCCGTCGTAATCCCTGCTTCTCTACAGGCTTTTAAACCGTGAATGACGTAAGGAGTGGTACCGGAGGCAGCGATGCCAACAACGGTATCCTGGCTTGTAATAAAATGCTCAGAGAGGTCGGCCCAGGCTTGTGTTACAGAGTCTTCTGCATTTTCTACTGAGTGTCGAAGGGCATAATCCCCGCCAGCCATAATTCCGATTACCCAGTCGGCAGGTACGCCATAAGTAGGCGGACACTCAGATGCGTCAAGTACGCCTAAGCGCCCACTCGTCCCGGCACCAATATAAAACAGGCGGCCACCATCCCGCATTTTTGGGACAACAGATTCCACCAGTTTGGTAATCGAAGGGATAGCCTTTTCGATTGCCAGCGGCACCGTTTGATCTTCTTTGTTGATATTTGTCAGGAGTTCCTCAGCGGACATTTTATCCAGGTGACGATGATTAGAGGACTGTTCTGTAATTTTTTCCAAGGTGATAAATTTTGGGATGATAAATTTGATCAGCGAATGTGAAGATCAGCGAATACCTAAATTTAAGAGAAATATACTTGGGATGATAGAGATCAACGAACTAAAGTTACACTTTGTGCGACGCGCTCGGTTTTAGTACCATTTTCATCGGACCATTCGTAATCGATCACAATAATATAAACGCCAGTCATGATTCTTTCTCCTCTGGAGGTTCCATCCCAGATCGAACTTTGCTGATTACTTTGATGGATGAGATTGCCCCAACGGTCGTAAATCGTAGCGGATACTTTATCCAGGGGACACTCAGAGAATAGTTCCAATAAATCATTTTGACCATCACTATTAGGGGTGAATGCGTTTGGCAAGAATATATCGCAGGGGCAATCGGGACGACTAAGTGTATAATTGATGATTACCGGGTCATTACAGGTTTGTTTTCGAGCTTGATAAGTTCCTGGTAGTTCAAGCAAGCGAGGAGCAATACCGGGAACATCTACCCAGTTAAAGTTAGAGTCGGGGAGGGTTACCCACCATTCATCATCGCAGGCGATGAGGGTATCGATTTCGATGGTTTCGGGAGTAAATACCATATCGCAAAGTTCTGAAAAAGGAATCTCGAAATTGAAGCCATCCAGTGTTAATCGATTTTCCTGCTCCATATCGAAATCCTCAATTTCTAAAACGATAGGATTAAAATTCAGTACTAAGTCATTGGTACGTAACTCCGAAAAATCTTCCCAGTCATAACAAGCAATTTCACTTTCAGTGATATTGAATTGTAAGACGAAATCCTGAATGTCTACCGGATTTAATGCGATAGGATTTGCGTTTCCAATCAACGTCAGTACGCCGTTCCTAGCCAAAGTCTGTTCAATTGTTCCGGTGATCATCAGATCATCCAGCATTAACTTTCTTTGATTTGAAATACTGCCACCCTCTGATAAGTTGAACTGCGCTAAATCTGTATAATCCGTTTCTAATTGATTATAAGTGCAAAGGAATGAGTTGTCTTCCAATAACGTTATCGCAGCTCCTTGATTAGTTGCCGGAAAGAGATCGGATTGCCAAAGTAATTGTCCGTTCATATCGACTTTGAAGAAGAAGCTTTCACCATTACGATGGCCCTCAAACAAAAGCCCATTATTCGTTTCGATAGGGCCTCCAATAATCAATATTTCAGAACCTGATTCCAGGCCTACGCTCCATTGCGGAGTCCCACTATTATCAAATTTATAAAGATAAGGCCCTGACCTTCCCGCAAAACCGTTATCACTAGTTGCAATCGCAGCTCCGGTGGATTCAAATGGTTCGAATCTCTTGCTCCATAGGTAAGCCAGGTTTTCATTGAATACAGCAATGAAACCTAGTTTGGCCGTATTGAAATCAAATAATAATCCATAAACCATTATTTGACCATTGTGTAAATCCATCGTATAAGAAAAGTGATCCACAGTACCGGGGTCAAATAGTCTGAAGTCCATGTTCTCACCAGTGAGACCATCGAACTTTGCGATAAAAATTACTTCAGCCAATCCTTTATAATGACTACCATAGATGAAGACTTCGTTCAAATCATTGACCACTACATCTTTTAATTCGAGATAACCTTCGGTATAAGTATAAATCTTGGACCATAATTCGTTTCCGCATCCATCAATACGTAGGAGGGTGATTTTACCAATTTCATCACCCGTTTCGAGTGCTTCCAAAGAAGAGTTTCCGATCAGAATATCTCCATTAGAGAATCGATCTATTTGTTGATTTAAGTATGTATTGCCCGTTTCGAGTGCTTTAAAATAATCCTGGGCCAGTACGTATTCAGTGCTGCATGATAGTAATGCAAGAATTAGAAAGGACCAGCATTGTGAAGGCACTTTAAGCATGGATCATTTTATCGTTCGAGTGGTTTGACCAGTGTTATCGAAGAAGGTGATTGATTGCATGGAAGCTATTCTTTCTAACACTCTGGAGGATTGTGAAAGAAAACTATCTCCAAAATAAAAGTCTCTGCGGCTCTGGCTGCCATCGGTATAAGTTATTACCGCCTGTACTTCATTTTGTTGAACCTTAATGAGATCAACAAAATTTTGAGTGGCTGGTTCATAAACTTTTAATGGCCCCCTGTTTTGTGAAGCTAAGAAAAGTAAGCTATTGTTTGCTTGAAGTCGGACGAGACTTTTTGCATCGCCGGGGACAAAAAACTGGCTTTCTTCTAATTCTAGTGCTTCAAACTGCCCTTTTCCTTTGTTTTTGAGAACTAAACCTGATAGGGCATCTGCTCTTCCTTGTTGTGTTTCCATCCCAAAGTCATTTCCAACTAATACGATATCAAGCAGTTGATCATCATCAATATCTATGGTTTGTATGCCATAGATTGGGGCTATTTGCGCCTCAATGGGTAGGCTATGCATTTCAAATTTTCCGTTGCCTAAGTTTTCAATCCAGGAGGAACTAAGATGATTTGCGGATAAAATGAGTGCATCCGTCATATCAATACCTTCTAGCATTTGAGGGACAGTAGCTTCTCCAAATTCTCCAAAGGAGTTATATTTTTTACGGATACCTACAAACTGCTTCATGACATCCGGGAGCGGATGATAAAAATATTCATGAGTAGCGCCCAGGCTATCCCGCCAATGACATGAAATTAAGGGGTCAACACTTCGATTGTTATCCAGATCTTTTCCATAGACTTTGAGTGGTTGGTCAGTAGTACATTGGAAGTATACATTTTCGCCAAAGTTGCCGGCCAGGTAATCCATGTCTCCGTCATTATCTAAATCCGCTGGTCTTAAGCTATTCCACCAGCCATTGTATGCGGCTAAACCACTTTTTGAAGTGACATCAATCAGGTTTCCTTCCTGATTTTCAAAGATGGTGAGTGGCATCCATTCCCCCGCAAGGATAAGATCTGGCCAATGGTCGCCATTGAAGTCGGTCCAAAGTGCATCACTGATCATGCCCGGTTTTAATAGACCTGTATTGATCTCCTCCGTTGCGTCTACAAACTTCACAATGCCGCCAACGGTTTCATTACGTAATAGGTAAGACCGATCAGCTAAAGGGAATGCTCGGGGCAGAACACGGCTGCCGATGAATAAGTCAAGGTCTCCATCTCGATCAAAATCAGCAGCTTTAACACAGGAACCATTAGCCCTGATTTCTGGTAAAGCATTAGTGGCTGGCATGAAATTACCTAAGCCATCGTTGATCATTATTACATCTTGATAAAGACTATCTCCTGGTGCGTATTGAGCAGAACCTCGTACGATATATAAGTCAAGGTCTCCATCCTGATCCGCATCGAATAGTAACGTACCGGAGTCTTCTTGAAATGCTTCGGGGTGAGATTTATAATTGACAGGTGTTTGTATAAAGGTTCCATCTTCCTGTTGGTAAAACCAAGTCTCTTGAAATTTTCGCCCGGCACCAATGAATATATCATCCAGTTGATCCCCGTTTACATCGCCAATCGAAATAGATGGTCCATACTGCGAAAATTTATGAGGAAGGGTTCGTTGAAAATTGAAGTCAATGAAGTCAATATCCTGGTCTTCGTACTCTAATCCGCGATCTTTTGCCACTTCCCGAAAGAGTCCGGCCATTGCTTGTGGGCTTAGCTTTTTACGCAGGTTTGATGCTTCAAAATTAATATTTAGAACCTGGTCAATTGCGGGTTGATTAATGATTTGAGTAGCGCCACCTGGCCAGGTAATCCGAAGGGAGTCTACTTGAGTTTTACTACCAAGGCCAAAATGTATAAAGGATTCTGACTTGGACAGGTAGCCACGATTAGAGAGCAAGTAATGTTTTTGGGTCCATTCCCCAGCGAATATTTCTACTGCTGCTCCAAATGCATCTGGATTCTTTGGAGCACCATTTAACTTTATCCTTAAGAAATGCTGATTGGTGAGGGCTCTAGTATTATTTTCAAAAAGCAGTATTGGGTCGTCAATGTTATTGATTACCAGATCGAGGTCTCCATCATTGTCCAGATCACCATAAGCTGCTCCGTTGGAGAAACTACCAATGTCCATACCCCATTCTTTGGTAACGTCCTCGAAGGTTAAGTCGCCATTGTTTCGAAAAAGGAAATTTGGAGATTTAACTTCTGGAATGGCTTCCAATAATTTTTCTTCAGAGACCAGGCGGCTTGCGAATGCTCTAAAATCTGCAAAGTCCCGATCGGTAACATCCTTTGGAAAACCATTTACGACGAATAAATCCTGCCAGCCATCATTGTCATAATCTGCAAATAAAGTAGCCCAGCTCCAGTCGGTCTCCTGGACATTAGCCCGAATACCAATGTCAGCATAAATAGGTAGTCCAGTATCAGGATTATCGCCTAAGTTTAATTGTAAGGTGTTTCGAGTGTATTGATAATTATAGCCGTATTGGCGAGTGTATAATTCTCGTTGATAAGTACTTTCGCCCTGAAAAAGTTTTTTACGCTTATTATAATAAGGCTGCATCTCAGTAGTCATGAAGTCGGAACGTCCATCATTATTGATGTCACCAAGGTCGCTTCCCATTGCAGACAAGCTAAAGTGTTTGAATATCTTTCCGGCTTCATTTTCGAAAGTGCCATCTTGTTGATTGATATAGATCAGGTCGTCACTTTGATAGTCATTCGCAACATAAATATCCATCCACCCGTCATTGTTGAAGTCGTAGATTAAAGTACTATGGCTGTAGCCATCGTGCACAAGGCCCGCTTCAATGGATACGTCTGTAAATACCGGATGGCCAAGTGAATCATTCCAGTTGTTTTGAAAGAGGCGATCTCTATTTGGATCAGATCCGTCATTAGGACGATTAATGAATTCATTTGGGTATTTTTCTTCAATTAGATTGACCCCGATAAATAAATCTACATCTCCATCATTATCATAGTCAAAGAACTGAGCATGCGAAGAGTGACTATCATCAGCGATACCATAAGCACGAGCACTTTCTTCAAAACTTGGAACGCCTTCTGCATTATTACCTTGATTGATGTACAACAAATTATAGCGAATAGTAGAATCTTTTTGTAAGGTATTACAAACGTAAATATCTAATTGTCCATCTAGATTGATGTCAACCAGGTTTACTCCGGAGGACCAAAGCTTGGGGTTAGGTTTTTTTATTTTCGCTGAGGTGCTGACGTCTTTGAAACGAAGGCCTCCTTCATTTAGGTAGAGTCGGTTATCAACCTGATTACCTGCAACAAAAATATCGTCCAGACCATCCGCATTCAAATCACCTATAGCTACTCCGGCACCATTATAAACAAATTCACTTTTGAGAATATTCAAGGTATCGTTTTCTGTAATCTCATTGACGAAGTCAAGACCAGAATGACTCACCTCGACACGATTCATCATTGGTTGATCAGCGCCGCAGCTTAGCGCCAAAATAATTATCAAACAGAGTAGTAGTAAGTTTTGATTATAGCTCATAGTAAGATCGATCGAAACTGGTTGTAAAATTTGAGTAAGGGAGTGTGTAGATTAATTTGTGTAGGCTCAAATTTAACCAAAAAGGTAGAGAATATGAAGCAAGAAAGCCATCCCAGATCACTGAGATGGCTTTCTTTAACATTGATTAAAATCAACTATTAGAATCCAGGATTCTGAGATAATACATCAGCTCCCTGAAGATCAATTTGTGATTGTGGAATTGGGTAAAATTCGTTTTTACCTGCAGTGAAGCTAGCTCCACCAAACTTAGTAACAAGAATTTGACCTTCGTAATCTAGGTAATCATTCAGTACCTGATCAGCATCTCCCCAACGTACAAGGTCGAAGAAACGGTGACCTTCACCTGAAAGCTCTAGTTTACGTTCCATTTTTACGATTGTCCATGCATCAGCTTTGCTACCGAATGCAGACTCTGGATATTCAGCAATTACATAATTTGCAGCGAATGATCCATCTTCGTTAGTTACCCAATGGTCAGAGTTCGCAGCACGAGCACGTACCATGTTAACATACTCCCGAGCTTTCTCTAAAGATCCAGCTTCGATTTCTGCTTCTGCAGCCATAAGTAGTACGTCCGCAAAACGGATAATGTTATAATTCATCGTTGCATAACCACGAGTCCAAGAACTACCATCAGTTAAAGTATTCTCTTGAGATTTGTAGTAGATGAATTTCTTAGGTGAATATGGACCTGCGTAAGGCTGGTTACGAATCCAAGCTTTACCTGGGTGAGCAATCCAATCTAGGTAAGGAATACCACGACGACCAATTGAGTGGTCAATACGAGGATCCAAGTTACCACCGTCAGGAGTAAACTCAGCATCAGCTTCAACACCGTAATCATTTACAAGTTCGTTACCTGCATCATTATAAGAACCATCCAGTAATGGGAAACCATCAGCATCCGTACGGAAAGAGTTCGCTAATTCAAAACTAGGCTGGAAGAAACCACAACAGTTACCAGGACCATCAGCACCCGTGTTATATGGGTAGTTCAAGTCATCAAAGTAGTTAGCGTTTTGAGTACTACCAGAGTTGTTTGCAGATTCTACGTCGAATACTGCCTCAGCGTGATTATCAAACTCAGCGTTGAATACATCTGTATAGTTGTCCAATAATTGGTAAGGTAAACCATTTGTAGTTTGACCATTAGCGATTACATCGTCAAATATACTTTTTGCTTCGCCCCATTTTTGCTGATAAAGCTTAGCTTTTGCTAATAAAGCACCCGCAGCCCATTTGTTGACACGACCTGCTTGACCTAGTGTCTCAGGAAGATTGTCATAAGCAAACTGTAGATCTGCTTCGATTTGAGCCCAAGCATCACCGTTATTAGGTATTTTAACGATTTCCTGAGCCGTTAAAGTTTCATCAAAAACAGGGATGTTATTCCAGTGCTTCTTAAGATCAAAGTAATAGTGACCTCTAAGCATCCGTGCCTCTGCAGCGATACGAGTAGCATCAGCAGCAGTAACATCTGTAGCAGTGGATAAAAGCAATAATACTCTGTTACAACGGCTTACACCTTCGTAACGACCTCTCCAAAGACTGTTAAGGTCACCTTGAGTTGCATCATGCTCATAACGCTGAACAGGGTTAATTGAAGAATAATCACCAGGGTCAGTACCTTTATTAGCCTCACCTCCAGCAATACTTCCTGTTACCCAGTGATTTGGGCCTTCGAAGCGATTACCAAATACTCCGTTAAGAGCAGAGTAAGCACCAACTAGAAGCCCTTCGATACCATCTTTAGTACCAACCTGTGCATCTGCAAGAGATCCAGTAGGCGCAACTTCTAGAAATTCGTCGCTACAAGAGACGAAGATCATTGTCATCGCAAGACAAAGAATCATCGATTTCTTGAGTATATTATTCATTTTCATAATAATGAGAATTAAATTTTAAATCAAAATAGATTTCTGTTAACAAAATTATTAGATTTCGCTTAGAAACCCAACGAAATATTAAGCATATAACTAGGCGTAACTGGATAGTTCCCGACATCTATACCAAAATTTGTATCGGCTCCACCACCTACACCAGGATCAAGTCCTTCATATTTAGTGAAAGTCAAGATATTATTCGCAGAAACTCCAATACTTAAGTTACGCATTCCGATTCTTTCTGCTACTGACTGATCAAAGTCATAAGCAACAGCTAAACGTACTAATCTTAAGTAAGAACCATCTTCAACATACCAAGAGTTCTCAGCACCAGAAGTACTTAGGTTAGATACACTCTCCCAGATAGGAGCTTTAGCGTTATCTCCTAATTCAGGAGTCCAAGAATCTTTAGCACGTACACCTTTAGCAGAACCTTCGAATGTTCCGAAGAAATCAGTAAACCATTTAGACTGGTTGAAGATTTCGTTACCTACAGAAGCAAACCAGAAAGTCTCTAATCTCCACTGCTTATATCCAAAATCAATTCTCGCACCAAGCGTGTAATCAGGAACTGGACTTCCGATGAAAGTTCTGTCCGCAGGAGTAATCTGACCATCAGGTACACCTTCGATTACTTCACCAGTTTCAGGATCTACTGAGTTCAAATCAGCATACTTGAAACGACCAATACCAGCACCTGGCTGATTAGAAGCATCTACTTCTGCTTGTGAGCTGAAGTATCCTGTTACTTGGTATCCAAAGAAAGAAGAAAGACTTTGTCCAACTGCGTTACGAATTGGGCTAATTCCACGATAAGATGATCCACCGAAGAATTCAACACCATCAGCAAGTCCTACGATTTCGTTGTGTAGGAAAGAGTTATTCAAAGATACTTCGTAATCAAGGTCAGTAGTAATATTACCACGGTGGATAATTTGAATATCTACACCACGGTTAAGCATGCTTGCTACGTTTACAGATGGAGCAGCTGCAGAGTTACCTGTAACACCCGCTAGAGGTACGTTGAATAATAATTCACGTGTATCTTTTTTCCACCAGTCAAGGATTACTTCTAATTTGTTATTCAAGAATGATGCATCAAAACCAATGTTTAAAGACTCACTTGTTTCCCATTTTGCATCAGGGTTACCGATACGAGAAGCAGCAAAACCTTCATCAACACCACTACTTTGTCCACCGATTGGATAGAAAGTACTACCACGGTTAGAAGCATATAGTGAGAATTGGTTAGCAGGGTCAACGTTATTAGAGTTACCCATTTCACCCCATCCACCACGAATCTTCAAGTCATCAAGGAAAGTGATGTCTTTCATGAAGTCTTCAGCAGTTACACGCCATGCAGCAGATACCGCAGGGAATACACCGAAACGATTATTTTCTCCAAATCGAGAAGAACCATCACGACGTAATACTCCAGTTAAGTAGTATTTTTCGTTGTAGTTATAATCTACTTTACCAAAAACAGAGTAGAAGTTTACTCCACGGAATAGATTACTACCTACCTGAGGGCTTTGTACAGTTGATAAGTTTTGGAAATCCAAATCTGTAGAGAATGGATTAATACCAGAACCAGAGAAGTTACGACCTGCACCAGTATTTAAAGACTCAATACCTCCTAATACTGTAAGGCCGTGAGCACCAATTTGAGTTTTGTAACTTGCTGTATTGGTCCAGGTCCAGCTAATACCATATCCACCACCTTCGCTAAATGAGTTACTCGCTTCTGGCTCAGAATCACCTAAGTAACGGTAGTTATAGTTAAGGAAATTATAGTTGTAGTAACTTCCTCCAATACTTGTTTTAAGGGTTAGTCCTTCAACTGGGCGTACTGATAAGTAAATATTACCAAAAGCCTGTGCGGAGTAATTCACATCATCACCGTTATTACGCTCTAAACGTCTTACCGGGTTACGAGGGTTATTAAAACCAGCAGCTTTTGTACTTGCGTAGCTACCGAACTCATCATATACAGGAATGATGGTCGGCATACGATAAGCAGAAAGTACTTCTGACTCATCATCAGCAACACCGATACCACCTTGTCCACCTTGCTGACCTGTAACAGATCGGTAAGTGAACTGAAGGTTTTCACCAATGCTTAGCCAGTCTAAAAGATCCCACTCAGAGTTTGCACGGAAAGTATAACGAGCAAATTCGTTTTCAAGAAGGATACCTGATTGATTCTGTGCACCCATACCGAAGTAGTAACGACCATTCTCTGTACCACCACTAAAGCCTAAGCTGTGACGATTAAGAGGAGCTGTACGAGTAATCGCATCATACCAGTTTGTACCACTTAAGTTTGGACGAATTAAGAATACATTCTCAGGGTCTGCTTCATAAGCAGCGCGGATTGCGTCTAAGTCAACTGCACCAACCACACCATTCGCACCATTTGCGTGCAAGTAGTCTGGAAGACGAGGAGTTGCATCCGTACCATACTGAGGGTGAGTATACTCAACAGCAGTTCCATTAGCAGCAGCATTATTACGGTAAGCAATATGCGTCCATTCTGCCATTTCCTGCGGATTAAGCATTTCTGGAGAACCACCAACGTTAGGATCAGTAAAACCAATCAAACCGTTATAGGTTACTTCCATCTTACGTTTTTCACGGCTACCTGCTTTAGTTGCAATTACAACTACACCATTGGCAGCACGTGCACCATAGATAGAGGCAGCAGCAGCATCTTTCAATACTGTTGTAGACTCAATATCATCCGGATTTAGAAATTCAGTGTTTCCAGTTGGTACCCCATCTACTACGTAAAGAGGTTCGTTACCACCGAAAGCTCCAAAACCCCGTACCCGAATCTGGCTCGAAGTACCTGGCTGACCATTCGTTAATACTGTAACTCCGGCCACACGACCCTGGAGTTGTTGCTCTACGTTACCCGAAGGTACCGATGCGAGCTCTTTGGCGGATACTGTAGATACCGCACCTGTGGTTTGTCGTTTTGATTCAACGGCGTATCCCGTTACAATAACTTCAGAAAGATTGAGACCAGATTCCATCTCAATACGTAGATTGGATTCATCTCCAAGTACGACTTCTTGAGTTGTAAAACCTGTGTAGGAGACAACAAGAGTTTCTCCTGTGCTTGCTTGAACAGAAAAATTTCCGTCAATGTCTGTTACGGTACCACCGCCGCTTGATTTTGTCAAAACGGAGGCACCAATGAGCGGCTCGCCATTTTCTGCATCAACGACCGTTCCTGTAACCGTACGTTGAGCATACAAACTAGCAGAGCAAAGGACCGCTAAGAGTACTAGAAGTCCCGTTCTAGATAGCCTATTCAGGCTGACTCGTAGTGCTTGTTTCATAAGTTGATTATTTAATGAAATAATATTGGTAGTGAAAAAATAGAGTTTGATTCTTAATGTCTTTTGTCTGTGAGGTTTAATATGGTCTGGTAGGTACTTATTGTAATTTTTACAACTACATGTCGAATTAACGAAATTAATACAAACCAACCAAATAATCTGGCGTATTTCTGATGGTTAAATTAAGGCTACGTTATTAAAAATTTTGCTTTACCGTAGCTCAAACATTGCTGAGCAACTTCCTATTTTAACCATAAAAGTGCCTGGTTCACATATCCATTTATTGTCTATCCCTACGAAGGAAAGACTTTGTTTTTCAATTGTAAATGCTATTGTTTTTACCTCTTTTGGTAATAATTGTATCTTTTCAAAGCCTCTTAATCTCCTGACAGCAGGGCTTATAGAGGCATATTCATCACTTATGTATAACTGAACCACTTCTTTACCCGCTCTTTTTCCGGTATTTCGAACATCAATGGTTATGGTTAGTGAATCTTCAGTAGTAATGGATGGTTTACTCAATGTTAGATTTGAGTATTGGAATTGGGTATAACTTAATCCTGTACCAAATTCAAAAAGCGGATTATAGCAGATTTGAGACCCTTGAATCGGTGTTATTTCCGAATGTTTATGATCATACGGCACCAAACTGTTGACCATCTTAGGATAAGTTATAGGGAGTTTTCCTGATGGATTGGTATCCCCAAATAGAATGTCAGCTATTGCACGACCTCCTTCATTTCCGGGTAAGTATCCATATAAAATACTGCTGATTTCATCCGCAAATGCGGTAATAATACGTGGACGACCTTGTAAAAGAACAAGCGTGACTGGTTTGCCAGTCGCTATCATTGCTGTTGCAAAGTCTATTTGAGCCTGCGGTAAGGTTAAATCATCAATATTACCATGAAATTCAGTATAGGTCATCTCGCCGAGGCAAAGTATGATATGATCACTATTCGCTGCAGCATTCCGGGCTTCATCAAGTGAGGTAATTTGATCAAAAGAACACCCTTCAACGTGTTGAACCTGCCCTGTTCCTATTTTATCTTGAATAGCTGCTAGCAGTGTTTGCTTACCATTGATAAATTTATCAGCGACATCACCTTGCCAGGTTGCTGTCCATCCACCGTTAAGGCAAGACATTTTATTTGCGGTAAATCCGGTAACCAGGACATTAGCCGTTTTGGCCAATGGAAGTTGATCTTGGTCGTTTTTAAGTAGTGTGATGGATTCGCGGGCAAGCTCCAGCGCTATTTCAGTGTGCGCAGGACCGGCGAATGAAGAATAATCAGCATTTGGATCAATCGTAGGATGCTCAAAAAGCCCAAGTTGTTGTTTGAATCGGAGGATTCGTGCTACAGACTCATCAATTCTTGCTTCCGTAATTTTTCCTTCTTCCACTAGTTCGACTAAATGCTCCGTAAAACTAAAATCATCCGGAACCATACTCATATCAATCCCTGCATTAATGGCCATTCTGATAGCTTCTTTATGGTTGGCTGCTACATGATGCCTTGATACCAGATATTTAATGTCTTCCCAATCTGTCACGACCAAACCTTCAAATCCAAGCTCTTCCCGCAACAGGGTCGTTAAAAGGAATTTATCAACATGGACAGGTATACCATTAATTTCACCAGAGTTAATCATAATAGAAGCAGCGCCTGCTTTGATTGCCGCTTCAAAGGGGGGGAGGAAATATTCCCGGATATAACGTTCAGGAATCCATGCCGGAGTACGATCTTTTCCACTCACTGGTGCTCCGTAGCCAAGGAAATGCTTAAGGCATGCTCCTACGCGATGTCGGTCACCAATGTCTTCTCCCTGATAGCCGCGCACCATTGCCAAGCCTAATTCGGTGGATAGGTGAACATCCTCACCAAAGCCTTCCCAGAGTCTCGGCCACAGTGGATTTTTACAAATATCGAGTACTGGAGAGAAATTCCAGGGAATTCCACTCGCACGAGTTTCAATTGCGGTAGCTGCAGCGGCTTTTTCCACTAAATCGGGGTTCCAGCTGGCAGCCATATTTATCTGTTGTGGAAACAAGGTCGCATCAAGGGTATAATTAACACCGTGTACCGCATCGATACCATATAATACTGGTATCCCTAATCGGGTATTTCCAATAGCAATTTTTTGTATTGCATCGATGATTTTGTGCCATTCCGGTATGCTTAGAGGAATACCAGGAGTATTTAGAACAGAACCAATACCATATTTAGTAATGGCTTCATTTAATGCTTCAGGATCAAGACGATGGGGGAGTTTAGCATTATACATTTCCCCTTCGAGAATCACATCCAAAGTGATTTGAGTCATTTGCCCCGCTTTTTCAGCGATGGTCATTTGTGACAACAGTTCTTTAATGTTAGTATCGGTGATGATGGTCCTTTTGTTTATAGCATTAGAGTAATACCCCAACGTTAACCGTTGAGTATGACGATTCTAGATATAGTGATAGTTGAATAATTATGAACCTACTTGAAAACAGATCAAGTAGGCCCACAGGTGATAGAGTATGAAACTTTAAAAACTAGTCTTCTGTAAAACTAAAATAGATAATAATGTTTGCATTCCAAATATTTATTCAAGAAAGTATAATTCTTTAACAGGAAAGTATAAATACTCTCTTTTTACCTACAATTATTTGGAATTGAGCATTTAGGTTAATTGATAGCGTGGGTTCGAATTGTTTCCAAGTGCTTTTTCAAAAGCGTATCTGTATTGTAAAGGTGTGGTTTGGCGATACTTTTTGAAAAGGCGGTTAAAATTCGAAATATTATTGAAGCCACATTTGTAACAAATCTCATTAATGGTGTCTTGCGTCTCCATTAATAATTGACAGGCTAAGCCGATTCGTAGTTCTACGATAAATTGAGTAAAACTTTTATTGGTACATTTTTTAAAGAAATGGCTAAAAGCCGACTCACTCATGTTAGCAAACTCCGCAACTACTGTGATAGGTAAGCGCTCTGTATAATGATCAACAATGTAATCATAGATTGCATTAATACGGTTACTTTCCTCATTTTCTGATTTGGACTCAAATTTTGGTGAAGACAGGAGCTCCTGATTACTGGAATGTGCAAGCATATTGAGGATAGATAAAAACTCAAGTACTCCTTCAAAACCCTCTAAGGTTTGTAAGTGCTTTATCCTGGAGATAGTTTGCTTGGAAATGTTCTTATTAAATTTGATTCCTCTTTTGGAGAGGATCAGCATATTTTTAATAGAATAAAAAGCTTCTTTTTTGATCAAGCCGCATTCGAGTAGATCTTGATCAAAGTAAATTACAGTGACGGACGCTTTTGAGCGGTTTTCTAGATTGCCCAGATCATCCCAACGATGCTGTAAGTAAGGACCTACCAATACTAAATCCAATTCGTCAAATGAACTAACTGCATCTCCAACGATGCGATTGCCAGAACTGTTTAAAGTAAGGCAGAGCTCATATTCTGGATGATTATGAAGAGGATAGCCAAATTGGGGATCGTCGTAATACGCAATAGAGTAAACGTCACTTGGCTTAACGGGCGTGATTTCTCGGTAAACTTTCAAGGTGCTTTTGTTTGTATTAATGTAAAGAGGTAGCTCAAATTATAAAAAGGATACCTGGTTTCAAAAGCATTTACCCACTAAATAATGATTCCCTCATATTTGATTGATCCAATCTGCCAAAACCTGATAAGATTCGAATAAATAAATATCCTTTTTTAATGCGGCTATCTGCTCTTCGGAAAAAGGACTTAAGGGGGCAGGCAAATGGGGGATGTCAACATAGAGCTCTTCATCCGTTAGCTTGATATTCGCGTTTAAGGCTTCAATGGTATGTTGATTTTGCTGATGTTCCGAAAATAACTGAGGGTCCAATGGAATAGTCGTTTGATCTTGTTGCTCCTTTAAGTGTCTAGCTTTTTGCACAGCGGCTTTAAAGCCTGGACTATTTTTTACTCGCTGATCGCTACGCGCTTTGATGATTGTAAGATCAGGTCTTTGAATAATATTTTGAGAACACTCTATTAGGTTTAGATCTTCTACCTTAATCGAAAATCCAGTACTGCGTTCACCGCTGGTCAGATAAGTGAAATCATCAGGTAATTGAATATCGGGACTTATTCCTTTGTATTGTGGTGTTTTTCCACTAGCAGTATAAAAATTGCCTATGCTTAATTTTACGGCTGGGAGTGTTTGCTGGCCACGTTCGGGAGTCGGTAAATCGAAGAATTGTTGTCTCGAACCCTTGCCGTAAGTGGCTGATCCGCCAACGATAATGGCTCTGCCGTAATCTTGCATGGTGCCCGCAAATAGTTCTGATCCACTACCACTCCGTTCGTTTACCAGTATGATTACTGGTCCGTCAAAAAGAACCTGTTCATCTTGTGCAACGCGGGTATCGATGTTTCCATCTCTATCACTCAAGTACATCAATGGTCCTTCCGGAATGAAATAATCAAGCATCTTTAAGGTTTCTCCGGCGGAGCCACCTTGATTGTTTCTAAGGTCGATGATCATGCCATTTATACTATCTGATAATAGGACTTCGAGGGCTGACCTGGTATGAATTGCAGCCCCACTTGCCCCTCCATAGAATCTGGGGATTCGGAGGTATCCTGTTTTATAGGTAGTATCTTCGGCTTGGAAGGTTAAGGCTTTTACCAAATTGAATGGAATAGAAGCTCTTCTTAAAGTCACCTTTTCTTCGGTGCCATTCGGTTTGCGGATAGTAAGGGTGACAGTGCTATTGACTGGACCTCTAATATGATCCATAACCTCAGGAAGCTTCATTGTGAATAAATCTATAGCAGGAGTTCCTTCATTTTTTATTTGAAGTAAAATGTCTCCTTTTGATAATTGTCCGGATTTTAGGGCTGGACTGTTTTCTAATACATTTTTAATGACTGGGTAGCCATTTTGAATTTCAATTTGAATACCAATTCCAACCAAGGAGCGGTTGAAATTTGTATTCCAGTTTGAACGATCACTTGCAGTGAGGTAGGCAGACTGAAAATCGTTTAAACGGAGGAAAGTGTTCAGGTAAATTTTAAAACGCAGGCGGGCAGGTTGGGAGATCAATTCCTGTATTTCATCCTGACAAAGCTGAAGCGCTTTCTGAAGTGCAATGTCCAGAGCAGAAGCTCCTTCTTTTCCATTAATATTATGTTGGATTAATTGTTGATACCTGAGGCGCTTTTGCCAAATGTCTCTTAAGTCGTCTTTACTTGCAGGAAAAGAGGAAGAGGTGCTTCTTTTGGTATAGGTTGATGGAGGTTTTTGTAAGGTAGTCAGGCGGCTCAATAAGAGATCTGCCCGATTAAGGCTGTTTCGAAATAATGAATCTGTTAGTTTAAAAAAAATCGTATTCCCATTCTTTAGTTGATCATCTATTTGGTATTTCCATTGTTCCAAAAACGTGATATCCTCTTGTAGGAAATATATTCTTTCGGGGTCAAGTTCGTTTAAGTAAGTATTGAAGAATTTCTCAGCGAAGGAATCGTCCAGGTTTTGAGGGCTGAAATGATAGTCAATAGTTAGATTAACTGCTTCGGATAACAGCTTGTCGAAATGGCTATCTGATTTAATATCATTAATTTGTGAGGATAAGTTTGTACAGCTTAAAAATGCTATGAGGGGAAGTAAACAAATTGATTTAACCATTTTTGTGGTCAAATTAATGAACTTTAAGGAGGTGTTTTGTTAATGAATTTCAAATGATGCGGATAATTAACTTACCGTTCACAGGAAGGATGATTAATTAGCCGTATTTTTGCCGTGGAACTGTATCGACGAAGGGATGGTTATCCCGTTAGCCTTTAGAATAGTTAAAAAAATACATGCCGTTAAGACCCAAAATAGGAGGAGCCAGAGAATTAATCAGTCCTGCCGGGATTGACATTCTTCGATTGGACGATACCAAACGCAAGTTAGGATACGATGCTTTTCCATTTTCCTGTAAGCTTAGTTTTGTCCCTTTAATTAATCACTGGAAAAAGAAAATTAGCAGGGGAGATGCAGGGGAAGTATTGATTGCGAGAGAAATTACCAAGCAGCTTGATAAGGCAATGGAATTTTTGACGCCATTTGATAATTTGGATGAGATCAGTGACCAGAGGGATTTTGTCGAATTATTATTGACTGGAATCTTCCCTTCTGCGCGTCGGGATCAGGATCTAGCTTTTGCCCGAAAGCCATTTGATCCTGCTGGGTTTTATTACACCCGCCCATTCTTAGAGCTTTTTACAAAAGAAGGAATAGGATTAAGTATTAATAATGAAGAAGGCGTAAGGAATGCTACGATTTTGAGGGCATGTAGAATGATCCTTAATGAATTTTACGGGCAAAGGATCAGATACGATGAAGAGACCATTGTCTCTATTAAAACGGACGATAGTCCGTATGAAAAGCATTATAAGCTGGAGATTAATACCAACTTCGTTGAGATCAAAAAATTAAGAGCCTTAAAGCCAATCTCACAGCAGGAAATCAATATGTTGCTGAGTGATATTAATGATATTGATCTTTGGTTAAGCTTTATGCCATCTACTCATTTTGAGTTTCAAGGGATGGTAAGTGTAACCTTAATTGATGTTACGGAGCGAGAAGCTATGTCTCGTTTGCGAAAGTCGCTTTTGAATAAGGATGCAGTGGTAAATCCGGATAGTATCCTGGATTTAGAGCGAGAGTTGAGAAAATATTTTGGGATCAACGATCTGGTTATGGGGCTCGTAGCGGTGGATTACCCTGAGGTTCATAAGTTGCCACTTAGATACAAGATCAACCATTCCCTGCTGGATAAAAAAGGTAAACGAATCTTTGGTAAAAAATATACCGGCTCTATCTATGAGCGAGCAAGTCGCGAAGGGAAAACACTGATTGTCGAAGATTTGGAAAGCTACGCTTTGCCAACACCTCATGAAAAACATCTGGTCCAAAGTGGTATTAAAAGTGTGGTGATTATTCCTTTGTTACGATCCAATGATCAAGTCATCGGTATTTTGGAATTGGGTTCTCCCAAGGCATATGATTTGAATCCTTTTGTGGAGCGAAAGCTGTCAGAAGTTATTCCTTTGTTTAGAACAGTGATGCGACGAAGTCGACAGGAAATTGACAACGAGATTGAAGCGATTATCAGGGAAGAATATACCGCTCTGCATCCGAGTGTGGAGTGGAAATTTGTGGATGCTGCATTCAAGCTAGCTACACGTAGAAAGACCGAAGGCCCGAAAGCGGTAGTGAAGCCCATTATCTTTAAGGAAGTATATCCGTTATATGGACAATCAGACATAGTCGGATCAACTAACCATAGAAACAATGCAATTCAAGAGGACTTTATAAATAGTCTTACTCGTATTCAGGGCTTATTGGAGTACATTGAACAGCAAAATGATTTTCCTATAGTGGAGGGTTTACTTGTAAGAGTAAACAAAGAAATGGAGAATATTGAAAGTGGTATCGTTTCGGATCAAGAATTCCGGATAGCTAACTTTATTAAGAAAGAGATTCATCCTTTTTTGCTACAATTCAAGGGAAGAGATGAGGAGCTTGATAAAGAATTGGAAAATTACTTCTCTTTTGTCGATGATGACTTTGGTCTGATCTATAATAAGCGTAAGGATTATGAGGAAAGCATCAAGCAGATCAATAAAACGATAGGTAATTATCTGGATGTTGAAGAGAAGAAGAACCAGGGTATGCTACCGCATTATTTTGAGCAATACAAAACGGATGGTGTCGAGTATAATATCTATATCGGTCAGTCTTTGTTGAAAAGACAAAAATTTGAAATGCTGCATTTGCAAAATCTTAGATTATGGCAATTGATGTCCATGTGTGAGATTGCAAAAAAAATGCATCAGTTACAGTATGACTTGCCGATGAAAATGAATACGGCTCAGTTGATTTTGGTGCATAGCACTCCCCTTAATATTCGATTTCGATTGGATGAGAAACAGTTTGATGTAGATGGCACTTTTAATATCCGTTATCCTCTGTTGAAGAAACGAATTGATAAGGCTTTGATTGAAGGAACCGGAGAAAGGCTAACGCAGCAAGGCAAGGTGGCCATTGTATATGCTCAGGAGCACGATCGGGAAGAATACCTCAAATACATAGATTTCCTACTGGAAAAAGGACTTATTAAAAAAGAGATTGAAATGTTATCCTTGGGGCATATGCAAGGAGTTTATGGCCTGAAAGCAATACGAATTGCTGTGGATTTATAGCTTGCTCAGGGTAAAAAAGGTCCTAAAAGCTGTAAAAATCAGTAATTAGCAGGATTAGGTTGTTAAAATTTCCTTACACCTCTGGCGCCGAGGCAATAAATGTCTTATATTGATTTCTTTCTTATCATCTAAATAATAACTTATAAGCTCGACTTTACATTATACTTTTTAAGCGTATTTATCATATTAAACAAGTACACGCATAATATTTGATGTAATGTTGAGAACCACTTTAAGTTTTTTTCTACTAATATTTTTTGTTTATACCGTTAAGAGCCAGGATATCGTACTGACTCCTCTGGGTAAAACTCTTTGTCAGCCAGGAGTGATTAACAAATCACCTACAAAAGGTTTGGTCTTCGAATATGGAATGAATCCGGCGGTTAATTTGCAACAAACCGGAGATTCTGATATTTCTGCGAATTCATTAAATAAACGTTTTAAGGTTAAGCTAAAAGCACCTTTGATCAATAAAGAAGGGCTAAAAGTCATTGCTGGATGGAATTTTTATGGTGAGGAGTATCGACTACAAAATGTGGAGGGAGAGGGCTTTAAGCTTTTTGAGGATATTGATAACCGAGACTTAAAAAGCTCCAGTCTTACGCTTTCAGCGATAAAACCAGTGAATGATAAATATTACCTGGCGGTAAAAGCTCAAGCTTCGTTTAACGGTGATTATAATGGGTTGTTTGATTTCAACCAGGACTATGCAAGTTATAATTTAGCGACTATTCTTGGTGTGAAAAAGCGTAATGATTTGGAATGGGGAGTAGGTCTTTTATTTAGATATTCACCAAATAATAATAACAACCTTCCGGTATTACCATTTGCATTTTATAATCGTACGTTTAATGATAAGTGGGGGATTGAGGCGATCGTTCCTTCAAGTATTAAAGCTCGATACAATATCAATCCAAGAAATATTCTGCTTTTTGGCCCTGAGTTCGAAAGCCGAAATTATTTTATCAATAATGAGTCTTCGGCACCCTATACTTTACGCCGTTCGGAAATTAGATTAGGCGTAGATTATCAAAAGCATTTAGGAAGTTGGTTTTGGTTAGAGGTTTCGGGAGGATATACACATAACCTCAATACAAAGTTTGAGATGAATGAATCAGGGAACCAATTTAATGCCTACGATTTTGATGCTTCCGGAAGCCCTTATTTCAAGGTTGGGATCTTCATCAGCCCTTCAAAAATCCGCTCTAACAAATAATATTTGTCTTTTGTTTTCTCGAATAGCTAATTTTTGGCAATGAAGTTGAACTTTATTACCAAAAAATAGCTATTGTTTAGTAAAACCGCTATTTTTAGTAACCTTTATTGGGGTATATTGACCTATTGAGAATACAGACTAATATTATTTCAAACTTTCTTTTAATAAAACGCCGTGATGAGAATAGTCGCAGGTCTGTGTTTATTCCTCTTCCTTTCTGTTCATTTATCAGCACAAGATCTGATACTTACACCTATTGGAGAAACCTTCTGTAAGCCAGGGGTTGATAATAAATCGATGGGTAAAGGTATCGTCTTTGAGTATGGGATTAATCCGCAAGGAAGAGTTAGTCCTCAGAACGGTACCGTGTTCTCTGAGCCTACCAAAATTGGGGGGAACCACAGGATCATGTTTAAAATGAAGGTGCCCATCCTAAATAAAGAAAAAATCAAACTTCTTGCTGGTTGGAATTATTATAGCGAAGAATATAACTTCGATTATATTGGTACAGATAGTCGATCGATCTTTAATACTATTGATGATCAAGCGCTTAAAAGTTCCAGGATTTCACTTTACATGATAAGACCAATTAATCACAAGTATTATCTGGGCGTAAAAGCCGTAGCTTCCTATAATGGTGATTATGCTGGTGCTTTTGAATTTGATAAACGATATTCTAATTATGATATCGCTGCGATATTCGGTGTGAAAAAACGTAATGATTTGGAATGGGGAGTAGGGATATTGGCTCGACGTAACTTTCTTCGAGGTACTAGTGTGCCTGTACTTCCTTTTGCAATGTATAATCAAACCTTTAATGAAAAATGGGGAATGGAGTTGACCTTACCCACAAGCTTGAAGGGGCGATATAATATAAATGAAAAAAATATTGCGCTTTTTGGAACGGAGTTCGACAGCCGAACCTATTCAATTGATATCAACGATAGTAATTTTACGGAGCCGGTACATTATACTATGCGCCGATCCGAGTTACGACTTACCTTACAATATCAAAGACACCTGGGGAGCTGGTTTTGGATGGAACTGAAAACTGGATTCGTAAGTAACTTTACGACAACATTTGAGGTTCGGGATGATCAGGATGAAGATGTTGTACCTTTAACTTTCACACCTTCGAACGGACCTTTTATCAAGATGGGTTTGTTTATTTCTCCTCCACGGGATAAGTTTAAATAGCCTGATTACATTGCCGAAGATCTCAGAAAAGAGATGACAAATGCAATTACAGTCAGCGTCATGCCTGTCATAAAGATCAGGTAGCAGGTCCGCAATTGACTATATTTTGAACCTAGAGCTCTACCTAAATAGTACAAATCGTTGACAATTGACTTTTCAATAATTTGCTCATTATTGATCACTGTATCTACAGCTTCCCGGTATTGATTCAAGGACATCTTATAAAAGTTACCAAAGAAAAATACATTACTATCTCCTTTTTTTAAGTACTCGAGATCAATACTTCCAAGCATTTTGATCGGTCGGGTAGCCAGGGTCGCGAAGATTACAGATAAGATACAGGTAAGTAAGAGGATGGTAGCCGGAAAAAGTAAATATCGATTCCCCTGGATATTTGAAGCTAAGAGCGGCATTGCTATGGTGATGATTAGTGCGTTTATACTAAGCATCATGTTTGCTTTATTATCAGCAATGCCAGTGAGATCAATATGATTACGGAGCGCCGTCTTGAACATCATTTGCGTGCTCTTTCGACTTTCTATGGGAGATTTTTTAGTCAGGTCTTTTTTTTTACTTTATCAATCTGTTTTTCCATTTTTCTGAGGTTCTTCTTTTTTCGTTTATCCCAGAGGGACTTCGCTTCTATAGTATAAAATTGATGAGCGGATAAAAACTCATAATTGTTTTTCAGCCATTCGAGGTCGGTATATTTACTATCACAAATTACCTCCCATTCATACCTTAGATTGTCACTATGCTCAAAAAAAGTCTTTAATCCAAGGTTGCTTAAGTCAGCATCCTTAAGTATTTTTTGCAAGTTAGTCTGAGGTGTTATCCCCGTTTTGGTGGCTAGGATACAATCCAGGATTTGCTGTATTTTCTTCTGATCGTAATTTTCCTTACTCAGAAAATCCTTTGCGATCGTCATGCTGACTTCTTCATGTCCGGTATAAATCTCTGTATAGCCAGTGTCATGGAAAATTGCTGCGAGATCAAGAATTTCTAATTCGATATCCGAAAGCTCCTGCATTTCTCCAAGCTGCCGGGCATATTTTCGCACAGAGGCGGTATGTTCCAGATCATGAAAGCGGTACTCATCACTAAGCTTATCCCGAAACAGTTGTTCGACGTTTGTTGCAGCCCGTGATGTGATTTGGTTTTTCATATGATCTGGCCCTAAAGGCAGACACAAGATAATTTAATAGGATAACTTAAGCAACTTATGATGAAGACTGTTTTTATTGCTGCAAAAAAATCAATTTATTACCCTAATTCGTGACTGAAATAAGAAAAATACGTCCTAACAATAGGTTGTCACAAAAAAACAATTCTAAAAGTTGGCTAATAGAAATTTATTATTCATATTAGCAATCCCATCGGACATATTGAGAGGTTATTATTTCTAAACTTAATTTCGGGTATTATGCTTATTGTTTACATCGCAACAGGCGCTCTATTGTTGGGCGGCACCTTAATCGTTGCTTCAAATCTAATCGCACAGAAGGGAAGAAAGTAACGGACAATTGAATTTTTAAAGGCAAACTAAATTTCACCTCCCCAGATCTCATTGTCGAAAATTCGATTTTTATTTTTTAGACATTGTATTCCCAATTTTATCCCATTAACTGTCATCGGAAACATACGATTTCCCACAAACTCTCTAATAATTGACGTAGACTCGTAGTATGCCCAGGCATACTCAGGATTTGGATTTATCCAGATCATGTTCGGAAAGTGATCACGCATACGCTTTAGCCAAGTAATGCCAGCTTCATCGTTATAATGCTCTACGCTGCCTCCACGGTAATAGATCTCATATGGCGACATTGCTGCATCACCGATGAAAATGAGTTTATAATCTTTGTTGTACTTATGGATTAATTCCAGGGTAGGTATCCTTTGTTGATATCTACGATAATTATCTTTCCAAACTGATTCGTAAAGACAGTTATGAAAATAGTAGTACTCCAAATGTTTAAATTCATGCTTCGCAGCTGAAAATAGTTGTGCACACATTTCTACATGATCATCCATAGATCCTCCAATATCCATCAAGAGGAGTACTTTGACGCGATTTTGTTTAGAGGGAACGAGGGAAATATCTAGCAAGCCAGCATTTTCAGAAGTTCGTTTTATGGTATCGTCCAGATCTAATTCGGTCGGGATGCCTTCACGTGTCAGATGGCGAAGTCGTTTGAGCAGCAATTTCATATTGCGGGTATTCAACTCGACATCGCCATCTAGGTTTTTGAAAGCTCTTTTTTCCCAGACTTTGATGGCTGTACGATTACCGGCAGATTCTTTCCCCATTCGGAAGCCTTCCGGATGATATCCTCCTGCACCAAAAGGAGAAGTACCTCCTGTGCCAATCCATTTGTTTCCCCCTTGATGTCTTTCCTGCTGTTCTTCCATCAACTCTTTAAATCGATCCATTAAAGCATCCAATCCTCCAAGTTTTTCAATAGCTGCTTTCTCTTCTTCACTAAGGTGATTGGTCAACATGTCTTTTAACCATTCCTCCGGAATTTTGGTTTTTAATAATGATTCGCTGATCATTTCCATTCCTTTGAAATGGGCACCGAAGACTTGATCGAAGCGATCGAGTTGGGCTTCCTTTTTTACCATAATTGATTTGGAGAGGGCATAGAAAGCATCAATAGAATAATCCGTGACTTCTGCCTTAAGCGCTTGCATCAGAGTCAGGTACTCATGAAGACTCACCGGGATACCATCTATTCGTAGTTTATGAAAAAAAGATAAGAACATGGAATATTGGATTCGGAACTAGATTGAAAATTTATTCCCGGAGCAAGCCTTGGTAGTTAACATCACACAAAACCTGACCCGGGAATACTTAATCAAAAATAATAATTAATATGATATACTTGACGCAGGTTTGCACTTGCTCCAGAGGAGCTACTATGTAGCAAACCACTTCGACGTCAGTATAGGAAGTATCGAACTAAATTCAGTAGGCAGAATTAGTGCGAGTTACTCTTTGTTACAGCACTAACCGTACTTACTTTAGCTGCAGTTCTAATTGAAGTTCCCTCTTTTACCTTGATCAGGTAAAATCCAATTGCTGCTATAGTACCGATTGCTGTCATCAAATACCATAAGATTGGGAAGCCATACGTTTCAGCGATATACATTCCCAAAGTTGGAGAAATAATAGCACCTACGGACCATGCCATAGTATACATACCCATATATGCACCACGTTGTCCGGGTTTTGAACGACTCAAAGCATATGAATTACTAAATGGGAATGCAATAATCTCCCCAAGGCTTACTGCTACAATACAAATGCCGATAGCAAGTTGCCAAAAGTCAGTAAGATTAAAAATTAGAAAGCCCAGAGTTATCAAAACTGTTCCTACCACCACTAGTGTAAGTTGATGAAATCGTTTTTCTAAAATATAAACCAAAGGCATCTCCAGTATCACAATCAGAATCCCATTTATAATCATAATGAAACCATAATTGTCTTTACTGATTTTTAGAAAATCTGTAAAGTAAACCGGAATGGTATTCCATAGCTGAGAAAACACAATCATACTAAAGAGTATGAAAAGTACAAAAGCGAGATAAGAATGATCACTATAGGGTGATTCTTTACGCTGAGGTGCAGCTTTTTCTTCTTCTGTCAGTTGGTCTTCTTTTTCAACAAGGGCCCAACGAAGAAAAAAACCAGCAGAAATACAGGTAATAGCATCAATATAAAAAAGATACTCAAAGCCTAGATACTCAGAGATAATACCAGCTGCACCAACTCCAATCGTAAACCCAAGGTTTATCGCCAGTCGAACCATTGACATTGATCGGTTTTGATTTTCTGGTTTACTATAAGCGCTGATGGATGCCATAACGGCTGGCCGGAATGCATCGCTGATCGTGCTGACGATAAATACCGTTATACAGTACTCATAAAACTCCCGCATATGCACCAAAAGGAGAAATGAACTTCCTCCTATGACTAATGCCCAAAACATAGTTTTGTAATAGCCAATTTTATCTGTCAGCCAGCCACCAATGTAAGAGCCCAGAGCGGATCCTATTCCGAAGACACTCATCGCAATTCCTGCCTCTGTTAGGGTCCAACCTAAAGACTGAGTCAGGTATATCGTCATAAAAACAATAACCATCGTCCCGCTACGATTGATCAATGTCATTAAAGACAGTAACCAAATATCTCGGGATAAGCCTTCGAATGAATTTCGGTAAAGCTGAATAATGTTGGTAGCTACTTGCTGCATGTCGATTTGGTTTCAAAAGGTAATAAAGCGGGAGTAACGACACTCTTTTCGAATAAGTTCCTGAATAGGAACAATAAGACCAATGATAGTTTTACTTATTTCCTAAATAGCACAAATTATAAGACTATTTTGTTGCATAATAAATACGCTTTGAACCTACGTTCTGCTAAGCTTAAAAAATAATTGAATTCTTTTTAAAGTCCACCTTCTACATTCTTGAACAAATTACCATTCTTCCCTATCTTTGAACCATGGAGTTCGAAACATTCAAAGCATATTGTCTTTCAAAGAAAGGAGTGGAAGAAACGTACCCCTTTGGGGATATGGCGGTTTGGTTTAAGGTGGGAGAAAAAGCCTTCTGTTGGACATTTGTAGAAATGTTTAAGATGGATGAAGAATTAAAACCTGCCTTTACTTTTGTCAATTGTAAATGTGACCCTGTACAAGCAGAGGAGTGGCGGGTTCAATACGCTGCTGTTCGCCCGGGATGGCATCAATCTAAAAAGCACTGGAATTCTGTTTTTATGGATGGTTCATTAACCGATGAAGACTTTCGAATGATGATTGATCATGCCTATGATATCGTCATAAAATCACTTTCCAAAAAAATGCAAACAGAAATCTCCAACAGTTAGTCTTTTTGATCTTTCGCCTATGACCAACAAGCCTGCTCAATTACTTTTTGAGGCATTGCTTTCTAAGTTTTGCAAACAAGATGGAGTTGCTCCGGGTAAGATGATGTCGGCACCCGCAATGAAATACCGGGGAAAAGTTTTTGCCTTCTTTTATAAAGAAGAGATGACTTTTAAATTAGGGAAAGATTTTGATGCGGATGCCTACGGTATATCAAATTGGACCTACCTAAGTCCATTCAAAAACAAACCTCCAATGAAAGCCTGGATTACAGTATCGGCTACCCAAAGTAACCTGTGGGAAGCACTTACCCAAAAAGCATTGGATCAAATTGCGAGATAATAGACTATACCCAATAAAAAAAAGATTTAAGATTATGAATCATGCTTAGCTCAAGCTAGTCAAGACCCTAACCTTAAATCTTTTGTAGGTTATTGATTCCTCTACTTTCGAGAGGTCATATCATTTATATCATATCTTCCGGGCGAACCCAGGCATCAAACTCTTCGGCAGTGAGGTAGCCTAATTCAATAGCAACAGCCTTTAAAGTTTTATTTTGCTTATATGCTGTCTTAGCGATTGTAGCAGCGTTATCATAACCAATCTTTGTATTTAAAGCAGTTACTAACATCAAAGAGTTGTGGAGCTTCTCTTCAATAACTTTATAGTTAGGCTCGATCCCGATTGCACAATTTTCATTGAAACTTCTACAAGCATCTCCAATGAGAGAAGCTGAAAATAAAAAGTTGAAGATCATCATTGGCTTGAATACATTCAATTCAAAATGTCCGTTCATACCACCAACATTAATCGCTACATCGTTGCCGATGACTTGAGCCATTGCCATAGTCAAAGCTTCTGATTGAGTGGGGTTGACTTTGCCAGGCATGATAGAAGAACCCGGTTCGTTGGCCGGAATGATTAATTCTCCAATTCCGCAACGAGGACCTGATGCTAACATCCGAATATCGTTACCGATCTTCATTAATGAAACCGCAACGGTCTTAAGTGCACCATGTGCTTCGACGATAGCATCATGTGCTGCTAATGCTTCGAATTTATTCTTTGCAGTTTTAAACGGAAGATTAGTCAATGCTGCAATTTTTTTAGCAACAAGCTTGTCATAGCCTTTTGGTGTGTTGAGTCCGGTTCCAACGGCTGTTCCTCCTAAAGCTAATTCAGATAAATGCTTTAGCGTATTTTTAATTGCGGCAATACCGTGGTCTAATTGAGAGACATAACCTGAAAGTTCTTGTCCTACCGTTACAGGAGTGGCATCCATAAAGTGCGTCCGACCAATTTTTACGACTTTCATATATGCTTTTGCTTTTTCTTGCAAAGTATTACGTAAAACTTCAATGCCGGGAATCGTAGAGTCAATCAAGATTTGATAAGCAGCAATGTGCATGGCAGTTGGAAACGTATCATTAGAAGACTGTGATTTATTCACATCATCATTAGGGTGTAAATATTTTTTATCATCATCTAGTTGTCCACCTTTGATCACATGCCCACGATTAGCAATGACTTCATTTACATTCATGTTGCTTTGAGTGCCAGAGCCTGTTTGCCAAACAACAAGAGGGAATTGATCATCAAGTTTTCCTGCGAGAATCTCATCACAAACTTTTCCAATTAATTTCGCTTTAGCTTTTGGAAGTGCACCAAGCTCGGCATTAGTTTCTGCTGCCGCTTTTTTAAGGATAGCAAAAGCCCGAATTACTTCTTGTGGCATTTGTTGACCGCCGATTTTAAAGTTTTGTTTGGAGCGTTGAGTTTGAGCGGCCCAATACTTTTCGGCAGGTACTTTTATGTAACCAATACTATCTTTTTCTTTTCTAAATTTCATAGAGTATAAATGGTTTGATTTTTTGCAAAGGTAAAAAAGAAATAGGTTTACTATTCGATTAGATAACGTTCATTGGAAGAATTAGTTGGTACAATAGCTATATTTTGAACTTTCATTAAAACGCAGCGTTATTATTTTTTATCTTCGCGAAAATTATAATTCATTTCTAGCGAGATTAGCTATTTAAAATTACTTAATCAAAACACAATCTAATGGCATTCAAACTTCCAAAATTACCTTACGACTTTAAAGCTCTTGAGCCTCACATTGATGCAAAGACTATGGAGATTCATCATGGTAAACACCACGCAGGTTATACTAATAAATTAAATGCTGCAATTGAAGGAACACCACTGGCGAAGAAAAGCATTGAAGATATTTTGAAGAAAGCAGGAAAGAGTGGCGATGCTGTTCGTAATAACGGTGGAGGATTCTATAATCACTCTTTATTCTGGAAAGTGATGTCTCCTGATGGAGGAGGACAACCATCGGATACTTCTAAACTTGGAAAAGCAATCATTAAGTCTTTTAAATCTTTTGACAACTTCAAAGCAGAATTTGCAAAAGCTGCAGGTACTCGTTTTGGTTCAGGATGGGCTTGGCTTTGTGCTCGTAAGAGTGGTACTTTATTTATTACTTCAACACCAAATCAAGATAACCCATTGATGGATGTTGCAGAGAAAAAAGGTACACCAATCCTTGGTTTAGACGTATGGGAGCATGCATACTACCTTAACTATCAAAACCGCCGACCTGATTACGTTGATGCATTCTTTAGCGTGATTAACTGGAAAGAAGTTTCTAAGTTGTACAACAAAGCAACCAAATAGAACGGAAAATCATCAAATGAAAACGGACGCCATTGTTAAAGCAATGGCGTTTTTTGTTGGAAAAACGACAGTAAACAAAAAAGTATAATCTAAAGGGAACAAACTTAAGGAGAGTGCCGTTATAGGATTAGTTAACCGATTTTTTAACTTCCAAACACCCACTCCCCATGATCATTTTAAGCATTCTACTGGTAATTCTGGCTTTATTTAGTTATGATTTGACACAGTCAGAAGCAAATTAACTCCTTAAAACCCAGAAAATTTAAAGCTCCGGTGAAATTATTTCACCGGAGCTTTTTAGTTTTTATTGCTTCGTCTTTACAGCCTCATACATGTTCTCTGCTTGTTCTTTGGTGAAGTTGCCCCGCAGACCATTCTGGAAAGTATATAGATAATCCCCCTGTACGATAAAATGATAGAAGCCATAATACAAGGTACTTGAGTCAAGTTTGTTTTCAAAGATGAATCCATCGGTTTCTTCTTTGATGACACTCGAAAATATTTTGTTACTCTTTACTTCTGCCAATTTATTAGCCTTTATTGTTGCTAAATCATTAGATGCCTCACCGGTCCAAACTTGTACATCGTAATCGCCTTGAGTAACGCTAACACTTTGTTGTGTAATCCAATCTTCTTTTTTTATAGTTGGGCTATCTGGCGCCATTATGGATAAGGGTATACCATAACTGGTTAGATTTAACTCCTGGTAATTTGAAGTTGGATCAGGTGTGCAAGCTGATAACACAAGTACAGCTAATAATATACTGGTCAATAGTCTCATATAAGTTCCTTTTTTTAATTTGTCTTTGAGTAGAGGACAAAATATGAAATTTTATGCTTGTTTCCAGTTTCATTCTAGAAATTGAAGGTGGATCAGTTGGATTAAGCCTTAATAAGAATTTGATAGTGAATTACTGGGATACAATATTTAAATTGTAAAGGATTTAATGAACAGGCGTAGCCGCTGATCTGTATTCGTCTGCGAACGATAGAATCTGCGAATAAAAATAAAATATGACAATAGAAATCTGTACGAACTCCTACCAATCAGCCAAGATTGCGGCAGCTGCCGGAGTACACCGAATTGAATTATGCCAAAGCTTAGAAAGCGGAGGCTTGACCCCCTCTGCAGGAGATATTCGAAAATCGGTAGAATTAAAATCCACTTATGATTATGAAGTAAATGTGTTGATTCGTCCTCGTAATGGAGATTTCTGTTATGGGCCTGATGACTATGAAGTGATGAAAGAAGATATTCGTTTTTGCAGAAACGTTGGAGTCGATGGCATTGTGATCGGAGGACTGTTGTCGGATGGAAGGGTAGATGAAAAGGGTATGCAAAAACTTATCGAAGAAGCAGGAGACTTAAGTCTTACCTTTCATAGAGCAATTGATTTATGCACTGATGCTGACGAAGCGCTGAAGCGAATCTCCGCGCTAGGGTTTGATCGGGTGTTGACCTCCGGTCGGGCTCCGACGGCTGTAGCGGGAAAAGAGAATATTAAGAGATGGGTTGAGGCTTGGGAAGGACAGTTGGTGATTATGCCAGGTAGTGGAATTAATGCGAATAACATTAAAGATTTGCTTTCTTACACCGGTGCGAAAGAAGTGCACTTTAGTGCGAAGGAAACGATCGAGAGTGGTTTTGATTTAGCGCAGGAGCTTTTCGAATTGAATTATTGGCAAACTAGCAGCGCGAGAATTGAAGCAACAAAAAAGAGCCTTGGGGATTAAAAACAGGCGAAAAACGATATACGCTTTCGCCTGTTTTTAAAGAGGAATTATTTTTTAGTCTTAACACTACATCCAATAGCTTTTGTCAAACTTGGATCTGGCTTTTCTCCTTTGTCCAGCGCAGCGATCGCATTCTCCACATATTTCTCCGTAACATTAGAAGGATCATTCGGACTATTGTCGATAGCTCCGATATATTCTACTGTAAGATCTTTGCTCAGTAAGAATACATGAGGTGTCTTGGTTGCACCAAACTTAGGATATACTTTCTGACCATCATCGAAGAGGTATGGGAAGTCAAATCCTTTTTCTTCCGCTCTGACAATCATTTTCTCAAAGCTATCCGCTGGTTTTACATCTGGATCATTAGGATTGACCGCGATGACCGGGTATCCTTTTGCACTTGTAACTTTGTTTAATTCGATCAGGCGGTCTTCGTATCTCACTGCATAAGGACAAGAGTTACATGTAAAAACGACAACAAACCCTTTGGCGTCTTTATAGTCCGCCATAGATACCATTGAGCCATCAATGTTCTTAAGTTTGAAGTCTTCTGCTTTATCGCCAACTGCGTAGCCAGGCGTTTTTATAGCAACAGCTGTTGCAACAGCTTTAGTGTTATCTTCTTTTTCACCAGGGGTTACATTAACTGCCGCTTGAGCAGTTTCGACGGGTTCAGAGTTTTGCTGGCATGCGGTCATGAAACCAGCAATAAGTAGTGCTAAAAAAAGTAATTTCTTCATTTTTTTTCTGTTAAAAAAGGTTTGATAATTTTTGTTAAATCTTCGAACGAGTCAAAAGACTGTTCATAAAACGCGCGCTGTGTTTTATTATAAACCAGAGTAGCAGGTATTGCACCTGACCAATCTTTATTTACTTGTGGGATCCAGCTATTCATATCACCGTCGGTAAGGACGTGTACATCAGATTTCAGCTGTTTATCATGGAGAAAAGGAACGAGTTTCGTTTGGATTTGATCCGGGAAGTCAAGGCTGACTAACAATACTTTAACTTTTTTTGAAGCGAAAGTATTGTGCAGTTCTTCAAAATAAGGTAATTCTTTAACACATGGCTTACACCAGGTTGCCCAAAAGTTGACTACGTAAATAGTATCATTAGTGCGGTTTAATAGTGATTCTAAACTTGAAAACTCTTTATGAATGGGGAGCGCTGATGTTTTTGCAGAGGCTTTTTTTTGGGAAGACTCGCTTGTTTGAGCACAAGCAACTGATGTAATTAGTAAAAGTAGTAAGACGGATGTTCTTAGACTATTGATGCGCAATTTCATATAACGATATGATTAGGGAGTGGTTGATTGTATTTTTTTGTGTGATGGTGAAGTACATAATATCTTCATCAAAACAGCTGTAAAGGTATTGTGTTTAAGGATTGATCGCAATCTTAGCTACTCTATATTCGATCAACGACTGAAAACCTATGGGGAATGACCATTTTAGAAGGGAATTAAGATAGGCTTAGCGTTTAAGAAGAATGTAATTTTTAAAGCCGCCGATGGTACGGCCGCCTAATAAATTTTGCTCAATCCAGGTCAGGAGCCTGTATTTTGGCTTATCGTGCTTTTGTTGCTTTCGGTTAGGGTGGCGTTCTTTTATACTATAATTTAATTGATCCTGCCAGTCAAAGGCCTTAATGAAATCCTGCATTACTTTCGGATGGGTTCCGTTGAATTTTGCATAACGACCCAGTGGTCCGTATTCAAAGTAATTCTGCTCGCCCTTATAGAGGTCAGCGACTTTACTTGCGCCTTTGTGGATCGTATCTAAGGCTTTTTTCTTGTTTTGCATGAGTATTGGAGGTCGTACCCAGCCGTAGTGGTAAACGTAAGCGGGGAGTTGGACCACCTTGAGTTTATAGGTGCCTTCCTGCTGGCGATAATGTTGGCCGTCAAAATTTGGAATGCGACGAAAAGACTGAGCAGACTCCCAGGAGTGAATATCTGGATGGTTACGAATTATGCGGATTTCTTTTTTGTACCAGCCATGGCTGTTTTGATGATGTTGGTAGTCGCCCCAGAAATGTATATAATTAAAAAGAAATCCTTCGACTTGTTCATCTGATAAAAAACGTTCAGCATACTCCTTAATTACAGGTAGATATTTTTCATGGATGACTTCATCAGCCTGGAGGTAGAAGAGCCAGTCTCCTGAGCAATGAGATTTTGCGATATCTGTCTGATGAGCATTTTCAGTGCCATTAGGGAAGGTCTTAAGATCCCAGACAGTATCGATGATTTTGATTTTCTCACTTTGAATACTTTCGATGGTTTCACGAGTTTTATCATCAGGGTCACAGTCTCCAAGTGCAATAACGAATTCATCTACAATTGGTAGTATCGATAAGATTGCTTCCCGGATAGGGTAGTAGAGCTTAGTCGCATTTTTAACCATTGTAAAGCCTGAAATTCTCATGTTTGTTTATTCTTTGAATTAATCGAAGGACTAAAATCTGATGCCGCCTACTAATCCCAAACTCCATCCCCCGCGATCAGCGTCGTAGCGGAACGCGGAGCCCCGGGCACCAATAAAAAGATCATTAGGAAGTACATAATGGTATTCAACTATTGCGGCGAAGCCAGGCGTTAAATCTGTTCTTTGTTCCTGGATACTGCCACTTGCAAAAACTTCAATATAGTCTCGATTATATAGTCCTCCAGAAAAGCCTAAACCTAAATGAAGTAATTGATTGCGCTCGTCTACTGCTTTGTACAGAAAAGAGAGCCCTATTCTAAGGCTTTGTAGTTTGCCAGATTCAAAATCTAACTGGTAGTCTATGGGTAATGCCCATTCAAGGCTTACTTCGATTGCCGTCTTTGGCAAGAAGTCTTTATTAAATGCCAAAAGAAGTGTTGGTGCGTTTTCGTTTTCGCGATTGTAGTCGGTAATTCCAATACCTGTTTTGATTGCAGTAGGCGGGAGGGGTTGAGCGTAAGCGATAGTAGCTGCTAACAAATGAAATAACAAGAGGTAAATGTATTTCATGAATGGTTTCGGTAAAGAGGTTATGTTTAAGCGGTTAAGGATAAACATTGATTTGTATTAGCCTTAACCACTTATTAGTTTTAGTTTACTTTGTATTGTACGCCAAGTCTTTCTAATTCTTGCACAAAATCAGCATCAGCATTAACGTGAGTCTCACTAGCAACCAGATCTAAAGAGATTTTATTCATCCGATCAAGGAAAATCATTTTGAGTTTATGTTTTCCTGTATGGGTATTACAAAGGTTGTCGATATCGTCAATGAGTTCTTTGGATATTCTTTCCAATGGAAGTTTTAAGGTAATGGATTCTGTCATTTCCTGACCGATTGTATCCAATTGCCGAACTTCTTTAATTTTTAGCTGGTACTCTTCAGAATTCCAGCGTTTCTGCATAGATCCTTTAATATAAAGTACTGCACCAGCTTCGAAGAGGTGTTTGAATTTTTGATAGTCTTCGCCAAAGAGCGGAAACTCTACGGCATCATTATAGTCCTGGATGGTGAATAATCCCCAGCCATTTCCTTTTTTATTGACACGGTGTTGAGCGGAAGTTACAATTCCTGCAACGTTGACATTTGCACCTTTGAAATTTTGGATGCGATCCAGCGAACAAGTGGTGAAATTTTGTACTTCAATCCGATAGTCATCCAGCGGATGACCGCTAATATAAATTCCGGTAACTTCTTTCTCCCGGGTTAGTTTTTCGATAAGACTCCAGTGAGGCGCCGGAGGCGTTTTGGGCTCTGGGATCATGCTATCCGCTGAATCTCCAAATAGAGAGTTCGCACTTTGTGCTTTTTGATTCTGATAGGCATTCCCATATTTCAATAAATGCTCCAGGAAAGTATCGTATTTTTCGGAGGGTGCATAATAAGTTGAACGAGGGATCGAATCAAACAGATCAAGTCCTCCTCCAAGGACTAGACTTTCAAGTGCTCTTTTGTTAAAGACGCGGAAGTCAATCCGGCGTACGAAGTCAAAAGGACTTTCGAAAGGTTGACTTTTTCGAGCATCAAGGATGGTTTCCACCGGGCCTTCTCCTACACCTTTTAATGCTGTTAGACCAAAACGAATTTGACCTTGTTTGTTCACTGAAAAATCTGCTTGACTTTCGTTAATATCTGGTCCGAGTACTTCAATACCCATCCGTTTACATTCTCGCAAGAAGAATGTAAGTTTAGAAATGTCGCTCTTGTTATGGGTGAGCACCGATGCCATAAACTCAGCAGGGTGGTGTGCTTTCAAGTAAGCAGTCTGGAAAGCAACAAAGGCATAACAGGTAGAGTGAGATTTGTTGAAGGCATAAGAAGCGAAAGCTTCCCAGTCTTTCCATATTTTATCAATGATCTCTTTGGGGTGGCCATTCTTTTCACAGCCTTCCAAAAACATTGGATATAGCTTATCAATAATAGCCTTCTTCTTTTTACCCATCCCCTTACGCAGGGCATCTGCCTGACCTTTGGAGAAACCACCCAGCTTTTGGGATAAGAGCATTACCTGCTCTTGATAGACGGTAATCCCGTAAGTCTCTGCAAGGTATTCTTCCATTGCAGGGAGATCGTAGGTGATCGGTTCTCGACCATGCTTACGCGCTACGAAGTTAGGGATATAGGCTAATGGTCCCGGGCGATACAAAGCGTTCATTGCGATGAGATCCTCAAATTTGTTGGGAACCAACTCTCGCATATATTTTTGCATTCCACTACTCTCATACTGGAAGATACCAATGGTGTCTCCTCGTTGGAATAGTTTGTAAGTTTCTTCGTCCTCCAAGGGGATTTCCTCGGGATCGATTTCAATACCCTTAGTCTGTTTTACGATTTTACAGGCATCCTTGATAATCGTCAAAGTCTTGAGTCCAAGGAAATCCATTTTTAGTAAGCCTGCATCTTCTGCTACGCTATTATCAAACTGAGAAACTAGTAAGTCCGAATCTTTGGCAACCGTTACGGGGACATAATCTGTAATATCTCCAGGTGTAATCACAACTCCACAAGCATGAATCCCCGTATTTCGGATAGAGCCTTCCAGTTTTTTTGCAGTAGTAATCGTTTTAGCGATGATGTCATTACCTTCGGCCAATTTTCGGAAGTTATAAGCCATCTCGATATCATCCGAATTCATTTTTCCTTTTAGGCCCGGATCAATATCCTTGGGTGCTAATACTTTATTCAAGGATGCTGATAAGTGCGTCGGAAAAGTTTTGGCAATACGATCAACATCTGAAAGTGGTACATCCAGTACACGCCCTACATCACGGATAGAGGACTTAGCAGCCATCGAGCCGTAGGTGATAATTTGTGCAACTTGATTACGACCATATTTTTGAATTACATAGTCAATTACTTTAGCTCTACCTACATCATCAAAATCAATATCGATATCCGGCATGGAGATCCGCTCGGGATTAAGGAAACGCTCAAAAAGTAAATCGTACTTAATTGGGTCGACATTGGTGATCCCTACACAGTAAGCAACGGCTGATCCGGCGGCTGATCCACGACCAGGCCCTACCGATACCCCCATCTCACGAGCCGTATTGGTGAAGTCCTGTACGATCAGGAAGTATCCCGGATATCCGGATTGTTTGATTACATCCAATTCGAAATTAAGTCGCTCTTCAATCTGGGGAGTGATAGTCCCATAACGTTTCTTGGCACCGTCGAAGGTAAGCCCACGGAGGTATTCATCCTGCGTTTTATATTGCGGAGGGAGCGGGAAAGCAGGCAAAAGAACGTCTCTTGCTAATTTTAGCTCGTCAATCTTACTAAAGATTTCCATAGTCGTATCAATCGACTCTGGCACATCACTGAAAAGCTGATTCATTTGTGCCTGTGTCTTAAAGAAGAAGTCAGAGCTTGGAAACTTAAAACGATTTGGTTCTTCTATAATACTTGCGGTATTGATACAAAGTAAAATATCATGCGGCGCCCAATCTTCTTCTTCTACGTAGTGAGAGTCATTGGTCGCAATAATTTTGACATTATGCTTCCGAGCTAATTTTATTAACTCCTGATTAATATCTTCCTGGCTTACACCGGTGCCATCAATATTTTCAAGTCCACGGTGGCGCTGTAATTCGATATAATAATCTTCTCCAAAAATATTGAGCCACCACTTAAGGAGTTCTTCTGCTTTCTCCAGATCACCTCTGAGTATTGCCTGAGGAACTTCTGCTCCGAGGCAACAACTGGTTGCAATGATTCCTTCGTGGTATTTCTCGATCAGCTCTTTGTCGATTCTAGGGAATTTTGAGTATTTCCCTTCTATAAAACCAAGAGAACAAAGCTTACAAAGATTTTGGTAACCTGTTTGGTTTTTTGCCAGCATCAATTGATGAAAACGCTTGTCGGACTCTCCGGCTGCCCGAGAGAAGGCTTTCTTATGTCGATCTTCAACGAGGTAAAACTCACAACCAACGATTGGCTTAATACCTCTTTTGTTAGCTTCTGCTACAAATTTAAAAGCGCCGAACATATTCCCGTGATCCGTCAGGGCGACTCCTTTTTGACCGTCTGCGACAGCTTTATCCATCATGGTACCAATATTGGCGGCGCCATCAAGTAAGGAGTATTGAGTATGACAATGCAGGTGAACGAAATCAGGCATAAGTAATTATGTTGCGAAGGGCGATAAGGCCGTAAGGCCTGTTTATTCAAAGGTGTCCGCTTGCCTGGTGGCAGCGAAACTCAGCGAATAATTAGGATACAACAGGTTTTATCGCGCTCAGATTCAATTATAATAATTCGATAGTACGGTAACGTACAAATATACTAAATCGAATACGAAAGGAAATCAAAATAACCATTTAAATTGATGGAATGTTGCATCAATGATTTTTAGAGAAAGTCAGATATTAGAGGATTGGGATAGAGAAGGTAAATGGATATGGAAGAGCAGTTTATTTGAGTAAGTTAAGGTATGATTGCTCGATTCGGCGTTTTTTATTTCCTAATCTTATTCTCACCGAAGTCGAGCAACAACCTTAGTTATTCTAGCATTTACTACTACAAAAATATAATAGAAAGGAAGCTTTGTAAAGTTTCTTGCGTTAAGGAATTATGAACCTTTTGTAAATTAAAGCTATGAATAAAAAACAAACAATCTTAACCCTCCTGTTTGCTTTCCTAGGGATTTTTTTTTCTACTCAATTGTATGCACAAACTCAGACGGATAGCCTCCGTTGGAAAGTCCAAACCGAAGATGGTAATCGTTATGTGGGTTATATTATGGGAGAAGATGAGGAAACGTTAACGCTACAGACCGAAAACCTTGGAGAGATTCAGATTCTTAAGTCAACTATTAAGTTAAAACGTCCAATTACAAGTGATCACTCGATTGATGCGCTGAATTGGTATCAAAATGATTTTCCGAATCGATATGTTTTATTACCTACCGGAATTTTTCGTGGAGGGAAAGGTGCCGGAAGTTATTATGAGAATCGATATGTGCTGATTAATCATTTGCATTTGCAGTTGTCTGAAAGTTTTGGGGTAGGTGTCGGAATGATACCGGCCTTTATTTTTGATGGGGCAGGGACTCCTGCCTGGATAGCACCTCGGTTTCGTATTAAAACTAAAAAAGAGAAACTTCATATCAGTGCCAGCCTTTTTCATGGCCGGATATTATTTGATCCATATTCTGATGGAATTAACGGGACCTTTGGTTTTGGGATGTTAACCTATGGAGATGATAATATTAGTTTGACGATAGGTACTGGATATGGTATTTATGATGATGAATGGATTGATACTCCCGCACTTGCTTTAGGAGGGAATGTCAGGGTAGGAAGGCGCATGTCTCTTTATCTTGAAACGCTCGCTTGGAATATCGGAGTATCTAACTATTATAGCGATATTAATTCTTTTACCATGACAGGGGGAAGAGCGATGTGGAATCGTTTTTCACTTGACTTCGGATTAATCCTTTCTTTTGACGAGGGGAGTTATGATTATAATGATAATTATGTTATTCCTTATTTGGGGATCATCATTCCGGTTGGAAGATAAATG